>NZ_CP157575.1:1142500-1442500 GCF_051628905.1 Asaia sp. BMEF1 | reverse complement strand
TCGAGCATTCAGTCGAAGCCCAGGCTCTGTTTCTCAAACTGATTTTCAGCAACGCCGAGGAGGAAGGCGCCAAAGGCTACGGCGCCACGGGACATTATGCCTCGACGTCGGTTCAGGGAGAGGCGCTTACGCTGAGGAGCGAGGTATGATTGGCCGCAGCGCAAGCCGTACGGCTCTTGTCGCTCTGTCTCTGTCAGGACTTCTAAGCGCTTGCATGTCGCCTGCCAGGCCCTATCTGCAGATGGGTCGTCGCATTGCTGATGCCGGGTTCATCGCTCATCCCGCGGATACGACGGCGCGTTATGCAATGATGAACACCCTGCCTCCGGGCATCATGACGTATCGGTCTGCGCCAAGTGGGCTGATCTATTTGTATGCCGACCCGATCGGTTGCGGGTGCGTGTATATGGGAACAGATGCAGCCTATGCCTATCTGGTGAACTCTACCCCCATGGTGAAAGGGCATCATCAGGCGATTAAAGGCGTCCCTTCCATACCTGAAATGTCCGCAGAAAACCGACGTGATACGGTGGTCTGGGACTGGAGCGCCTGGGCTCACGCAGCTGATCCTGGAGCAACGCAGCCTCGCTATGTCAGCGGGGCATATTGGTGATCCGTTGTTATCTCGACGGATCACCGAGGAATGTGTTTTCGAAGCGTTGCTTGGGCCCCCTGAAGCTCTTGGTCTCCTGCTGAGGCGTTCTGCGACCAGAGGTAGCTGGTTGATCGGTGGAAGGTGTTGACGCAGCAGGTTTAGATACTGCCTCAGCTTCCTTCGCTTTTTCGGGCTCGTGAATCAGAGGAGACTCGATTTTGCGCAGTAGATCGAGCTTGAGATCTGCCGCGTCGTCCAGCAGCTTGCCGAGAGCCAGCTCGCGCGACGAGGCCTTGGTGGTAAGGTCTGTCAGTTTCTCGGCTTTGGAATCGGCTCGGTCAACAAGCGTATCGAGTTCGGAGCCGACTATTTTGGCTTGCTCGATCGTTCGTGTGAGTGGGCGACCGCTCACCTGACCCGCGACACGAAGCTTTTCGACCCCGTCATGCGCGTTCTTGATGCTCGTCTCGAGTTTTTCGATCAGCTTTAAAAGATTCGCTCGATCACTCTTCAGCGAAGAGAGAGTCCTGCTGATATGGAAATTGAAGGCAATACCCAGAAGAAGCAGGGCAGATAGAGCAATCTCTATAAATATTTGTATCTGCGCCAGCATGAGTGGTCATCCTTGTAAAATAGGACCTGAAGGGGCGGCATGATGCACTTTTCTCGCGCCTAATCATAGGGAGTGGGTTCGCTTGGGCTATGCGTATGCGGGCTGTCGTCCGGCACAAGCCTCCCGTCGATCTTTACCGCAGCCTTGCCGCTGGTCTGCCCTAGATGACCCTCGAAGAGCGGTGTCTGGTTACATTGCAGTGTCACAGGTAACGCGCCTGCCAGTCGCTGCGGGAAGAGAATCTGCATGCCAGGCTTCATATCCAGAAGCTGAGCCAGGGAAATGGTTTGCTCCTCTAGGACTGCCAAAACCTCCGCATCGGTCTCCATGATCTCGGCGATCAGATGGTTCTCCCATACGGAGTCACGTCCGAAACGCTCGCCCATGAATTGCTGCGAGAGGAGATCGCGCACGGGCTCAAGCGTGGCATAGGGTATGACCAGATCAAGGTTGCCGTTGCGGTCTTCCATATCGATATGCATTTTGGACGTCACGACAGCATTCGATGCACGGGCGATCGCAGCGAAACGTGAACTGACTTCCAGTCGTTCGAAGATGAGGTCGACCTCGCACACGGGTCCAAAGGCAACCGATAGCTCCTTGAGAGTAAGCGTCACCAATTTTTCGATAAGCGCACGCTCAATTGCCGTGTGCGGGCGTCCTTCAATACCTGAATGGCTGCGACCGCGTTGGCCGCCCATCAAAATGTCGATGATCGAATAGGCAAGCGCTGAGTCGATGACGATCAGGCCGAAATTCTCCCATTGCGCAGCTTTGAATACGGCAAACAATGAGGATGACGGTACGCTATTGACGTAATCACCGAAACACATCGACCGTGTGTATTCCATCGTGATTTCGACGTTGTCGTTGGTAAAATTACGCAGACCAGTTGTCAGGAGACGCACGAGGCGGTCGAGTACGATCTCGAGCATCGGCATACGTTCATAGGCGACGAATCCCGCTCGTATAATGCGTTCCATCCCGGTTTCGCGACGTTCGGGTATGCCGCTGAAAGCGCCGCCGAGAAGATTGTCGATCTCTGACTGATCGAGCATTTCATTGAGTGTTTCACCCTGAGAAAAATCTGCTGAATCCAAGGTCTCTTCTTCCTTTGGGTTCAGAAATTCTCTGTCAAAATCACCATTCGCCCGCGAAAAGGCCTCGTCTTTTTCGGTCATTCTTGTCTTCGATCCAGAGAGAATAGAGTATTAATGCGGTCTCGCGGCGGCTACTGGATCAGGAATTCGGTGATGTAGAAATTGGTTATTTTTAGCGGTGCAATCTGGATACGCAAGCGGCGTAAAAGGGTCTCGCGAAGACGATAAATACCATTGCCTCTGATTTCCTGAGGTCGGGTCTCATGCAGGTAGGTCTGAAAAATATCCTGTATCTCGGGGATATAACGCCTCAACGAAGCCTCTGTCTCAGTTCCTGCAATTTCGACTTTAGTGGTCATTTTGACATAGACTGGACGACCATCGCCATTGTCGAGGCTTGAGATGACTGACGGAATGGCTAGGAGTGTCGTTTCTCCAGGTTTTAAAGCATCTGATTGAGTGGTCTTTTCATTCTTATGTGAAAACACCCAGCCCTTCGCGACAGCAAAGTAGCCGCCCCCAGCTAACAAGCACAGGGCGATAGCCGCTCCGATTAAAATAGCCAGTCGTCTCTTTTTGGGGCGCTTGGCCGGACCCAGTCGATCGTCATCGACAGGATTGATGTCGAGACTGTCGCCGAATTGGGTTTCGCTCATATGATCAAAGCTCAAAATCTTTAGGGGGTCGGCAGGAGGAACTTCCTGCTCGATTTCAATGGGCATCCATGGGAGTTGCAGAAGAATGACGAAATAGGTGACGCAACGTCAGACTAGGATCGGAGGCCCCAAGTTCCGATTCTAGCCTGGACTGATTAAAAATTCCCTGACTGTCAGAGGCATTTACGACACCTCCGACAAAACCGGAAACAGTTATCCGTCCAGGCGGATCAGATTTTACTGTTTCATCGCTATCGTGGCCTGCAACAGCGTATCAGCGGTCGTGATGACCTTGGTGTTGGCTGAGTAGGCTTCCTGCGCCACAATCAGAGCAGAGAGATCGCTGGTCAGATTGGTCGTTGAGGACTCAGTATAACCAACGGATAGTGTTCCTGTGCCATTGGCGCCTGCAACGCCGATCACTGCATTACCCGAGGCTGCCGTGGCCGTATAGGCTTGTCCGTCTACCGCATTCAGGCCATTGACGTTGGCAAAATTGGCAAGGGCAATCTTCCCGACGAGCTGCGAGGCGCCGTTGCTGAACTGTGCCGTCACGGAGCCGTCGCTCTGCATCTGGATACCTTCGTAGCTTCCTGCATTGACGGCATCAGAGGTGAGGGCGGTCGTATCGGTTCCGAGCGAGCTGGCTGTTGTGAGCAAAGGGCTGGCTGCGTTGGTCATGGTAGGCAGAGCGATTGTGTAGGCTGTACCGTTGATTGTTGCGGCAATGGATGTCGGGGGGGCGTTCGCTGTGCCGTCCGGATTGAAGGTGATGGTGCTCGTTCCACTGAGGGCTGCGCCCGTCGAGGCGTTTACGGCCGAGACATTCCAGGTCGGAGGCGATGCCGAGGTCTGCGACCAGAGCATCGAGACAGGAACGCCTGACACCGCCGTCGGCGAGGTCATGTAGCTCTGGTTCGACCCCGTCGAGGTGCCGATTTGTGCGCTGTTTTCTGTGAGCGTGTTGGTCGAGGAATTCAGCGCCAGGCTCGTGACGGCGCTTTTGCTGGGAGTGCCCGTCGAAGCCGCCATGATCGTGCCGCTGGTGCCGCCGATCGTTCCCAGAGAGAGGTTCATGGTCTGGGTGGAGTTGGCGCCGTAAGACGCTGTGATCGGCAGAGTGACCGCCGCGCCCGTCGTCGTGGAGCCGACTGTCGCGCCTGACGAGTCCGTCACGCTTGCAAGGGTGCCATTGCTGTTGAAGGTGACGTTATAGGTGTTGCTTGCCTGATCGATAGTGCCTTTGCCATCCGCATCATAAGCGCTGGCTGTCCAGACGAGTGGGTTGGTGCTGCTCTGGGTCCACGTAAGGGCAACATGATGCTGGTTCGCATTGGCATCGTACACCGTTACCGGGGCTGTGGTGTAGGTTTGCGCATCCCCGCTATCATATTTAGCGGTGTCCGCTGGCATGGTGCCCACTGTGGCAGTCAGCGAGATTGTATTCGTCTGAGGAGGGCGGTAGGTTATGTTGGAAACATTGATCGCGCTGACGGCAGTATTGAGTTGCCCGGTCGACGGGTCGACCATGTAGCCGTTAAGGTAATATCCGCTGGTGTTGACCAGATATCCCTGATTATTTTGGGAAAACTCACCGTTTCGGGTGAAATAGCTTCGGTCCTGGAATTGCGTTGTACTCGTATTGCTGGCGCCGGTTGGCTTGGACACTACGAATAGCCCGTTGCCTGAAATTGCTGCCGCGAGGCTGTTGCTGCTGCTTGTAGGCGTTCCCTGCTTGTCGACGTGCTGAACGGTTATCGCCGATACCGAGTCGGATACGTCGGCTGAGGCCGTGCTGCCAATGAGCGATCCGGCAACAAAATTTTGAAAAGCTGTCGTATCAGCCTTGTAGCCAACGGTCTGGCTATTCGCGATATTATTACTCAGATTGGTGAACGCTGTCGCTTGCGCATTGATGCCACTGACAGCGGTCGTGAGGGCATTGAAAACTGACATTGTGTGTCCTCGACCTGTGCGCCGCGGGCTGTTCCGCCTACCCGAAGGAGATGACTAATGCGGAACATCCGAATGTGAAATGACGGATCAAAATATAAAATCTGGCCTTACCGCACATGGTCAAGGCGCCGGTCCTGCATGATGCAGCCTTCCGAGCAGAACATTCCCTATGCGACATGAAGCCTTACAGGGTCATTGGGTAGCACGCATTCTGAGAAAATCAAGCATTGTTACGCAAGCTCTCGGATTTCGGCAAAGCGTCGCCTTCGCGTGCAAGCTGTAGTCCCTGAGATGGTTTTTCAATGAGATTTCATAATTTTTTCGAAAACGGGGTCTGCGCAAACCTTCTGTTAACGACGCTTGCGCTGATATGAGCCGTTGCGGGTTTCGGCACGAAAATTCCGGCGATTTTTCCGCAGCCCCATAATTCGATCGTCCCTTTTCCGTCTGTTCTTCTTAATTGCAGTGGTAGCGGGTGCGCTGGCCTGGCTGAGCTTTGGTGATTGGGTTCCAAAATCAAAAATGTTTAATTATCGACATGTGGTAGGTCTTCCCGAGCGTGGGGCGCTGGTTTTTCCCCATAAATCAAGGTCAAAAAAGGTGAAAACGAGTGTCTTTAACGGATTATTGGCGCGTAATTAAATCCAACTAACAATAGGTTGCCGATCCGCATTTTGGATTCTGGAGAAATAAATAGATGTTGAAGTCATGGCCGGGCGGCTGGGCAGATTCCAAAGCCAAGCTGGGCGCGCTCGAGCGCGCACTCGCTTTCATAGAATTCGATCTGAAAGGCACTATTATCGATGCCAATCAGAATTTCTGTTCGGCTATGGGATATCGTCTGGAAGAAATTCTTGGACGGCATCACGTCATTTTTGTTGATCCGCTTTACGCTAAGGGTGCCGAATATCGCGCATTCTGGCATAAGCTTGCTTCCGGTATTGCATATTCGCAGGAATGTACCAGGCTGACCAAAGGCGGGAACGAAATTCTCCTTCAGGCAAGCTACAATCCTGTGCGTGACGTCACGGGGCGCGTGTATAAAATCGTCAAGGTTGCCTCAGTGATTACGGAAGCTGCGATGCTTCGGGCCGATACCACAGGCAAGCTCGACGCAATCTCGCGTGCGCAGGCCGTGATTGAGTTTTCGCCAGACGAAACTATTCTCACGGCAAACGAGAATTTTCTGACAGCAATGTCTTACTCACTCGAGGAGCTTGTTGGCAAAAAACATGGTATTTTTATCGACCCTGAAATAGCAGCAAGCCCGGAATATGTCGAATTCTGGGACAGGCTGCGTCGTGGCGATTACGTTCCGCTCGAATGTCGGCGTTTGGACAAGAATGGCCAGCATGTGTGGTTGCAGGCGTCCTATAACCCGATCTTCGATATCCATGGACGTGTCGTGAAGATTGTAAAATACGCCACTGTTATTACGGGGCGTGTTCAGGCGATTGACGGTATCGGCAAGGGGTTGGCGAAACTCGCCCAGAATATTCTCAGTTTTCGCATGACTGGCAACTTCGACCCTACCTACGAGAAGCTGCGTGAGGACTTCAATCGGGCTAGCACCAAGCTCGATGTGACGCTGGGCGGCGTGTGGGCCGCTGTAGGGACGGTCGCCAACGGCGCCAACGAGATCGTTGTCGCTTCTAATGATCTCGCTCAGCGCACGGAGATGCAGGCGGGTAACCTCGAACGAACGGCAGCGACGCTTGACAACATCACTGCGCGGGTCGCTCAAAGCGCAGAGAGTGCCAAGAATGCGGCAAGCTCGGCGTCTGCCGCGAGAATAGATGCCCTCAAAGCCAATGAGGTTGTCAACGAGGCTGTGGGCGCCATGGAGAGAATGAAGGAAGCGTCGAAGTCGATTTCGCAGATCACGGGCATTATCGAGCAGATCGCGTTTCAAACCAATCTGCTTGCGTTGAATGCGGCTGTCGAGGCTGCGAGGGCGGGTGAGGCCGGGCGCGGTTTTTCGGTTGTGGCGACCGAAGTCCGGGCTCTCGCAGAACGTTCGGCAAAAGCCTCGCAGGAGATACGTGTGCTCATTGCCGAGGGAACTGTCCATTCAGATCTGGGTGCGCGGCTTATTGGTGATGCGGGTGCCGCTCTGGGCGGAATCGTGAGCCAGATTTCGGATATCGACAGCCTTCTCTCTGAGATCGCGCTCGGTTCCGAAGAGCAGGCCTCGGGCTTGGGGCAAGTGAACCACGAGGTGGGGCAGCTCGATCGCGTCACGCAGCAGAATGCGGCCATGGTCGAGGAGGCCACAGCAGCGGCAAACAGCCTCGAAAACGAGGCTGGACGTCTCAAAAAGCTTGTGGGCGAGTTCACGCTTACGGGCAGTGCTCCTCTGGAAAGTCTTGCCTAGATAGCAGGCACTTGATGCTTGCGTCCTGGGCGAGGGGGCGGGGCGCCCTTTAGGGCACCTCAGCTTCTGAAACCTTTCCGAAACTATTTGGGTTTAGATCCTGGTCCCAAGCCTGCTGTTTCCATCTTGGGAAGTGGGGGCGATCGACATGCTCGTGTAGGCGCGATCGCTGTTTTCTGCGGAACGGACAAAGATGAACCTTCTGGCCTCTCTTTCTATCGCATCGGGTAGCCTCAACGTCATCGAGGCTCAATATGCCGTAACGGCGAACAACGTCGCCAATGCCAGTACGGCTGGCTATGTGAAAGAGACAGTGGCGACCTTGTCATCTGTCGCCGGAGGATACGGGGCTGGTGTGCGCCTTGGGAGCACGCAGCTTTCGATCAATCAGGCGCTTCAGTCCTCGCTCTATCGGCAGAATGCCTCGGCCTCATCCTATACAACCATGAACAACTCTCTCGCTTCGCTGTCGGCAGTGCAGGGGTCGACATCGGCAGATTCCGGGAGCACGTCGTCACTTACAGATCAGCTCGGTAATTTGCAGAGTGCGCTGATCTCGCTCACCTCGACGCCGTCACAAAGTGCCTCACAAAGTGCGGTGGTCAGCAAGGCAACTGCTTTGACCGACACCATTCATACGCTTGCCTCGACTTACGCAACGCAAAGGCAGGGTGCGGCTGACAGCGTCGTTTCCTCCGTGGCGTCGGTTAATTCGGATCTCACCCAGATCGGCGCGTTGTCGAAACAGATCATGAAGTTCAAGGGTCTTGGGCAGGATACCGCAGATCTGGAAAACCAGCGTCTGGGAATTATGTCAGACCTATCGTCAAATCTGAACGTATCCTTCTCCAGTAGCAGCAATGGAGATATGGTCGTTCGGACTGCGAATGGCACCCAGCTGCCGACAAGGCCCGATCAGATGGGGCTGGATGACAGCACGCAGCAGTTGCCCAGTTCAACCTGGCCTCTGACCACGTCCAGCGCAACGCTGAGCGCCAGCTCCTATTACAGCCCTCAGGACAGCACCTCCTCCATTCCGGGCATTACCCTGGCGGGACAGGATGTAACCTCCAGTCTGACTGGAGGCAGCCTCGGCGCTAACATTGCTTTGCGCGATACGGTCTACCCTCAAATGCAGGCCCAGCTCGACTCGGTCTCCTACACGATCATGAACCGATTTAGCAGCGCAGGCCTCTCGCTTTTCAGTACGGGGGCTGGTGGTGCGAGCAGCATACAAAGTTCCGATCTCACTAAGCCGACCCCGGAAGGGATCGTCGGTCTCTCTTCCAGCCTTGCGGTGAGCGCGCGTTACGCGACGACGCCTTCCTTGCTGACAACGACAACCAATAGTGACGGTACGACAAATTCGGGCGACACGAGTGTTATCAGTAATGTCCTTTCGGTGGGTTTCGGATCCGATGCCAGCGATGTCAGCGGTAGCCTTGCGGCCCCAACGAATGGCCTGGGTCCCAATGGGAGTATCTCTACTGGATACAATGGCGGACAGGGGCTGATTGCGCTCTCAACCGCTCTGACGTCAAACCAGGGGGCGACGATCGCTGCGGCCAGTTCGGGTGTTACGTCGAGCTCTGCCGTATTGACGCTGCTGCAAACGAAAGTGGCTGACGTGTCGGGTGTCAATGTGAATGACGAAATGGCCAAGACGGTCGCTTTGCAGAACGCCTACACGGCGAACGCCAAGATTATTTCGACCGTACAGACCATGTTCAACGCGCTTTTGAACGCAGTTTAATCCTTTTCCCCGGAGCGAGACATGAGCAACGCGGTTAATCAGTATGGCGGTTCTGCGCTTTCGCTTATTCTCGCTGCGGGGGTCAAGGAACTGACGGCTCAGCAAGAGACTGCCACGTGGCAAAGCAGCACAGGTGTCATCGGTGCGACCTATGCCGATCTTGGTTCGTCGCGGGCGACGGTTCTTAATCTGACTCCCAAAATCACCCAGGTTCAATCCTGGCAGTCGAATATTGCGAATGCCCAGACCACACTCTCCGTCACCGCGACAGCGATGAACCAGCTTGTGACGCAGGCGCAAAGTCTTGCGACGAATCTGCTAGGGGTTTCAGGGACCGCTACACCCAGCCAGGTTGCTTCTGCGGCCTCTGCCGCGCAGACAGCTCTCGAAAGTATCAAGACACTCCTCAATACGAGCGACGGCACAAACTATGTTTTCGCCGGAACAGAGTCGACGACGTCTCCGATCAAGGGGCAGTCGTCATTGTCTACAAGCGCTCTGGCCCAGCAGATTGCCGCTAGTGTAAAAACGGTCTCTACTGCAGGAGCAAGCAGCGTTTTTTCGCAGATGACCACATTGGCGCAATCGAATGATCCCTCTTTGTCGGTCTTCTCTGCTTCGTTGTCAGTCTCGCCCTCTCAGGCCTTGGGTAAGCAGCGCGGGGTTATGAGCGGCACGGACACAACGACATCCATCGGGATTGTGGCAACGCAGTCATCTGTCACTTCTGCGCAGAGCGCGACTTCGACGGGCTCCCCGATAAGGGATCTGATGCGCGACTTGATGGCTGTCTCGTCGATGGGCGATATGTCCTCTGAAACGCCGGGGTTCTCGGACCTTGCCAAGCAGATCTATACGTCGCTCGGAACGACGATCAGTCAGCTGACAGAGCAGGAAGGTGCGATAGGTGGCACTCAGAACAGCCTGAAGGCACAGTCCACTTTGCTGACCGGCGTCAGTACCATGCTGCAGACCCAGCTGGGTGATGCCCGGGATGCCGATCTGGCTACGGTTGCGACGAATGCTTCCAATATCAAGACGAGCCTCAACGCTTCGTACATCCTGATATCGAACATGAAAGGCATGACCCTGGCGGATTACCTGTAATGGCTTATCCAGAGGGGAGCGCCGAGGCTCTGCAACTTGCCGGCAAGCTGGCTGAGGCGGCTGAGGGGTACGAAAAGCGTCTGCGGGACTTTCCTGCTGATGCGAGGACTCTCAGTAATTACGGTGGCTTGCTCAATCTTCTGAACCGCTTCGACGAAGCCCTTGTCTTCCTTTCCCGAGCCGTCGAGCATGATCCGTCTTTGGCGGATGCGTGGTCGAATATCGGGAATAGCTTCCTGTTCCTGAGCCAATATGAGAATGCGATAGCCTGCTATCGCAACAGCCTGCGTCTTGATGGACGACATGCTCTGGCGTTGAGCAATATGGGTGTAGCCCTCGATCATAGAGGCGATCACACACTCGCATTGCAATTTCATCGTGCTGCGATCACGGTCGACCCCGACAATAGTTACAGCCGAACGAATTACGCTGTTTCGCTCTTGCAGGATGGCCAATATCCGGAGGGTTTCAAGGAGTATGAGCATCGCTGGACTGCGCAGAACTACGCCAGCTTCGATCTGAAAAAACCACGGTGGCTGGGCGAAGACGCGCCTGAGCGGGTTTTGCTCATTTCTACGGAAGGCGGGTTTGGGGATGTCATCCAATTTGCCCGTTTTGCGCCTCTTGCTGCAAGACGGGTCGGTCGGGTGCTGTTTCGGGTAAGGCGCGAGCTCGTCTCTCTACTGGAAAATTCCCTGACGAACATCGTTGTGCTGAGTGAGGATGATGAGGTCCCTCCGCATGACCTTGAGTGTCCGGTTCTCAGTTTGCCCCATGCTTTGGGCATTACCCTGGAGACTCTCCCCGGAGCAGCGGGCTATTTAAAAGTCGAGCCTGAGAAAGCGGCGTTCTGGCGCAACCAGCTGGTCGCTGAAGGTACGAGCAATGCGGTGCCCCCGCTGCGTGTTGGAGTCGTCTGGGCCGGCGCACCTCATCCGGAAGTACAGGCCGCCTTTCTGGCGGATCGACGCCGTTCGACCGATCTGGATACATTCGCGTCGCTGGCCACCCTGCCGGGTGTCGTTTTCTATAGTCTGCAACTCGGTGAGAAAGCCGATCAGTCCCGTACCCCGCCTCCGGGAATGCGTCTGATCGATCATACTTCGCAGTTGCGCGACTTCAGCGATACGGCTGCACTTGTCAGTGCGCTCGATCTCGTTATTGCAGTTGATACTTCGACATGCCATTTGGCCGCAGCCCTTGGCAAGCCAACCTGGCTGCTATCCCGTTACGACCAATGCTGGCGCTGGCTTTCCCGACGCACGGATTCACCGTGGTACGATACCGTGCGAATTTTCCAGCAAAGCGTGCCGCTCGACTGGTCGATGCCTATGGTCGAGCTTCACAAGGCTCTGAGCGCCCTTATCCTTCGGCACGAGCAGTGCTATTCTGCATCACTCTGAAAAAATCTGGAAGCCTTCTTGGCTGAACGCTCGCTTTGCGAAACGGAACGTTGTAGGGTGTAACCATTCCGTGATTGGCGAGGGATGCCGTTGGATCGCCTTTGAGATTCACGCTTCTAAAAGGAATTTTGAGTACTGCTATTTATGCGGTGTAGGGCAGTATAACCCGCTTACTGTCTTTTTGGTGGTTCAGTAACATTTGAAAGCAGGCACCGTTATTTCGAGTGTCAGGAGCACGATTTGTCATGATGAGATCGCTGGATATTGCGAATACGGGCATGCAGGCCCAGACGACGAATGTCGAGACGATTTCCAATAATATCGCGAATATGACGACGACCGGTTACAAGCGTCGTCGTGCGGAGTTTCAGGATCTTATCTATCAGGATCTTCGTCGTGCCGGAACGATGAGTTCAGACACGGGCGATCTTGTGCCTGCGGGCGCGCAGGTGGGCCTTGGTGTGCGTACGGCAGGCATTTATCGAATTAACGAGCAGGGTACGCTCGAGCAGACAGGTAACTCGCTTGATCTGGCAATCGAGGGACGTGGCTATTTTCGTGTGACGCTTCCGTCAGGCGAATATGCCTATACGCGTGACGGAACATTCTCCCTTTCTCAGGATGGGACGATCGTGTCGGCAGACGGGTATCCGCTTTCGCCGAATATATCAGTGCCGAACAATGCTGAGAACATTACGATCGATCAGTCCGGTCAGGTCCAGTACACGCTCTCCGGTCAGACGACAGCTCAGGTTGCGGGTCAGCTACAGCTGTCAACTTTTCAAAATGAAAACGGTCTGGCTGCGATGGGGCAAAATCTTTTCACCGAGACGACCTCATCCGGCACCGCTAATCTCAGTACGCCCCAGAGCGAAGGCTACGGTTCTGTTCGTCAAGGGTTTGTTGAGGAATCTTCGGTAAACGTCGTTACCGAGATTACGGCGCTCATCACTGCTCAACGCGCCTATGAGATGAACAGCAAGGTGATTACAGCGTCGAACGAAATGCTCCAGACCCTTACAAACTTGCGGTAATGCTGTCATGCGCTGGCTCATTCTGAGTCTTTGCGGGGCGCTGTGCTTTGCAGCATCTGCGGGTAATGCGCGTGCTGCGACTTTGCGTCATGCCACAACCATTGCCTCTGACACTGTGCGACTCTCGGATATATTTGCCGGGCTGGAGCCGGGGCAGGACCGTATTCTGGGCCCAAGCCCCGCGCCGGGAGGGGCGATCGAGGTCAGCGGCCAGCAACTGATCGCAATTGCGGACCAATATGGCATAGAGTGGGAGGACCAGTCGGCATCTGCCTCCATGACGATTATGCGCGCGGGCCGAATACTGGACGAATCCTATTTCAACGCTTTAATCCGTAAAAACCTGCCTGAACTCGGAGATGGTCCGATTTCAATCACCCTGCGCGATTTCCATCCATTGACCGTATCCACTGACGAGGCCGATCCCGTTGTGCTCTCGGACGTTAAGTGGGATCAAAGAAGCGGCTGGTTTTCGTCGACTGTTTACAGGGCGCATCCGACCGGTGATCTCGCTTCCGATTCCTTTATGCTGACGGGACTCATCCATGCGACTCAGCGCGTGCTCGTTTATACGCGTTCTTTGCCTGCGGGAACGGTGATCTCGGCTTCTGACGTCAGACTGGACGAGTCCTACTCAGGGCATCTCCCGTCGAAAGCCGTCTCGAATGAATCCGAAATCGAGGGACTTAGTATAAGCCGGGGTGTCGTCTCTGGCGCTGCCGTAATCGCTCAGGATCTTCAGCGTACAATGGTGATGCACAAGGGAGATCCTGTTTTGATTACGTTTGCGTCACCTGGGTTGCGTCTGTCGATAGCAGGGAGGGCCATGGAAGATGCCGGAGCCAGACAGCAGGTGCGTGTATTGAACGAGTCAAGCGGCATGATCGTTAGCGGCCGTGTCGTTGACGGGTCTAACATCGAAGTTGAGCTCAGCAGCCATCCAGTGCCGTCCGACCCCAACACGGCGCGGCGTCTCGCGATGTCCAGTCGGAATAATCTGCCATGAGATGCGACCATCTCAGATCGAGGGAAAAGACCGTGAGACGCTTCACCGGGATCGCGTGTCTTTTTCTCTCGATAGCGCTGAGCGCCTGCACATCTCTCGCCGATCTGACAGAAATGGGGCATCCACCCCGCATGACTCAGACATCCGATCCAACCCAGGCACCGGATTATCGTCCCATAACGATGCCTATGCCTCCATTGCAGCCACCGCCCACTGAAGTTGGTAGCCTCTGGCGTTCCGGTAGCCGAGCGTTTTTCAAGGACCAGCGCGCGTCACAGGTCGGCGATCTCATCACGATCAATGTCAATATTTCCGATAATGCAGCCGTAAATGATAATACGACTGTTGCAGGAAGCGGATCGCAGACTTTCGGCATTCCGAGCTTTTTCGGAGCCCAGGGCAAGGTGCTTTCAAGCTCGAGTGCGCTCGATACGAGTAGTGCAAGCGCTAATACGGGGGCCGGGATTATACGAAGAAACGAGATCGTTACGCTTGCTTTGGCGGGTACGATCACCCAGGTTTTGCCCAACGGCAATTTTGTTATTGTCGCGAGGCAGGAAGTGCGCGTCAATGGGGAGTTGCGCCAGCTTATGGTCAGCGGTGTTGTGCGCCCGCAAGATATTACCGAAGGTAATATCGTCACGCATGATCGTATTGCGGAGGCGCGTATCTCTTACGGCGGCCGTGGCCAGTTGACCAAGGCACAGACCGCGCGCTATGGCCAGCAGATCATGGACGGCGTGCTGCCATTCTGAGTACGATATTTTTATACTACTTAAGATCTGTTTCTTATTTCTGTCTGCTTTGGAAATCCGGCCTATACCTGCGATTGATTTCCTCATCTCCAAAGTTCAGGAGACGATGGCCCAAGACCTGTTGGTCTTGGGTCTGAGCTGTGTCACGGCGTCATTGGCGCGATTGGTGAATGGATCAGGCATGACGTAATGGCTTTGTCCACACCGCCGGTCAGGTTTCAGAGTGCCAAGCTGTAGATGCCGCGATTCAATGATCCGCTCTAAATCCCATAATAATGCAACCAGATCGGGAAGACGAACGAAAGTATTTTTCATGAGATCTGAAAAATAGATGGGGATGCGACTTGTTTCATTAAAAAAGTCTGTAATATTCATAGGGAGACGAAGTAGGCGCGGTATAAGCTACGAACCGGCGTCAAGTAGATCTTCAATCGCCTCAAACTGATGCCCCCCCCGCCGAAGACAAGACCGTTATGTCTTTCAGAAGCTGACTCAATCTCGCAACCATACGGCTTTGGATCGGATATCTTGCCAGCCTGGTCCGGCGCTTCATCGGTTTCGTATAGATTTCCAGGCTCGTAACCCGGGAAAAGCGCCCAGCCATTGAGGGGCGGCGAGCGGAAAACCCCGAGCTTGGATAGCGATGTGGTCGAAAATGATCACTATGAGAGAGAGAATTCACCGGCAGGAATTTTCTCTTAATGATTGGTGCATAGGGTCGGGCCGAACTCTGGAATCCCAGATCGAGGGAGGTATTATGGCAACAAAAATAATAGTCGTTTTGACGATTTTCGGGATTGCCGAAACAGTTATTTCGCATGGTTTAACGTTGATAAATGATTGGCTATCAGAACAGGGTTTAGGATCCAGCGATTTTGTGTCTTTACCTGCAATATGTGACCTCGGCGCCGAGGTGGCTGCATTTTGCGTTTCTTCTACGCTTATGGTCTATGTGGTGGCACGCGTGGTTCGAAATATTTCTGACCGACCGCACGAGGCACCTTCAGAGTAGACTTTTGAAGCTTTTGCGAAGCCAAGAAGTGTTATCAGCAAGATGTAAATAAAGAAAATTAAAGCACAAAAAATATTCGTCGGGGAATTAATATCGTTATATTGTAAAAATACAATAAAAATATTTTACGGACCATTATTTTTATTGAAAATATATTATGCCGTATACCCCAATAAAAATTGGACCGTCATGTGCTGATTTTTTGTAACTATCCGTTTTGAGCTTGTGCGGAGAGGATTTTTTAATTTTTGTGCCGGAATATTTGGGGACACCTTGAGATAAGGCTCTCCCTTCCATGTTCAGTGTTCTCCGTTTCAAGACAAAGATCGCACTCGTTGCGATAACATTAACACTGGTTACCTTCGTGGGCGCAGCTTTTCTGGTGCAAAACCAGATGGCAACAGATTTCCGTTATCGCGCCTTTATCAATACGGATGATCGCGGCACAATTTTGCTGGCTCGTATCACCGATAAGCTCAACGCGCTTCTCTTTGCGACCCATCTCATAACCGACCAGGCGCAAAGTCCTTTTGTTGGAGAGGTGATTACGCGCTTTCAAAAGGACATCAGGGGAACGCGTGACCTGTTCGCCGAGGCAGTGAGGACCGACCCAAGGCTCGAGGCGACTTTTGCGCCTATGATGGGTCGCTACGACTCCTTTGAGCAGCAGCTCAATGCGATTCTGACTGCTCAGGCCAAGGGCGATGTGGCGCGAATGCGCACGATCATGCAGGCGTCTGACCAGGAAGGTGTGCATCTTGCTATCGATATTGGGGCGATTACCGGACAACGTATTGTTCACGTCGAGGCAGCTTCGCGCACATTGGCTGAAGCGGCACGAGCTTCCATTCGAAACTGTGTGATCGGTCTGGTCGTCGTTCAGATCCTGATTCTGGTAGCGACCCTGATCATGAGCCAGAGAACAATCGTCGACCCTCTGCTTTTGGTTCGTGACCGTATGCTTGGCGTTGCCGACGGAAAACTCGAGGGATCTATTCCTTGCGTTGATCGAGGCGACGAAGTGGGCGACATGGCCAAGGCGCTCGGCACCATGCAAACCGGATTGCAGAAGGCGAAGCTTCAAGAGGCAGAACAGGCAGCGGATCGCGAGATTGTCGCTCGGGAACGTGCCGAAAATGCAGAGCGTGTGGCGCGAGAACTTGAGGAAGAGTCCAGAGCGGTCGAGGCAATACGCAGGGGGCTGGCAGCGGCTTCGGAAGGGAATCTGGTTTATCGTATAGACGCTCAGCTTCCACAGCGCTTGCAGGTTATGAAGACCGACTTCAACGATTCTTTCGAACGTCTGAACCAAACTTTCGCTGTGATACAACAGAGTGTTATGGCGATTGGTTCGGGCACCGGAGAGATCTCTGTTGCTTCCAATGACATGTCGCGCCGCACGGAGCAGCAGGCTGCGAGCATTGAAGAGTCTTCGGCAGCCATCGAGCGTGTTGTTAGCATGCTGCGTGACGCAGCAGATAGCGCCCGAAAGGCGGCGACCGTCACAGATGAGACCCGTTCAGGTGCCGAAAAATCCGGTTCCATGGTGCACAACGCCGTTAACGCTATGAGTCAGATTGAAAGCAGCTTTTCCCAGATCAGCCAGGTAATCGGCCTGATCGATGAAATCGCTTTTCAGACCAATCTTTTGGCGCTCAATGCGGGAATTGAAGCTGCTCGTGCTGGTGACGCTGGGAGAGGCTTTGCTGTCGTGGCGACCGAAGTCCGCACGTTGGCCCAGCGTTCGACTGAGGGCGCGCGCCGGGTCAAAGAGATGGTCTCCAGTTCGAGTGATTATGTCTCGGATGGGGTCAGGCTGGTACGAGAAGCCGGTGGCGCTCTTGGTATTATTCTCAAACAGGTCTCCGAAATCGATAAGCTCGTTGCCGAGATTGCTCATTCAGCGACCGGACAGTTTTCCGCGATGCAGGAAATCAATCTTGCTGTGGGCGAAATGACCAAGTCGACACAGCAAAATGCCGCGATGGTCGAAGAGAATACCGCGGCAATCGCCTCTCTCGACAAAGCGGCCTCGGTTCTGAGAGAACGTGTCGCGCTTTTCAAGCTCGAGCATTGAGAGACGGTTTGAGGATGTGCTTGGCGGCCTGGTTGGGGCGTGATTCAAGCTCTCGATGTGGACGCCAGGGCAGAGGGGCCGAGTGGTCGGGGTCTCCTAAGAGACGAAGCACTACCCAACGGATCTGACCTACGCCGAGCGGGAACGGGTGCGGCCGTTCCTTCCGCCGGTGGCGAAACGCGGTGGCAAGCCCACGGCGGAGATGTGCACGTGGCTGGCCGTTATCCCCGGTCTGAGTAACGCATCTGTGAGGCTCTTTGCGACATGAAGCGAGACCAAGACCCTGCTTCGGGTATGGACTTTCTGAACGACGCGAACCCTCGGTCTCATCACAAGGCGGCGGGAGCCACCAAAAACGGTGGGGCTGAGATAGCCGAGGCGACTTTCCGGTGCTCGGCGGCTTTCTTAGCAATTTTTTCCTAGTCGCCGACGGGCGGGGAAAATCCCTTTCTTTCTCCTTGATGCCGGTCGGGGCCCAGATACTTCCCGACATCTCGCCGTCTGCTCGACGCCATATTGTCTGCAATCGGAACGACGTCTGTCATAGATTTGCAAAGGAATCTGGGATCTAGGTTTGCGACCGTTTATTACACCATAGTGGATGGGGATCGGCTGCCTGCAGGAAATGCGCCTGAGGGCGCTCTCATCACGTCAAAATCTGTGGGTGCGTCTCAGAGAAGAAAGAGCGGGCTCCGTACGGTACGAAAAACGGCAATCTTGTTCACGCCGGCGATCAGCATCGTCGCTGCCGCAGATCATGCCAAGTTCTCACAGGGTCTGGACGCCGCAAGCCAATGCCAGGTCCGTCTTGAGCCAGATTCCCCCCTCCCGATATGACCAAATATTTAATGCCGTTATGCATCGGGACGCTTGAGGCATTAAGATCGCAATCATAGTATATTTGATGTCAATGGTCGTATTTTACCGTTCTCATGTAATATAACTGTCATAAAATCAAAGGTTTTTCCACTATGTCAGAAGTCGCCTTTGAAGCGCCTCTCCAGGATTTTGACGTGGGTGCGCATAATGATCTCCCAAGAATTATGGGCGATATCGTGGAGGTTATTCCGCAACTCCTGCCGAGCGAGCCTGGTGCCAGCGTCCATGATATTTTTACTGGTGAAGCGAACATCATGATGATTGCGATCGTGGATGAGGACCGACATCCCGTCGGGCTGATTGATCGACAGTTTTTCTTCGGCCTCATGGCGGGTCGGTTCGGGCGTGCGCTTTATATCGGGCGTCCCGTCCGGCTTCTTGTAAAACAGGCACCGATCGTCGTTTCCGATACTCTCCCAATTGCCGATTTTACGCAGGATCTTTTGCGCAAGGACGCAAATGATCTTTATCGGGGCTTTATGATCGCACGCGACGGGCGATATGTCGGAGCTGCGTCTACCTTGTCGCTGGTGCGTGCCACGCGATTGCAGAGTGTGGCGGCGGCCAAGCAATCTCAGCGGATGACGAATGATCTGCGTAACGTTATTTCAGAAATATCAACCAATGTCGAAGCGGTTTGCAAGGTCTCAGCGCTGATCAGGGAGGGTAGTATTGCTTTATCCAGCCGCACGCAGGCCCAGACACAAGACATCGTTCATGCCGCGGGAAGTGTCGAGGAAATAAACAATGCGGTTTGTGATACAGCCAGCAACGTTGAAGAAGCGCGTGATCTTGTCGCTGAAGTGAATGACGACGCAAATAACTTCCGTATCGTTGTTAAAAATACCGTAGAAGCCATTTCTGGTATTGTCTCAAGTTATCATGAAATGGTCCAAAGTCTCGGTGTTATCCAGGATATCAGCCTTCAGACAAGGCTTCTCTCTTTCAATGCGGCTGTTGAAGCCGCTCACGCGGGTCAGGAGGGGAAGGGTTTCGGGGTGGTTGCAGACGAGATACGCTCGTTAGCTGTGCGCTCTTCGGATGCTGCCAAGATCATCGGCAATCTGGTGGCCGAGTCCAGTATCTCCATGCAGCGCGGCGTGCAGTTGGTCGGGGATGTCGAGGGTGGGCTAGAGAAAATAGCCAACCAGGTTGGTGCTGTGGATACGCTAATAGAAAAGATTTATTCGACCACAAAAAAGCAGGTCGAGCATATCGATGATATCAACCGGACGATCTCGTCTATCAACAAAGTCGCTGGTGATAATATGGTCATGACCGACGACGTGAATACGACCTGCTACGAGCTGGATACTAAAATCCTGTCGCTGGACGAGTTTGTTAAGGTCTATGATCGAGAAGGCCGAGTTGACTGAATGGTGCACGGGAACCGTGGACTAGGTACGGTTTCGCCTCATCGCCCCTATTCATGAGATAAAGATATAAGTGCAAGCTCGATCCGATCTCTAATGGTGATTGATCGATCCTCCTATGATGCGGCAACGGGCCTAATCCGCCTATGAAGTCGCAATTTTGGGGAGCGCGCTGCAATGAAAAGAGAAGTAATCGTCGTGATCGGCGCCGGGGGTATTGGTCAGGCCATTGCGCGACGTCAGGGGATCGGCAAGACCGTTCTTCTTGCTGATCACAACCAGCAGACGCTGGACGCCGCTGCGGAAACCCTTCGAGCGGCCAGCTATAGGGTCGAGACGCGCCATGTCGATGTCGGGTCGCGCGCCTCGGTTCATGCTCTCGCCGAGGCGGCTTCTGCTCTTGGGCCGGTCCTGCAATTGATCAATACGGCCGGTGTGTCTCCCAATATGGCCTCGGTCGAGACGATTCTTGAGATCGATCTGTATGGCTCGGCGGTCGTGTTCGAGATTTTTCGCCATGTCATTGCATGGGGCGGCTCGGGTCTTATTGTCTCGAGCATGGCCGGTCACATGATGAGGCCCTTGCCGGAAGAGGATGAGCGTCAACTCGCCATGTCGCCGGCAGACGCGTTGCTTGCGCTTCCCTGTCTGCAGAAAGCCGCTATTGCCGATCCGATGATGGCCTATATGGTTTCCAAGCGAGCCAACATTCTGCGCGTGCAGGCAGAGGCGGTTCAATGGGGCGCGCGCGGTGCACGTGTGAATGCCATCAGTCCGGGTATTATTGTGACACCTTTGGCGGCGCATGAACTCGCCTCGCCCACTGGCGATATCTATCGCGCCATGGTCGCTGCGTCTCCCTCGGGGCGCATGGCGCCACCGGATGAAATCGCCGTAGCAGCCAGCTTTCTTCTGGGGCCGGATGCGGGGTTCATTACTGGCAGCGACCTCCTGATCGATGGCGGGGTCATCGCTGCGATGCGCGCGGGCAAGCTGCCATCTCCCGGCTGATCCCGAGGCGAAGGAGGGTAACGGCGAGGTAACACTTCATCGCTGCCCGTCATGACCGCTAGGTGTGGGGCTCGAATAGGCGGTAGGATAGCGCCGCCGCCTTCATGGAGTTGTGTTTCAGACTGGTGGCGTGTCGCTATCGAGAGAGTGAAGCATTGTCACAGCCCCCCTCTGCACCGACCGCCGAAAGCGCCCTTTCTGCGAGGCGTGTCCTCTTTGCAGAGGACGACCGGGCACTCAGTGCCTATGCAAGCGAGGCGATGGCAGGCTGGGGGTTGCAGGTAACCTGTGCTGAAGAGGGGCTTGCAGGCAAGGCGCTGGCGCTTGAGGGCGGGTGGGATTGCATTGTTCTCGATCGACGCCTACCCGGAATTGACGGTCTTTCCATTCTGAAAGAGATCAGGCTCTCGGGGATCGATTGTCCGATTCTGTTTCTCACCACCATGGATGGTGTGAGAGACAGGGTTGAGGGGCTGCGCAGCGGTGCCGATGACTATCTGGTCAAGCCCTTCGCCTTGCCCGAACTCAAAGCGCGCATCGAGACCCTGCTGCGTCGGGCGGAACAGCCGCTCAATACGGCCAGGCTCGTTTTTGCCGATCTTGAGCTGGATCTTGTCAGGCGCGAGGTCTTCCGTCGCGGTGTGAAGCTCTACATCCAGTCACAGGAATTGCGGCTTCTGGAGTACTTCATGCGGTATCCGCTGATCATCATTTCCCGTGCCATGCTGTTGCAGCAGGTGTGGGGAATCGATTTTCCGGTACACACCAATCTCGTAGAGACCCATATCAGTCGACTGCGTGAACGTTTGGGGCGCGACGCGCCTGCGCTGCTCCATACGGTCAAGGGGCAGGGCTATGTTCTGCGCAGTCATGGCTGAACCCCGACAGGCCGAACCGGCGCAAAGGCCGCTTTCGGTTCTTAAAAGCTCATCCTTTCGTATCATCGCCTCCTTCGCCGGGTGCCTCGTGATTTGTGGACTGGCCGGAGTCATCTGGTCGGGGACGCGCGGTATCAGCCAGCTCGAGCGGCAGATGCGTGAGACGGTCATGAACGAGCGCAATGAGGCGCTGGCCGACGCCAAACATCAGGATGTGCCGCATCTGGCGCCAGTGATGCGCGAATTCGTGCAGAGCGAGCCCGGGTTCTATTACCTTTTGCAGGATGCGAAACAGGCTGTGGTGGTGGGCAACATGTTCCATCTGCGGCCACGCCCGGGGTGGCGTATGCTCTCCTGGACCCATCGCACTTCGCCTCCCGATTACCGCCCTGTGCTTGGCTACGGCACCGTGCTTGATGATGGCGGCTATCTGTTCGTTGGTATGGGCGGGACACCGCTCCAGACCCTGCGCCACGGTTTTTTCATGACGCTGCTCTGGTGTGCCACCGGGTTTCTCATCATCGGCGTGGCGGGCGGTTTCGCGATGAGCCGGTTATTGCTGCGACGGATCGACCTGATCAGCCATACCGCCCGCGAGATCATGCAGGGCGATCTTTCGCGTCGGCTTCCGCTGACTGAGATGGATGACGAATTCAATCACCTGTCCTCAAGCCTCAATGCGATGCTTGACCGCAACGAGGTGCTTCTGGCGCGCGTCAGGCAGGTGACGGACGATATCGCTCATGACATGCGCCGCCCTCTGGCGCATCTGGGGCGCCATCTCGACGTGGCGCAGGCAGCGGTAACAGCGCCGGAAGCCGCGGCAGGACTCGATCAGGCTCGCGCCAGCCTCAATGAGGCTCTGGAGATTTTCGCCTCGCTGCTCAAACTGGCGCAGCTTGAAGCCTACCGGCAGATCCCGGATGTTCAGCCGGTCGATCTGGAGCAGGTTCTGTACATGCTCGCCGCGCTCTATGGCCCGACGATAGAGCAGAACGGTCAGATCTGGCGCCATGTGGCCGCCGGTCGACCATTGGTCGTGCAGGGTAACAGGGTGCTACTGACGCAGATGGTCTCCAACCTGCTGGAAAACGCCATGCTTCACGCCCCTGAGGGTGCGAGCATTACGCTTTCATCTGTGCATGAAGGCGGTGAGGCTGTGATTTTCGTCGATGACACGGGGTCGGGCATTGCGCCGGACGATCGTGAGCGCGTCTTCGAAAAGATGCTGCGCCTCGATAGCAGTCGGCATTTGCCCGGCACCGGGATTGGCCTGAGCCTCGTGCGTGCCGTTGCCCAGCTCCATCACGGGAGGATCGAGCTGGGCGATAATGCGCCCGGACTGCGTTGTGTGCTTCGTCTGCCTTTGGGCGTTACATCTTGAGGGTAAGCTGGAAGGTCACGGCGCGACCGGCTGCGATACGCGAATAATTTACATAGACACGGTCGTAATAGCGTTTATTGGTCAGGTTCTGCAGATTGGCCTGCAAATCGAGCGTACGCGTGATCTGATAATCCGCCACCATGTCGAGCCGGACATAGCCAGGCACCCAGGTCTGGTTGTTCACGTTCGTGTAGCGCTTGCTCATATAGGTCAGGCCGCCACCTGCCTTGACGCGCGGCAGGATTTTGTAGGTGCTCCACAGCGCGATCGAGTTGCCCGGCGTATAGGGAAAGCGCTTGCCGACATTGGCCTTGGTCGGACCGCCATTGATGACGGTGCTGTCGAGATAGGTCCAGCCGCCGAACATCTCCCATTTCGGCGTGATGCTACCTGCAACGTTGATTTCCGCCCCACGAACGCGCTGCGTTCCAGCATTGATCTGGTTGCCATAGCCGTCCGACACCTGGGCATTGGTCATCTTGCCGTCGAAAAGTGAGCCAGTGATGGAAAAGCGTCCGTTGAACAGATCGGCCTTGGCACCGACTTCGATATTCTTGCCGTTCTGAGGGTTGAGTTTTGTATTCGCGGCCGAGAGCGCGATCTGTCCATCCGCGCCGGCATCGACGCCGACCGGATTGGACGCGGTGGCGTAGGAGAAATAGAGGCTGACGGGCTTGATCGGCTTATAGACTGCGCCCGCCTGGTAATTGATGAAGCTCTGGTTGTTGCTAAGCCCGACATTGCCCTGAACTGCAGAGGTCATGAAGCGGTCAAAACGCACGCCGCCATTGATTAGCAGATGATCGCGCAACATGCTCATCGTGTCGAACGCATAGGCCGAGCCTGTGGTGACATTGGTATTGAGCGGCGCAATACCCGGCTCCCCCAGCGTATAGGAGCCAAGCCAGGGGTTATGGGCGCTCCAGCTGCCGAGATTGGTGGCCGAGATGCAGTTATAGGCAACGGTGCAGGGACCGCCATTACGCAGATTATGGCCCCCTGAATCGACCACGTAATATTCGTTGCGTGTCAGGCGCTCGCGTGAGACTTCGATGCCTGTATTGATCGCGTGATGGATCGGCCCCGTGTTGAACGTCCCCGAGACCATCGCCTGTTCCTGGAAATTATCCGTATGGAACTTGCCCGATTTGGCTTCGAGCAGGATGGTCTGATTGTTGACGGCCGTACTCTGCCATTGGGGATTGGTGGCGATATAGTCGTATTGCGTGCTGGTCCATTGCAGCGTGTTCCTGAACATGAAGTCCTTGAACAGGTCGCGCTCAAGAATGATCTGGCCGAGATCGGTGGTGCTGCGCTCGAAATCGCGGTCTTCCAGGCCGAGCACAGTGCTGCGGGGAATTTTCAGCGGCTCATGCGTGACCTTGCTGTAGGGCGCCGAATAATCGGGCATATCGAAAGAATAGAGATGGTAATAGCCAAGCGTCAGACGCGTCTTCGTGCCCAGACCGAAAGCCAGTGAGGGGGAGACCCCCCATTTGTGGCCCCCAATCGGCGCACGGCCCGCGGTGTCACCATCCGCGCCCATCGCGTTGAGGCGAAACGCCGTCGACGAGCCGATCTGGCGGTTGATATCGATCGTGCCGCGCTTGTAGGCGGCAGTGCCGAAACCGATCTGGCCGGATGTCAGATTGCCGAGCTGGGCTTTCTTGCTGGTGATGTTGATCTGCCCACCAAGGCCGCCGCGACCGCCATAGACCGAGCCCGGCCCCTTGAGCACTTCCATCTCTTCGACGTCGAAGACTTCGCGCTGGCTCACACCGCTATCGCGAAGCCCGTCGATGAACATATTGCTGTAGGAGCCGAAGCCGCGAATGACGGGATAATTGCCGCCCGGAATGGCATAGGCATCACCGCCGCGAAAGCTGACACCGGGCACGGTACGCATGGCGTCTTCGAACGAGGTCGCATTGACCAGCTTCATCTGCTCTTTCGTCACCACCGAGACGGAGCGGGGCGTGTCGAGAAGAGAGGCGGTGAATTTGCGGTTCGGTGACAGCCCGGTGAGAAGGGGGTGCGATTTGCCGATGACCGTCAGATCTTCGTGCCCGGCCTTTTCCTTGCCAGTAGCATAATTGGCTGCCTGCGCTTTTTGCTCTGTTCCCGAGGTTTTCTTCGTCGGTTGCGTGGCCGGTTGTTTTGCTTTTGTGTCGATCTCAGCTGTAGCCGCGAGAGCAGGCGTGGAGAGCGCCGTACCGATCAGGCAAAGCGCGCCAAAAGAGCGCACCGTGAGGGAGAGGGGATTGGAGAGAAACGACATGGCAACCTTCGAAGTGAGAACGCGTCGCAGTTGCTATGTGTCTTTTTCTTTCCGGGCAAACGAATAGGGGTAAGATTGGGAAAGCTTAATTTAAACTGTCCTGAGAGACAGATTTTTGGCCAATCTTCCCCGATCGTGCAAAGCTTTTGACGCTAGGGTCGTCCATGTCCATGAGCAACACATGCCATGGCTCAGGGCTGTCACCAGTGGAGAGCTGGATTCTGCGCCACAGAAGTTCCCGGCATGTGCCACAGAGAAAGGCCCGGTCGCGTGAACTCGAAACCGGGCTGTCGAGGCAGGAGCGTGTCCGAGCCGATCTTCTCTCGGTCTCTGTCTAGCGACGGGCGCTCTTGTTCGGCGCTGTGGAGACACAGGATGGCGCGCGATCCGGTCGGTTGCCTGTCCAGAAAAGGGCTGAATCGAACAGGCATAATCCCTGTGGGGAGAGCAGGGTGAAGGTCGCGTTATTCAAGAAAAGCATCACCCGCCTCGCCGGGGCGAGCGTCTCGTAATCCATCGTCGCCCCTTTTTCGTAACCGAAAATGGCCGCTTTTTCCGGCTGGCCATAGATGGTTGCGATCAGCGTCGCACCGAGGCCGGGCTTGCCCCAGCTCATGGGGCTCTGGCGGGTATAGACGTTGACAAGTCCGGCTTTAAGTCCGCCGCTCATCGCATGAGGGGCATTGACCAGCCAGAGATAGCGTTCCTTTTCGGCCTCACCGAAATCGGTGTCGTGGCGCTTGCCTGTCATGGCAAGGTCGTCGAGGCTGTCATTCTCCCATGTCAGGAGGGGCTTGCCGGATTGCCGCCATGCCGGGCTGACATTCTTGCCCGAAACGGTAGAGGACAGAATGACCAGATCGTCCTTCACCTCGTCGGGGGATGTCGCTTCACCCATGGCATGGACCGTAAAGCCAAGACTGGCGATATGGGCCATGGCCGCATCGTCGATGGCGCGGTTCGGCCCCTCTGTCTTGCAGAGATAGGCGACACTCTGCGTCGTCTCGGCACAGGCGGGCGGTGCCGGGAGCACGGCAAGCGCGATCAGGCAGCAGGCGAGGGGGGAAAGAAGAGCCCGGTTTTTCATCAGAAGGCCACCATGGTGCGCAGGGAGAAGCGTCGTGCTTCGCCGAGAGAGACGAAATAGCTGTTCACGCCTGACGGATAATAGACGGCATTGGAGATATTCTTGATGTTGAACTGGAAATTCACCGAGTGCCGCGCAATCACCCTGTCATAGGTGGCAAACAGATCACCGGTGACATAATCGGGCAGGAAGAAGCTGTTGGCTGAGTCGCCCGCTCGGCGCCCGACATAATGCGCATCGCCGCCAAAACGCAGCTTGTCGTTACCAAAAACCGAGCC
Source organism: Asaia sp. BMEF1 (assembly GCF_051628905.1). Lineage (GTDB taxonomy): Bacteria > Pseudomonadota > Alphaproteobacteria > Acetobacterales > Acetobacteraceae > Asaia. The sequence goes on along the minus strand of NZ_CP157575.1, from coordinate 1,415,891 downwards.
GATATCATAGGCCAGGCCGAGAGAGGCTGTATGACGAGCAGCATTCCAGAGCTGCTTGCCGGCATAAAGCGGGTCCTTGGTTGTGGCGCCGTCGAGATAGGCATAGCTGCCGATCATGCTCAGGCGCTTCGTCACCCGACCAGCCAGATCGAGTTCGATGCCGCGCGAGCGCGCCGCACCCGCAGTACGGTAGTCGGTCTGGTTGGTCGTTGTGTTGTATTGAGAAACGAGCACGTTGCGTTTGTGGATGTCGTAGAAGGCAAGTGTGCCGGTCAGACGGTCATGCAGCGCCATTTTGGCACCGAATTCGTAAGAGCGGCCCTTCTCTGGCTGAAAGCCCGAACTCAGCACGAGCCCGCTCGAAAGCGGCGCGATGGTCGAGGCCGGCTTGAGCGACTGCGTATAGCTGGCATAGAGCGACCACGCAGGCGCAAGGCGATAGACCAGCCCCGCCTGAGGCAGAAAGGCACCGTCGCCGATATCGGTATTGGCCTTGAAGGGGCGCCCGCGCCCGGCAATCTGACGATAGCTGAGATAGCGTACACCGCCGACCATGACCCAGCGCTCACCAAGTTTGAACGTATCGCGCAGGAAGCCTGAGTAATCGTGCAGGTTATCGGTCTGGTCGCTATCGCTTGCCGAAACGGTGGAGGAAGGGTTTTCGAGCCCGTAAACCGGCTTGAGATAGCTGAACGTATATCTGCTCGACTGGCGCAGCAGATCCTTGCGGTAAATCAGCCTGTATTCGCCATCCATGCCGATCTGGATCGTCTGTTTGAAATTACCGATCCTGATCGGGCCATCGAGATAGGCGGTGCCGTAAGTGTCGGAGCTGAACGCGCCATGGGTGGCATCATTGCTGCGGCTCAGCGTGCCTTTGGTGACGTTGACACCCGTAACGCGCAACTGGTTGGCGTCATAGGTTTCCTGATTATAGCTGAAATTGACATGGGCCGACCAACCGGCGCCGAAGCGGTGATCGAGCGACACCTGGCCCAGATGGCTTTGACCGGTCATGCGATTGAAGTTCTCGTCCAGACGGCGCGTTGCCGGAATGGCGAGCGGGCGCCCGGTGCGCGGATCGAGCGCGGTGCCGCGATCAAAAGGATAGAGAAAATCGCGAAATTCATACCAGGCTGTGATCTGCGTCTTTTTGCCGAGCCACGCCAGCGATGGCGCAATGAGTGTCTCCTGATGCATGCCGAAACTGCGCCAGTAATCTTCGGCTATACGGTCAAGCACCAGCCGATAGGCAAGCTTGCCCTTGCCGATCGGCCCGGTTGAATCGAGCATGCCTTCGAAACCGTTCTTGCCCCGTCCGTAGGTCGAGCCCATGACGGAGGCGATGGTCTTGGCCTGAAGGCGCGGCTTCTTGCTGACGATATTGATGACCCCGCCCGGATCCATAATGCCGTAGAGCAGGGAAGACGGGCCCTTGAGCACTTCCACGCTGTTCGCCGCGGCATTGAAGCCGCGCCCCTGAACCAGCGGCATGCCGTTATGCATGATCGAGCCGTCGCGATTGCCACCGAAGCCACGCTTCATGATCGTGTCCTGCGTCCCGGCCAGCGTGTTGCCCTGGGTGATACCGCTGACATTGATCAGCGCATCGTCCAGATTGCGCGGCTCCTGATCGCGGATTACCTGCTGCGACACGATATTGACCACTTGCGGGATATTCAGAACCGACGTGGTCGTGCGCAGGGTCGAGGCGTCGGGCGTCGGCTGATAGCGCGTATCGGTGATTTCAGGGGGCGGTGTTGCGCGCCCGGTGACGGTGATCAGTTCATCCGCTGTCTGTTTTGGCTTGGTCACAAATGGCGGGGAGGCGACCGGCGAAGCAGAGGCCGCAGGGACAGCCGCTGATGACTGCGCAGTTCTTGCTTTTATCGCGTCGGAAGACTCTTGCGAGAGTGGTGCGGCGACCGCGGCAAACGGCGCTGCACCCAGGCACAGCAGGGGGAAACAGTATTTTCTCATGACACTCCGCATGCGACGCGTAGCGGCCTCTACGCGTCATGCGCGCAGGGGTGTGGCAAGGCCGATGCGTCAATTTGCGGTGTCACTACATGCAAATGATTCTCATAAACACGAATAAGTGCCGAGATTGGGAAAGTTTAAGATCGTGTATGTCCCGCACGCTTTTGCCCCAAGGGTGCTCTCCGGCAGGAGGGCGTTGGCACGACCTGCACGGTTGCACGCTTCTTATGCCCACTTGATGCTCTATACTTGGGAGGGGTGTGTACTTTCTTGTGTGTAGAGCCGTTTCGCGACCAGGAGCAGAACGACGCCGATAAAGATAATGCCGGTGTGCAGCAGCCAGAAACGGATCGAGCCCCAGAGTGGCAGGTTCTGCCCGATCTGGCCTGCCATGATATCGGCCAGACGACCCACCAGAGCATAGGCTGCTGCCGCCATGCTTTTGGCATTGTCGGGGGCCAGTCTGATGAACAAGGCAAGGCTGATGGGCATGATGGTTGCCATGGCCAGATCGTTGATGAAATGAAAAACCAGACCCCAGACCATGCTGATCTGGCTCGGGTCGGCGCTCCAAGCCGACGCATAGACCAGAACGAGGGGCGCTAGGGCGCCCAGAACACCGAAGCTCGTGATCTGCCCCCATTCGCTGGGGGCGCCACGATGGCGCGTGTAATAGCGCCAGAACGCGATGGCCATGATCTGGGTCACAAAGCTGACCCCGGCATCGAGCGACATGAGCCAGCTTGCGGGGAACACCCAGCCTGACAGGTGGCGATTATAATGCTGCTCGCCCCAGATCAGATAGGTGTCATAAATCTGCTCGTTGCAGAGGAAGATCATGGCGAGTATCGGTATCAGAAGCGCGATCTGCCCCCCTGTCTTAAGCAACAGCACCGGTGCAGCCCCTGAATCGCGCGGCTGGCTACGGACGGCAGGGGCGGGAAGATGGCGCCAGCCCAGAGAATAGGCGAGCGTGCCTGCCAGCATGACGATCCCAGCGGCTGCAAAGCCTTCGTGCCAGCCATAGCGCGCGGCCAGCCAGCCGCAGAAGGTCGGGCCGATAATGACAGCAGCTTCCTGTACCAGCGACATGAGCTGATAGGCATCCGCGCGGCGCGGGTCCGTATCGCCGTAGAGGTCACCCACCTGAGCAAACAGATTGACCGCCAGGGATAGGCCAATCACGAAGCACGGTAGTGCCAGAATGAAGCTCGTATCGAAGGCCCAGAACAGGGGCGCCAATGTCAGAAAGACCAGTCCGGCCAGGGCGCCGCGTCGTCGCCCCATAAACCGGTCGGATAGAAAGCCGCCGATAATCTGGGTCGGGATCATGCACAGGGCGAGCAGGCCGATCGTGGTGGAGGCCAGAGCTTGCGCATTACTGGTCTGTGCCTCCCAGGAAAGGAGGTGGCGCAGGGCACCGACACCGGGAAAGGCGGTGTTACTCGGCGCCGCATAGACCACATGCGCGAGATAGAGCACCAGTATGGCCTGGGTACTGTAGCGGGAGAAATACCACGCACCCTGCGCAGCCGCGATGAAATAGAGTCCGGCCGGATGGGCTTTCTGCCGTGACGGCTCGGAAGGATGCATGAAAAGACGCTTTCGCTACGTTGTAAGGCGCATTCCAGTCTTCGGAAGTACAGCGCCAGGGGCGAGGATCTGCAACGCTATGGTCGTTTCGATTTCGATGCAAATGTTCAGATTTTCCGCCGAACGGGATGCCATGCTGCAAGCTGCGGCACTTTCGAACGGTGCCGAAGGATCGGGGGGCTCTTCGTGCAGTTTGCAGACCGTTCAATCTCATGTGACGTTGCAGAGCTGTCGCGCATGAGACAAGGTCGATTCCGGTTGAGCGGTCGCCGTTTAGTGCTGTTCGATAGGGTTCGCTGGAAGATCGTCAGGTGCCGGGAAAGTCGGATGGAGGGCTGGCTTGCGTGATGGCATCAAGGCTTGCGGCGTCATCGATATCGGTGGTTTCGTGAGTAGGGCAGGACAAAAGCTGTGCCGTGCGGATCAAAGAGCGAGCGCCCATGTCTCCCTCGGGTGATAGCTTTAGAAGACTCTCCATGGGGAAAACGGCGGGCGGTCCCCGGTATGAGGGCGAAGATGTTGCGAAAGCCAGATGCGGTTCCGCTTCGCTGGCGGCGCATAGCCGCAATAGATGGGCGGGCGTGATGAAAGGCATATCGGCGAGGCAGATCAGAACCCGGGCTTGCGGTTCAAGCCCTTTGATTCCCAATGCGAGTGATGAGCCTAATCCACGTTCCGGTTCCGGGTTGATCAAGCGCTGAAATCCCGATTGATCATATGCCGCATGCCAGGTCCTCCCTCCGAGGCGAGAGACAACGCGTTTCTGCTGCCAGGGGAGCGTGGTCACAATCTGTAAAACATGCTGCGCGAGAGGCCGGTCATCGAGCATTGCTTCGAGCTTGTCATCCTCGCCGAAGCGACGACTCAGACCGGCGCCGAGGACGAGCAGGATACAGGACTGCGTGCTCATGGCATCTGCTTCGCCCTGCGGGCCTCGATGAGGGCAAACAACTCGGCCAGAACCGAAACGGCCAAGGAGCGGGCTTCACGCGATGGGCCGAACAGTCCGATCGGACCACGGATCCGCTCCAGAGCCGCGGCATCATGGCCTGCCTGACGCAGGGCGGCGAGGCGACGCGCTTGTGTCTTGTGGCTCCCCAGACAGCCGATGAAGAAGGCTTTCGTTTGCAGCGCGGCTTGCAGTATCGGTAATTCCCTGTCGAGATCGTGGTGCAGCAAGACGAGCGCCGTCTCACAGTCTTGCGCATACTGCGCCACGGAAGACAGGTCGCCCCTCATCAGGGTCAGCCCGGCAGCGGCGGCCAGCGCGGTCAGAAAATGGCTCTCAAGACCCTCGCCGAAAAGCAGTATTTGCGGATCCGGGAAAAATCTGGCTGTGAAGCGAGAACCCTGCCATCCGACGAGGGCATCGCCCTTTTCTATGTTCAAAGTCTCGTTTGCACTGTCGTAATGTAGCAGGACTGTTCTTCTTGACGCACGCAGCTCCAGAAACCCGGTCAGGGCGATTGAGTCACGGATGACGTGCAGGTGCAGCCCAATGCCGCCACGGCATGGCAGGACAATATCGAACCAGGGAGATCCCTTGCCATAGCGGCAGATGCGATCATGCCCCTCTGCCATGGCAAGGCAGGCTTCACTGACGACACTGGCTTCGACGCAGCCGCCAGACACCATGCCGACATAATGACCGTCATCGCGTATGGCCATCAGGGTGCCCAGGGGACGCGAGGCACCCTCGACGATATCGGTCAGAAGCGCCAGAACGCAGCCGTGGCCTGCCTGATGACTTGAAACGAGAAAGCGTACAACGTCGTCAGGATGGTCGCTGGGTAGGGCGCAGACGGCCCTGATCGGGGCGGTCGTCACTCTGGTCCGGTCGTGCATGGTTTCCCGTTCCGCGATGGCTGTGACGGCGAGACTAGCCTTCGGCGCGGGCGTTGTCCCGCCATGATGTGAGGATTTTTCCACAGAGAATTGCAACTGTCATTATTTCTTCAAGAAAATTGTTGACCGGATTTTCCGCTCATGATCTGATGTTTCGTATTCGGATCGATTTGAAAATTCCCCACGCAAACACGCACCCGAACAATTTGAGGCCGTCAATGTGTCGCCATGAGCAGAGCCGATATCGCACGTCTATTCGTTTCGATACCGAACCGGAGTCTTTCGGGCCCTGTGTGGCGGCAGGATTGCGTCGCCCAGCACGCAAGCGTGGCGCGCTGTCACTGCGCTTCTGGCTGTCATGCTCGCTCTGCATTCTGCCTGTGACGGCAAATGCCCAGAGCGCGACGAAAGCAGAGATGCAGCATAAACGTTCCGATATCGTAACAAATAAAAAGCCGGTAAAGCTCTCTCCAGTCAAGTCGTCTGTGGCGCAGGGCAACGGCGTTGAAGAGGTCATGGTTACCTCGCGCCGTCGCAAGGAGACGGCACAGCAGACCCCTGAAACTGTCCAGATTTTCACGGGCAAAGAACTAAACCGCCTTGGCGTGCAGGCTCTGCCTGATCTCATCAAATATACGACGAACGCTCAGAATCTCGATTTTTATGGCGGCGCCATGCCGACCTGGGTCATTCGCGGCGTCAGCCTTGCCGACTTCAATCCCAACTCCACGCCCGCCGCCCCTATTTTTCTGAATGATGCTTATCAGCCAAGCACGGTCATGGGCACGGGCAGCCTATTCGATATTTCCCGTGTCGAAGTGCTGAAGGGGCCGCAAAGCGGGCTCTACGGACGCAACACCATCGGCGGTGCCGTGCGTGTGCTTACCAACAAGCCGAATTTCGACAAGGCGAGCGGGTCGGTTGCCGTGTCTTACGGTCGCTGGGGCGATGGCCATATCAATGCTGCCTATGGCGCACCGATCACGCGCAATCTCGCTTTCCGTATCGCCGAGACCTCGGATCATGGCTGGAGCGGCTGGCAGACCTCGCTTCAGAATGGCGCAAAATGGGGCCGCAAGAACCGTGACGCGGTGCGCCTGGAAGTCGCGGCAAAGCTCGATAACTGGACGCTGAATTTCGATCTGCATGGCAGCCGTGACAAGTCACAGCTCGCTCTGGCAACGGCGTTGGGTGTTTATAACACGACAGGCGGCTTCTGCTCTGCCATGATCGCAGGCTATGCCGATCAGCAGAACTGTCTCACATTGCCGCAGGCTTTCGGCGATGCGAGCCAGGCCGCCTCGCGCCAGACGCAGGATGGCACGAAAGTGCTTTCTGCGCCGACCAACCAGCTCGACAATAAAGCGGGTGGCGCCCAGTTCAGCGCCGTCGGCGATCTGGGTGGAATGGAGCTAACCTCCATCACCTCGCTCGATTATTTCGATTATGGGCTCAACTACAACTACGCCGCCACCGGTCCGGTCTATGCCACCCAGCTCGAGCATACGCCCATGCGCATGGCACAGGAAAATCTGCGCCTCAGCTCAGGCAAGCCCAAGCGTCTGGACTGGCTGCTGGGTGTCGATGTGTCTTATGAGGATCTTGAGGAAAACAAGCAGTTCCAGCTTTTCGATAACGCGCTTCAGACGCTTTATACCGGCCTTTCGGGTGCCGCGAATGAAGGCATTCTGAGCTATACGCAAAAGACGCAATCCTATAGCGGTTACGGGCAGATCACCTATCATATCATGCCCAAGCTCTCGCTCGATTTCGGCGCGCGCAGCACCTGGGAATACAAGACTTATAACGGTGCCTTCCAGCAATCGCCCGGTTATTATGTCTCATCTGACGTCACGCGTCAGTATCAGCTGAAAGATCATGTGACCGGTAAAGCCGTGCTGCGGTATCAGTTCGACCCGCTGAACATGGTCTATGCCTCTGTGGCGCGCGGGTATAAATCGGGCGGCTTTTATGGTGGCTTCCCCATTGCTAGCACGGCGCAGATCGACCCCTATCGCGAAGAGCAGGTCTGGGCGGTCGAGGCCGGGTTCAAGGCCCAGACACGCGACCGAAAGCTGATCGTCGACGGTGCGGCTTTCTACTATCGCACTTACAATTATCAGAACTTCACAACGGAATATTCGGCGGTAAGCAAGACCATTACGTCGACGCTTACGAATATCGGCACGGCGGTGAATCAGGGCCTCGAGGGCAACATTGTCTGGAAGCCTGTGCCGACTCTCACGTTCAATCTCGGTGCGGCGTATAACGATGCAAAAATCGTCAAATCCTCGCAATATCAGCTCGACTACGCGGGTAATCTGATCGCCTGGCAGGGGCAGCGTCTGCCGTACGCCCCGCGCTGGAGCCTGACGCCGTCTGCCCGTTATGAGCATGAGATGTTCAACGGGGCTTACACCGCCGGGGTGCAGATGAATTACAGCTTCCGCACCACGCTCAATGCCACACGCGGCGTCGGAGCCTGGATCAATAATATTCCGGGTTACGGCCTGCTGGATGTGCGTCTCGATCTGCTCTCCCACAAGCAGCACTGGAATCTGGCGCTTATGGGGTTCAACGTGACGAACGTGCATTATCGCACGGTGGGCCAGACAGATGGCGTGAGCGATTTCCAGCAGATCTACGGAATGCCCGCCAGTTATCGCTTCCAGATCGGGTATGATTTCTGACCGCACCCGGTTTCAGAACAGGTTTTTCTCTCTTTTCAGGTGGAATATGACCAAGAAACTGTCTCTCAAAGCCAATCTGCTTGCCATGCTCGTGCTCTCCACCGGGCTGAGCGGGCTTGCTCATGCCGGAGAGCCACCCTTGCCGACCGATCCGGCCGTCACCCGTTCGCTCGAAGCGCAGGACGCCCTGCCGCGCACGGCTTTCTACAGCACCCCGGCCGATATTGCTGCTTCGGCGCCGGGTGCACTGCTGCGTCAGGAAAAAGCACCTGAATACAGCCTGCCCAAGGGCTTTACAGCCACGCGTATTCTCTATCGTTCGACTGACTCTCACGGCAAGCCGGTTGCGACGTCGGGCGTTGTCGTCGTGCCGCCGGGCAAGGCGCCCGAAGGCGGCTGGCCGGTGATCGTCTGGGCGCACGGCACCAGCGGCACCGCTCAGTCCTGCGCGCCGTCGCTGATGAAAGACGTCTATTATGGCGGCCTGCGCGTGTTCGATCTGGCCTCTGCCGGATTTGTTCTGGTCATGACCGATTATCACGGTCTCGGGACCGACAGCCCGCATCAATATATGAATAAATTCGCCCAGGTAGCCGATATTCGCAACGCAGTGCCTGCGGCCCACGCGCTGATGCCCGATCTTTCTCGGAAATGGTTCGTGGTCGGTCATTCGCAGGGCGCCTATGCTGCACTCGCTACCGCCGAAGCGGAAGCCAAGGATAACGACCCCGGTTATCTCGGCGCCATTTCCATCGCTCCAGCCGCGCGTGTTGGCATGATCAATGCCAATATCTCTGCCGTGAAAAAGGCTGGCGGCCCTTACATGTCGTGGCTGGCCTATGCCATTCACGCGCAATACCCGGAATTCAAACCCGAGGAACTGCTCTCCAAGGCAGGACTTTCGCAGTATCCCGAAGCGACGGGCAAGGCTTGCTGGCTGACGGGCAACGCCCTCTATTACCCCTATTCGGCCAAGGAGCTGGTCCGCCCGGATTGGAACAAGAACAAATACGTCAAGAAGTTCTTCGCCGAGCAGACAGTCGGTTATGAAAAGGCCAAGGGCCCGATCCTGCTGATCGCAGGGGGGGGTGACACGACCATTCCCATTCATACGCTGGAATCCTACGCCAAGGATGCCTGCCATGCGGGATCGGATGTGAAATATATGGTCGTGCCCAATGCCGAGCATGGCGCCGCCATGGTTGAGTCGATGGATACGCAGATTGCGTGGCTGAAATCGGTTCTGGCGGGCAATGCGCCCTCCAATACCTGCCAGCGCCACTGACCGCCCTCATGACGGCAGCACGCTCCTCTATGGCAGTTCTCTGCCTCGGTGTTTCGCTTCTGGCCTTTCCCGGTTCGGGGAGGGCGCAGGAAGCGCGATCGGGGGGCAGCGTGATTGCCGCCGTGTCGGGCTATAATCCCGAACTGGTCAAGACGGCGCCCTTCTGGGGGCGGCGTCTCGTGGGCTATCTGCCGACACGCGACCATACGCCGCTGCGCTACAGCGTGCTGCTGCCGAAGGGTAAGGGGCCGTTTCCCGTCGTGATCAATTACAGCGGCTACGATCCCGGCGGCGTAGGCAGCTCGGCCTATCTCAAGGGTGACACGGCTATGTCGGTCAACCTCGACCGCGATCTGGTCGCCCATGGCTATGCTGTGTTCGGGGTCAATGCCCGTGGAACTGGGTGTTCGGAGGGGCAATTCACCTTTCTGACGCCCAGCTATGGCCAGGATGGCTACGATATTGTCGAGTTTGCCGCCTCACAGCCCTGGTCCGACGGACATGTCGGCATGGCCAACTGGTCCTGGGCGGGTATGTCGCAAATCGCCACGGCCTCGACACGTCCGCCGCACCTGAAGGCCATCGCGCCGGGCATGGTGCTGGGCGATGCACGTCTCGATAGCTGGGCACCCGGCGGCGTGCCGAATATGCAGTTTCCGTCCGGCTGGCTGCTTTATCTGCAGTCGCGCTGGGACGCTTTAAAAGAAGGGGCACAGACAGAGCACGACCAGCGCTGTCTGGACAGGCTCGCGATCAATACGGAGGCAAATCGCAGGGATAATCTGCGCGATCTCATTTTGCGCCATCCGCTGCGCGATGCTGAAATCGAGAAGCGCAATCTGGCGGCCAGAACCAGTCAGATCGCCGTGCCGGTTCTATCCATGGAAGCGTTTCAGGACGAGGCCGTGACCTCGCGTGAGGGCTATTATCAGGATACGCTGGCGCCGGAAAAAACCTGGCTGGTCCAGACCAATGGCCAGCACGACGCCTATGAATCCCTGAAATACCGCGCGCTGCTGCTCGGGTTTTTCGATCGTTTCCTCAAGGGCCATCAAGCCGCCTTCAGCGATACGCCCCATGTGCGCGTCTGGCTCGAAAGCGGGTCTCATGGCGAGGGGCATGAAAAGGTCGAGCAGATGGCGCCGCGTGTGACCCTGAGCGGGGCGACCTATCCGATTGCCGCCACCCCCCATGTGTTCACGCTCGCCAGTAAAGGCGTACTCGAGGACGGTATGACTTCCTCGACCGGATCGGACAGCTATGCTTATCCGGTGCGCGGACCGGATGTGGATGTCGATGCCGATCATTACGGCTGGGGTGCGTTGCCAGAGCATTGGCGCGAGGGTAGCCTCGCTTATACTTCAGCACCGCTCGGTAAAACCCTGGTGGCTTATGGCCCCGCCAGCGTCGATCTCTGGCTGTCATCTGACATGCCGGATACGGATGTCGAGGTGACACTGACGGAGCTGCGCCCGGACAATCAGGAGATGTTCGTCGAGCGTGGCTGGCTTCGTCTTTCCGACCGGGCACAGGACCCTGCGAGATCGACTGCGCTGCGGCCGTTTCCGCTCGATCGTATCGAGACCACACAGAGCCTTGCCCCTGACGAGCCCGTTCTGGCGCGTGTTGAGCTGAGCAAGATGGGGCATGTCTTTCGCGCGGGTTCGCGTCTGCGCCTGTGGATCGACGCACCGGGTAATTTCGGTGGCTATGGGTTTTCGCCCTGGCTTCTGCCCGCCACAAATCGTCTCTGGCATGATGCAGGCCATGTGTCCCGTCTGATTCTCGGCACCGTGCCAGAAAAGGGCCGCGACGGTCTGGCGGTCTCTGCCATCCCCAAAACACTTGCGCCGTGCAATGACGTGCTCATGCAGCCCTGTCGGCGCGATCCGTTGCAGTGACCATCGTTTTTTTCCTTCAAGGTGATCTGAAATGAAGACCCTGAAAAACACTCTTTTTGCGCTTTCCTGCCTCGTGGCATCGGGCGCGGCCCATGCCGCAACGGAGGCGCCCTTCAACGGCAAGGTTTATGATCCGGTCAAGACCGAGCTGGTTCTCAATCTCGTCGTGACCTGCACTGACCCAGTAAGACCTGGCCCTGAAGGTGCCAGCAAGGATGGCGAACGCACCGAGATCTGGCCGATCATCGGCGGGCGTTTCGACGGGCCTGGCATCCATGGCACGGTAGAGGCTGGCGGTGCCGATCTGCCCGTTTTGCGCCCCGATGGCGTTGAGGTGGTTGATGCGTTCTACCGCCTCAAGACCGATGACGGTCAGATTATCGTCATTCACAACAAGGGCCTCGCTTACCCTGTCGATGGGGGCAAGGATTACAAATATCGCCTGAGCCCGGAGTTCATCGCGCCCAAGGGTAAATATGACTGGTTGAATAAAAGCATTTTTGTTGCCACTCTGGTCTATCCGGTTCCTAAAGGGATGGAGCTCGCCAAAGGCCCTCATCAGAACGACCGGTTGATTCAGGTGCTCCGACTTAACTGATACTTTCTCCGGGATCTGGTTTACGCGAAATGTCCTTGAACGAATCTGTCGTTATGACGTCGAACATCGATCGTACCCTGGGCAACACCATACGCGAGAGAAGAAAGCAGAACGGGTATCTGCTTAAGGATGTGGCCTCGCGCGTCGGAATCTCGCTCAGTCATCTGAGCCAGATCGAGCGCGGCGCGTCATCGCCGAGCATCCGCGATCTGATGAAGATTTCGGATGTTCTCGAACTCGATATGTCGACTTTCTTTGGCTCGATAAGAGGTCAGTCCCTCGATAATCCAGCCTTTTACACGCGCATCGAAGATCATGGTCTCCTCAGCTTCGGCGAGGGGATCACCAAGGTAATGCTCAATTCGCAGAGCCCCGATCTGCTGCGTACCTATCTCATGATCATTGAGCCGAACGGCCATTCGGGCTCCAAAATCCTGACCCATAGCGGTTTTGAGTCTGGTCTCGTCCTGCAGGGCTGCCTGCATTTGCAGGTGGGCGGTCAGGACTGCATTTTACGCGAGGGAGATTCCTTCTCTTTCCCGAGCGAGACACCGCATCGCTATAGCAATGGCTCGCAGCAGGTTACGCGCGTCGTTTGGGCGAATGTCGATACGCCCTGACTGGTTTTCAGCCATGCCGCACGGCCGCTGTTGTGCTGGCGGGACGAAAGGAATGCGTGGAGACAAGAGCGTTTTTTCTCCACGCTGATCCTCTGATCCTATTGCTCTCTGGCGCCGGGCGACACGCCTGTGTCGTGTCGGATCGGGCCTGACGCGGAGTTTAGGATTTCCCGCCCCATCGGATCAAAGGTAAGACCTCAGGGCTTGAACTTCTTCGGATCGATTGCGGCGTTTACCCCACCGAAATGATGCAGCATCCACGAAGAGAGCGCCGAGAGTTCTTCCGGCGTATAGGCAGCGGTGAATTTCTGCATCGCCATCGCGCCATGAGCCGTCTGCAACGACGTGCCCTCCCTGAGCACGGCGACCAGATTGGTGGCTGATGGGTCGCTCAGCGAATGGCTGCCGCCCAAAGCGGCCCAGTCCGACTGGCGGCCCGATCCGTCTTCCAGATGACACCCGGCACAGGCCTGCTGAAACACATGTCTGCCCGCAGAAGGGCCATCGTTTTCATTTATCACTCCGGGATTGCGCGGCGGGCCATCGGGCTGCGCTGGAACACTGCGCAGATAGACGACCATCGCGCGGATATCATCGGCAGGTAGCTGGCTCAGACTGTGCTCTATGGCTTCTGCCATGGGGCCGGAGGCCGGGCCGTGGCCTTTGGCGTGACCTGTCGAGAGATAGCTGAAGAGGTCCGCATCGCTCCAGGCGCCCAGACCGTGCGCCTTGTCCGGAGTCAGATTATAGGCGGTCCACCCCACCTGCACCGCCCCTGCATAGGCGCGGCTGCTGAGCCCGAACATGAAGTTGCGCGGCGTATGGCACTGGCCGCAATGGCCCAGCGCCTCGGCAAGATAGGCGCCGCGATTCCACTTCGCAGAGCGTGCCGCATCAGGGATCATGCGTCGGTTCGGATTGTTGAACCAGTTCCAGAAAATCATGGTCCAGCGCTGGTTGAACGGAAAGGAAAGGCCGTTCTTCGGGGCTTCGGCGCGAATGGCGGGCAGGGTGAACAGATAGGCCTTGATGGCCAGCGCATCGTCATCGCTGAGCAGGGTGTAGGAAGTGTATGGCATGACCGGGTAGAGATGCTTTCCCCCCAGACCGACGCCTTTGCGCAGCATTTTCAACCAGGCCGTGTCTGTATAGGCACCGATGCCCGTTTCGCGGTCGGGCGTGATATTGACCGCATGGATCGTGCCGAAAGGCAGAGCGAATATGCGCCCACCCGTCAGTGCGCGGCCATCTTGAGACAGATGGCAGGCCGCGCAATCGGCCGCGACGAACAGGGCCCGACCGCGCGTGACCTGAGCGATTTCCCCCTCGGGGAGCGCTGTCTGCTGCGTCGGGGCTTGCTGAGCGGATGCCGACTTACCGTAAAACGCACAGGCCAGCGTCATGAGGGCCGTGGCGGAAAAGGCGAGGGCGCGTTTCATGCGCGTTTCTCCCCGTTTGCTGCGGCGCTTATCTGCGGCACGAAGGGAATGCGTCTCAGGCGCTTTCCACTTGCCGCGAAAATGGCATTGGCCAGGGCAGGGGCTGCGGCCACGGTGCCCACTTCGCCGATACCCCCTATTTCCGCTGTCGGATCGCAGACGAGATGCACACGGATATCAGGCGCCTCATTGAGGCGCATCATGCGATAATCATGAAAATTGCTCTGCTCAGCCTGCCCGTCGCGGAAGGTGATTTCGTTATAAAGCGCCATGGTCAGGCCAAAAATCAGCCCGCCCTGTATCTGGGCGCGCACGGCATCGGGGAACACGACCGGCCCGCAATCAACGGCGGTATCGGCCCGCACGAGATGGATCTGGCCATTTTCTTCCACCCTGACTTCCAGCACAGTCGCGGCCCAGCTCTGGAAGGAATAATGCAGGGCGATACCGAGCCCGTGCCCCTTGGGAAGCTGGCGCCCCCAACCGGCCTGTTTGGCGGCTTCATCGAGAACCTTGAGCCCTCTCGGTGAGGCCCACAGATGCTTGCGGCGGAAAGCGAGTGGATCGGCTCCGGCGGCATGGGCAAGTTCGTCGATCATGCCTTCGACGACGAAAACATTATGGGTCGGGCCGACGCCGCGCCACCACAAGGTTACCAGCCCCTCGGGCTCGCATTGCACTGCCTCGTTACGCTGGGCAGGTATGGCATAGGGTGTTTCGGTAGCGCCTTCGACGGCATCGGAATCGAGGCCGTTCTGCAGTCCCTCGGGTGCCCAGCGGGCCAGAACGAACGATCCTGTCGTGCGATGATGCCACGCCCTGATCATCCCCTTCTCGTCGAGCCCGGCTGTGATGCGATCGTAATAGAACGGGCGGAACTGGTCTTGACGGATATCTTCCTCACGCGTCCAAAACAGCTTGACCGGATAGGGCACCTGTTTTGCAAGGCGCGCGGCCTGACCGATCGAATTCGAATCCAGCCTGCGGCCGAAACCGCCACCGATCAGGTGGTTATGTACGGTGATGCGCTCTGGTGGGAGGCCGGTGGCGTCGGCCACCTCTTGTCGGGCGCGCAGGGGCACCTGTGTGCCGACCCAGACATCGGCGGAATCGGGGCGGATATGCAGCGTGGTGTTGATGGGTTCGAGCGCGGCATGGGCCAGAAACGGCAATTCGTACATCGCCTCGATGCGGGTAGTGGCGCTGGCGAGTGCGGAATCGACATCGCCGGTCTTCTTCGCCACGAGCCCTGTCTTTTTCGAAGCCTCTCTCAGCGCTTCGAGCAGCGAGGCGCTGGACATCGACGCATGGGGGCCGAGATCCCATTGCGGGTTTGCGGCTTTGAGCCCCGATATGGCGGCCCAGCTATGCGTGCCAATGACCGCAAGCGCATCGGGCAGGGTGACGATATCGGTCACACCGGGAATTTTCAGCGCAGCCTCACGGTCGAAGCCTTTCAGCGTGCCCCCCTTGACCGGGCAGGCCATGATTCGCCCGATCTTCATGCCGTCGAGACGCACATCCATACCGAAAACGGCGCTGCCATTGCTTTTCGCATGGGTATCCATGCGCTGCGGGCTGGTGCCGATCAGACGGAACTGGGCAGGGTCTTTCAGCGGAATGGGATCAGGAACGGGCTGACGGGCTGCGTCCTCGGCGAGGGCGCCATATAACAGGCTGCGGCCCGATTCCGCATGAGAGATCATGCCGTCTTTTGCGACACAGCTTTCGACCGGCACCGACCAGCGCGCGGCTGCGGCGCGCAGAAGCATGATTCGTGCTGCAGCACCGGCCTGACGCAGCGGTATCCAGCTATCGCGTGTCGAAGCCGAACCGCCCGTCACCTCTTCACCGGCCGCCTTGTCGATAAACCGAGCATCGGCGGGCGCCGCCTCCAGGGTGATCTTGTCGAGCGGGACTTCAAGCTCTTCGGCGATCAGCATGGCGATGCCGGTATAAATGCCCTGACCCATCTCGGCGTGGCGCATGATGAAGGTAATGGCGCCCTCGCGATCGATGCGGATGAACGCGTTCGGCGTGAAGACACCACTGGCCTCCGCACGCGCACCGGGCAGGCCGGGGATAAGGCCTGACAGCATCAGCCCCCCACCGGTGGCGAGGGCAGCGCGCAAAATGGCACGCCTGTTGAGCACGGGGCCGATCTGATGAGGCTTACGCATTGCTGGCGGCCTTATGAATGGCGGCGCGTATGCGCACATAGGTGCCGCAGCGGCAGATATTGCCCGACATGGCGTCATCGATATCGTCATCGCTTGGTGCGGGCGTGGTCTGAAGCAGTGCGGTCGCCGCCATGATCTGGCCCGACTGGCAATAGCCGCACTGGATAACCTGCTCTTCCAGCCAAGCTTCCTGCACGCGCTGGCCCAATGCGGTCTGCCCTATGGCTTCTATGGTGGTGACAGGGCGGTCGCCGATGAGAGAAACAGGTAGCTGACAGGCGCGCGCAGGTTGTCCCGCTACATGCACGGTGCAGGCGCCGCATTGCGCGATGCCGCACCCATATTTGGTGCCGGTCAGTCCCAGAATGTCACGCAGCACCCATAAGAGGGGCATGTCATCCGGAACATCCACGTCATGCGACTCCCCGTTGATAAGAATCGTTCTCATGTCGTTGTGATCCCTCGGTTTTTTCTGGTGCCGGTCATTATGGAGGATCACCAGTGTCGCGACGGAATGCAAGTCCGCTCTTCTATTTCGGCTTCGGAAGTTGTTTTGATATTGACACGTTTTTGCGGCCCCCGGATGATCATTTCATCCTATTCAAGCAGGACTTCATGACTCAGGACGCAGACCGCCCCACCCCCTCTCCCTCCTGTCCGCTACCCGGGGGAGGGACAAGGCGCCGCGATGTGCTGTCGACCGTGATTGTCGGGGCTGGATGTGTTGGCGCCTGCGCTCTGGCCTATCCTTTTCTCGATAGTCTGAATGGCACGAAAAATACGGCTCTTGGCGAAGATGATTCGATCGATGTCGATATTGCCGCGCTTCGGCCCGGTCAGCAGCTCGTCGTGACGTGGCGCGGCTGGCCTGTATTTATACAGAAGCGCACCCCGGAAATGCTGGCGTCGTTAAAAGCAGCCGATAGCGCGCAGCGCCTGCGCGATCCCAATTCGAAAATCCTGCAACAGCCGAAAGACGCCGCAAACTGGCATCGTTCTGTCGTGCCGGAAATCGGCGTGCTGATCGGCATTTGTACGCATCTCGGTTGCGTGCCTTCTTACGCGACGCCTTCTGCCAACGATAAAGCGGGAAAATATTCCTGTCCCTGCCATGGCTCGCAATTCGATGCGGCAGGTCGCGTGTATAAAGAGGCCCCCGCGCCCTATAATCTCCCCGTGCCGCCTGTCACCATGTTGTCTGCCACGCAATTGCGCATCGGGCAGAGCAAGGGCGACCCGGCATTTTCCATCGCCTCCATCCAGCAGATCTGAGCGGCGACCATGAGTAAACCTGACACCACGCCAACCGGCTGGCTCGAAACACGCCTGCCCATCGTCTCGGCGCTTCGGCGCGAATATGTCGATTTCGCCATGCCGCGTAATCTGACCTATCTCTGGAATTTCGGGGCCTTTGCGACGATCGCGCTCGTGCTTCTGATCGTGAGCGGGATTTTTCTTGCGCTCAATTATACGCCGAGCGTTGCCGAGGCCTTCAACAGCATCGAGACGATCGACCGTCACGTATCATCTGGCTGGCTTGTGCGCGCCATTCATATGGGCGGCGTGTCGATGCTTTTTGCGGCGCTCTATGTGCATATGGCGCGCAGCCTCTATTACGGCTCCTACAAGGCGCCACGCGAATTGCTCTGGCTGACCGGTCTCGGTCTGTTCATCCTTGTCATGGTCGCCGCTTTTGCCGGGTATATCCTGCCCTGGGGCCAGATGTCCTATTGGGGCGCAACGGTTGTCATCAATGCCATGAACGCCGTGCCGCTGATCGGTCCGGCTCTGGCCTCATGGTTGCTGGGCGGCGAAGGATTGGGCTCGGTCGCCCTGCATCGGATCTATGTCCTGCATTTCGTGACGGGTTTTTCCATCATCGGGGTGATCGTGCTGCATGTCGCCGCACTTCATGTCGTGGGATCGAATAATCCCACTGGCGTAGAGCCGAAAACATCCGACGATGTCGTGGCTTTTCATCCCTATTACACCACCAAGGACGGGCTCGCTCTGTGCCTGTTTCTGATGGTCTACGCGGCACTGATTTTCTTCGCGCCCGATCTCCTGACGCTCGCCAATAATTATGCCATGGCCAACCCGCTCGTGACGCCGGGCGACATCACGCCGGAATGGTATTTTGCGCCTTTCTACGCCATTTTGCGTGCTGTTCCGTCCAAGCTGGGCGGGCTCGTTCTGTCTGCGGGCAGTCTGGCCGTGCTGTTTGCCGTTCCCTGGCTCGATCGCTCTCCCGTAAAATCGGCGCGTTATCGCCCGGTGCTCCGCTGGGCGCTTCTGGGTCTGTTTCTGGCCTTCATCGCGCTCGGTGTCGCGGGAATGCACAAGCCGACCGGGCTCTGGCTCGCCATCAGCCGTGTCAGCGTGACGTATTACTACGCGTATTTCCTGGTCCTGCTCCCGTTTCTGCCCAGAATAGAGGTCACACGCCCCTTGCCTGCTTCCTTGCGGGGAGAGAGCGTATGAAGCGGTATCTTCTTGTCGCGCTCATGGTGCTGCCTTTGACGGCGCAGGCGTCAACGCCCGAGCAACGTGGCTTTCAGGTCTATCGTCAGGTCTGTGCCACCTGCCACAGCCTCAACCAGGTGCGTTTTGCCGATCTTTCCGGCATCGGCCTCGCCGTTCCCGATATCAAGGCCTATGCGGCGTCTCGTCAGGTGCCCGATGGTCTGGATGACGATGGCGACCCCAAGACGAGCGCGGCGCATCTTTCAGACCCCATCGGCTCACCCTATCCGAACGAGGCCATGGCGCGTCTGGCCAATCATGGCGACGTGCCGCCCGATTTCTCGCGTCTGGCCATGATCGAAGAAGGGGGCGCCAAACGGATCGAGACGATCCTGCGCTCCTACGCGCCCAAGCCTGCCGACGTCGTTCTCGGGCCGGGCTCCTATTATAATACCGCTTTCGCCCAGAACCATATCGGCATGCCGCCGCCGCTTCACGACGGTCAGCTGGCCTATGCCGATGGAACGAAAGCCACGATCCCCCAGATGGCGCAGGATGTAGGGGCGTTTCTCGATTGGGTGGCGCATCCGCATCGCGTAGCGCGCGCGCATACCGGGCTGGTCGTTCTGGCTTATCTTGCAGGGATGACCGTCCTGCTTGCCCTGCTCAAGCGTCGCGTCTGGAAGCGCGTGAAGGAGACCCGTCAATGAGCGACACGATAACGCTGCTTTATGCGCAATCCGTCATCTGGCTGGTTGTTTTCGGCCTCTGCGCGGTGATTGCGCTGATGTTCCGGCGCGTAAGGGCCTTTTATCGCCGCATTGCGCCTCTCGGCGCGCTGGCCCCCACGGCTGCCACCATCGCGCATTTGCCGACGACATTTTTGCGCAGTTTTTCGGGCAGTGAAGTGACGGCAGGGGGGAGCCGTGAAGACGGGCGGCCGCAGCTTCTGGTTTTCGTTTCCGGCTCCTGCCCCGTATCGCGCAAAATGGTGCCGATCGTCGATGATTTCGCCCGGCGTGAGCGCCTGTCGCTGCTCTATTGCGGTGATGAAAGTGACGAGGCTCAGAAACGCACGATTGCCACGCTGGGTCTGTCTGAAAGCGGCTTCGTCAATGATGCGGCGATCGGCCGCCTGCTTGGTGTAGACCGCGTGCCTTTCGCCGTGCTGCTCGACCCCACGGGCACGGTTCAGGCACGCGGTCTGGTGAATAATCTGGAACATCTGGAAAGCCTGCTCGGCGTGCAGGAAACAGGGTATCGGTCATTGCAGGGGTTCATGACAGCTAACCCGCGTGCCCTGACCGGCTGAACAAGCGATCTTTCTACTGCGGATCTGCGCTGCCCGTCTGACGCTGCGGTCGGTCTGTCAGCCGAGTGAGAGCGTGGGGCGTATTTTCCGAGCCCTTCGCAAGCGATGCAGCGCCGATAAAGGTGAATGCATGATGTGTGAAAACGGGCGGTGGGCTATCCCAACGCCTTGTTTCATAAACGATTTCGGGAAGGACTCGTTTAAACGCCCCATTTGTCTCGGGCCTTGCCGAGACACACTGACGTAGCGGCGTCCCCTCGCTCTTTTTGTCAGTGAAGCGTTGATTTCAACGGGGCACGAAGCAGGCCATGACGGTCCCGGTCTGTCCCGATCTGATCTCACGGTGCTGTCGATCTCTACCGAACCGACGCTTTAGCCTCGACCGTTGTACGTTTCAGCTCCAGGGCATGGCCCGAAGGACTGAAGTGCTTTCCGCGGAATAGCGATGCTAATGCGGGCAGGCGGCGCGTGCGCGGCTGAGCACTTCCGCGCGCAGGGCCATGAGATCGTCTGTCTGCAAAGGCTGAGCGCGCAGCTTGTGCACTTCCGCAGCGGTAAAGGGCCGGGTGCCAGGCGGGGTGCTGGCACCGCCGAGACGGAAGAGCACGAAATTCAGCACATCGGCCAGCTCCCCGTCGTCGCGTATCAGCGACATCGAGATGCCCGGAACGCGCACCAGATAGTCCCTGCCTTCAGGTGAGCAGGCAAACCACCCGACCTGATCGCGCAGGGTGGGCACAAAGGTCTTGCCTGAAATTCCCTCAATGCCGTGGCATCCGCCGCAATGGGTCAGATAATTCGTCACCGTATGGGTCTGGATCGCGGCTTTCGCTCCGCTCATGCCTGCGAGGCCGAGCAGGACGAGGCTGCAGACGAGCAGAAAATCAGGGAAGCGGATGCGCGTCATTCAGGGCCTTTCTTTCGGCGAGAATTTCCTTGGCCTTTTTCGGAGCGGCGCGCGCGGCTTTTATTTCATCGGCGGTAAAAGCCGGAGCGCCCGGTGTATTGAGGGCGCTGATATAGGTCAGCACCACAGCCAGCTGGTCGTCGGTCAGTGCCTTGAAAGAGGGCATGAAGCCCATATAGCTGGCCCCATCCGCCTCGATCGTACCGTGAACACCGTTGAGCAGCACGTCAGCGATATAGGTCTTGCCCTCGGCGGTCGCAGCAATCTTGCCGATACGCCCGGCGAGCGGGGGGAACTGACCGGGTGATCCCGCACCGCCTGCCTGATGGCAGACGCTGCAATTGGTGTTGTAGACGGCCTGGCCGTCCTCGGCATGGGCGATGCCAGCCGCCAGAAGCGGCAGGGCAAGCAGGCTCGCGGATGAAAGAAGACGTCTGATCATGAAGCGTTTCCGACGATGACGGAAGTGGAGCAGTTATAAACGAGCGCACCCGTTCCGAAGCACCAGATGATGTCGTTATTGGCCTGGGGGCGATAGCTGGGCTGGTCGCCATCCGTGCCGAGGCAGGGTAGTTGACTGCATGCGTCCTGCCCGCAGCAATCGCGATAGGCCACGAGATAGGACTGGCCGTCGCGCGGATTGAAGCAGGTGCCGATCCATGAGGTAGGTGAAGGACGCGTGCCGGGCGGGCAGCTATGCACGCCGCCACCGCATGACGCGCAGAGAAATCCGTCGATCGCGCAGTAGCGCCAGTAGTCGCAGGCGGTCGGATCGGTGGTCTGTGCCTTGGCTGCAAAAGGAGAGGGGGCTTTGAAGGCCGGCTTATCGTCTTTCTTTGCCGGGGTGGCGGCAGAGGCGCGCTCGACAGGCAGAAGCGGCACGATGGCGCCGAATGTGGCCCAGGCGCCAAGGCGCCCGAGCACACTGCGTCGCGAGCTATGGCCGGCAACGCGCCGGGTCAGGCGTTCCGTTATCCGGTCGAGCGGGCTGGACGAGGCACCGTCCTGGATCGCGCGGCCCGAAATCAGTTCAGACTGCGTCATGGAGGAACTCCTTGGTGTCAAGCGAGGGGGAAGAGGAAGCAGGCAGGGTCGCAATCAGCGCCTCGACCTGTTGTCTGGTATTGGCGACGTCGCGCGCCGTGATCACGCCGCGCGGGTCGAGTGTGACTAGGGTAGGCAGTCTGCCGATCTGAAGCAGCAGAAGCAGTTCCTGACTTGTCACGAAGGGGGTCGCGCCGAGGCGAATACCCGACGCCATGACACGCAGCGCCGCGACATCGCCTTCGCCTGCGAGTACGAGATCCAGATCGTGAATGCTCGCCTGGGCCTGCACGATCGGCAGAACGCGTTTGCAGACCGGGCAATCGGGCGAGACGAACAGGATCAGGCTCGAACGTCCGGCGTCATGTTGACCGCCCATGATCAGGAGCGAGTCATCAAGCCGCTTTGCGGTCAGGCGTGGCAGAGCCTGTCCGGCTTGCAGCCCCGAGAGGACTGGTTGTTGGCCGATAGGGGCGATACGCTCATGCAGCACCCCGATCTGTCTGGCCAGCACCAGCACGGCAAGGGTGAGAAAGCAGCATAGCGCGGCCAGCAGCAGGGTGGAGGCGAGCAGTACGATGATCATGCGGCGTCTCCGACAGGACGGAGCTGAAGAGAGGCGAGGGCCAGCATCACGAGCGAGATCCCGCCCATAAGCGCTACAGCGGCAAGCACGGCGCCTGAGGGGCGCCCGGTTGCGGCGGCACCGAGCATCGCAGCAGCCAGAAGAAGCGTGCGCAGCACCGATCCACCCGTCAATCTGGTGTCATGGCCGGGCAGGCAGCCACAGGAGAGGCCCGTCCGACCGCGCGCGACATTGATGCCCATGGCCAGAGCGAAAAGGGCGAGCAGCAGCACGGCGCAAAGACAGGCCACGCGGGAGTAGATGCCGGAGCACAGCCAGACCCCGAGGCCCATCTGTACGCTGGCGATCAGACGCGCAGCCGGAAAAGCAGCATCGAGAGGCAGAAGACGATAGGAGGCGATGACCGAGGCAAAACCGGGCTGATCGAGCATTTTAGCAACACCGGTGCCGAGGAGCAGGGCCCCGATCGCATCGGCGCCGACCGCGCTGGCCATTTGCAGAGCGAGAGCGCTCATCATTCCCCCAGAGCAACCGTGAAATAGAGATCATCGCCCAGGTGCTTCATGGTATGGACGACCTTGCCCGTTTTCAGATCCCAGATGAAGAAGTCACCGGCCTCGTCATCCGTGAAGAGCAGCGGATTGGCATCCTGTGTGACGCCGACCATCGAGCTAGGCTTCGGCAGCTTGATGCGGCGCAACAGCTTGTGTGTAGCGACATCCAGCTCCCAGATTTCCGTGCCTGCCACTTTATGCGTCCAGAACGTGCCCTGATGCATGGCGACATAAAGATGGCCGGTGGCGTTATGCAGTGCAGCGAGCTGCCAGCCTCCGGGGCGCCAGGAGACCGTGAAGGGGCTGTCGGCATTGGTCGCGGCCTTCATGCCTGCAGCTTCCTGAATCGACCAGGGCTTGCCGATGGTGGTGTTGGCCGAGAGCGTCGCCGGATAGACCAGACCGCTATAGGAGATGAAAAAGGTCTTGCCATCGGCACTATGCGACGGGCTGTGCTCGAAAACCGCGTCTTTTTCCGGGTCGAAGAACGGTTTGGTATGCGTGATTTCGGCTTTCTCGGCGCCGATGCTGACATTCGCGAGACTGCCATCGGCGCAGATCGAGGTGAAGCCGGCATTACCCCAGGGATAGGTCAGGGCGCAGCCAGGCAGGCCCACGTTCATGGCCACCTTATGAGTCGCCGTATCGATCACATGCACCGCGTTTGTGGGCACCATGTCATAGACATAGACGCGGCTGCCATCGCTGCTGATGGTCAGGTCGTTTTTCTTGGGAGTGACCAGCGCACGGCCGGGCAGAACCTCGTCATTGGTGATGTCGAGGGTCTGCGGGTCATAGGTGGCGAGCAGATCGGCGCGGTCGCCACGATTGCCGCGTGACCAGACTGTCTCGCCCACATAAAAGGCGCGCCCTTTCGGGTCTTGCACGACATTGCCGTTATAGGCGGCTTGCACCATCCCGAGCAGTTTGCCCTGATCGGCATCGACCACATACACCCGCCCGTCTTTGGCGTGATGCCCCACCGGATCCTGAACGAGAATGCGATGCGGCGTGACTGGCGTCAGCTTGATGATATCGCTTTCTTCCGTCTGCAGCACGGGTTCATCCGCAAGGGCCATGCCGCAGGGTGTCAGGGCCGCGCCAGCGAGCAGAAGCGCTGTCATGCGAGCCAGTTTTCGGGGGAGGAAACGCATTGGGGTCAGGTCCTTGCGGAGGGGCGGAAAGCAGGAGGGCACGGGTTGGGTGGAAAGGTCGTGAAAACTGGTGGATGGGGGAGCGTCTCGTGAACGCCCCCGTTTTCGTTGAGGGACGGGGTCAGAATTCGGTGCTGATCGTGCCGAAAAACTGTTTGGGAGAGCCGCGTTCGAGTGACTGGTAATCGCCCGATATCGGATTGCCGTTTTCACCCATCATCGAAATATATTTTGAATTGAGCAGATTATAGACGTTGAAGTCGATGGTAATATTTTTGGCAAAACCATAATTACCGACATTATAGCGTGCGCCCGCGCTGGTCAGCCAGTAACCTCCGACAGAGGTGTCGTTGGTATAGCTGAAATAGCGTTTCGAATAGTAATGGACGTCGAAATGCGTTTCGAGACCTTTCCACCGATAGGATAGGTTGGCTTTATACATGAACTGCGGATAGTTCACGACCTTCTTTCCCTTGGTGTAGTACACGCCGTCAGCCGTCGTGATGTTGCCACCATAGGTCGAGTGATTATAGCTCACGCTGTTATACAGGGAGAGACCCTTGATCGGTGTGAGCGTCAGGGCCGCATCGACGCCATTGGTATGAACGCTGGTCTGCGCCACGCTCGAAACGGGGTTGGTAATCGTGCCTTCCGTAGCGGCCTGCAATCTGTGATTGGCGTCGGCATGATAACCGGCGAGGCTCGCCTGCAGATACTTGTCCGTATAGCGATAACCTACAGCATAGACCCAGTCGCGCTCGGGTTTGACCGTTCGGCGTAGCTGGTCGAACGTCGCCTGATCCTGAACCGACCAGAGCGCATTGCCCACGCCGTTCGGAAGCACCTGATAGCTGCGCATGTTCTCGGCGAGGTCGAAATAGACTTCATGATGAGGCAGGAAATGCCAGCTTCCACCGACATGCGGCAGGAAGGCCGATGAGGCAGTCATGCTGCCATTGGGCAGGGCATCGGCGCCGGTATAATCGGGATTGTTGTAATTCGCGCCACCCGCGGTGGTCGAGAGCATGGATTTGAATCCTGCCGTCAGGCGGAGATTATCCAGCGGGCGCCAGCTGTCTTCCAGGTGATAGGTAAAGGTGTTTGTGTGCCACACAAAGCCGTAACCCTGAAGGAAGGCAGGGCCATAGGTGTCATAGGGACCGACCGTCTTGAGCGGCGATCCGGTGCCAAGAAGCGGCTCGTTATACCAGAAGAGATCGGCCTGCTGGTTGTTGTTCTCGAACCAGACGCCCGTATCGATCGTGTGATGCGCGATATGGTAATCCAGTGCCGTGGTGAAGCCGTAACGCTCCTGCCGTGTCTGCCAGACCTCCTCGGAGAACGGGGCTCCTGTGACGGCAGAAGGGGTGCTGTAATCGGCATAGGTGTAATAACCGGTCTGGCTGGTGCCGTAGAGGGTCGATTTCCAGCGCAGGCGATCCGTCAACGCCAGATCCATGTTCAGGCCGCCGGTGTAATCGACTTCTGCCTGACCGCCATCATAGAGATAGGGTTCATCGCCATTGGCCTGAATGGCGGCGGAGGTCGGCAGCGACACGGCGCCCGAGGCATAGGCAGTGGCGAGTGCGTAATTCGGATAGAGATGCGGCACGCGCCAGCCAAGCGCGTCGATCATGGCCAGGGATGTGTCCTGATAGCCCCATTCCTGCAGATCGCTCCAGTTGAAGAAGGCTTTGATGACGCTGTCATGGCCGATGGGCTGCACGACCTTGGCATCGACCTGCTGCTGGAACTGGGTACCACCGCCCATCCATTTGCCTTCTTCGCTGCGCGAATAGGCGACAAAGGCCTTGGTGCCGCTCGGGTTCAGGATACCTGAATCGCCGCGCAGATAGGTGCGATAGGAGCTGTAAGTGCCGAATCCCTGAGAGATCTTGCCCCCCATCTTGTCCTTGGGGTCGCTGGTTTCGAATTCCAGCGTACCGCCGAGTGTGGAGGTAGAGGGCACGCCCACACCGCCCGGGCCTTCGGACAGAACCGAGCGTTCGATATCGTCCGAGATGGAGGCTTGAATGACGTTGAGGCCGTTATTGCTTTCATAGGTCTGATCGTTCAGCGGAATGCCATCCAGCGTGACGCCCAGCTGGTCCATGAAAAAGCCGCGCACATAGATGCTCGACCCCCAGGTATCGATGCCGAGAGGATCGGTAGAGCTGAAGCTCACACCCGGCAGGCGATCGACCGCTTTGAGCACACTGGTTCCCGGCGTAAACTGGGCCATGACGGCTTTTGAAATCACATTGTCAGCGCCGCGTGAAGCCACGCGACTGGCACTGACTGTCATGCTCTCGCTGCCACCCGAACGGGCCGCGTGTGTCGAGCTCCGTTTTTTGGGAGTGGTGTGTGCAGATGCGTTCGCTGTCCGTGAAGGCGAGGCGCCCGGCTTGCGATGGCTTTCGGCTCTGGTGGCAGCGTGACCGGATTGGGGAAGAACGACAAAAAGCGCCGAGGCGCAGAGGAAGGCGCGAAAAGAGAGGGGCTGAACGCGACATCGTGGGTCAAACCGGGTGGGGCGGGCGCATCTGATCATATCCGTTCCATCTCGTTTGGCGTTCGTAACAATTCGAGCGAAGCCGCTCATCTCAGTCCCCGAACGGGTCAGTCGGGGGGCTGTGCATTGCCAGAGCACGATTTTCTTGAAGATGAGGGCTGCCCTGATTTCATGCTTGAAGGCATGGGTCGGGTGGTGCCGTCATCCTTTGTCAAACTCTATGTGCATAAAATCGAACGTGCAACGTTTTTGTGGAAATAATAGCAGGCGGTTTCATGAGGGTAAGGATAAGGCCGGGTCGATGCGTTGCGTACCCCGGTTTGCGGCTTTCCACTGGTTGAGAAAGGCGAAAATCTCAGGCCTGTCGCATTGCGTGGTATTGAAACGAAGCCATGGCGACGGCGCGCCCTCGGGAGAGAAATAACCTCCCGGTGCCAGCAGGAAATTCGCCCGTGCGGCATCGCGGGTGAGTTGCAGCACGCCGCGCTCCTGCGCAAATCGCATCCAGAGAAACATCCCTCCCTCAGGCTTGCAGAAAGGCTCGAGCCCGGTCTTTGCGAAGCGCCTGAGTGCTTTCTCCTGAAGATGCGCCAGTTTTTCGCGCAATCTGGCCAGATGGAGACGATAGCGCCCATCGGCGAGGCAATGATGCACGATAGCCTCGGAAATCGAGGTGCTGGTCAGGCTGCTCGCCATTTTCAGCTTGAGTATTTCTCGTGCGATGGCGGTGCTCGCAGCGACATAGCCGACGCGCAAGCCGGGCGAGATGGTTTTGGAGAAACTGCTGATGCGGATCACGTGATCGAGCTGACCCAGATAGGCGAGGGTCGGGCTCGTTTCAGGGGCGAGATCGCCGAAAATATCGTCTTCGATCAGCATGATGTCATGCGCCTCGGCGATACGCAGCAGCTTGTGCAAAACGGGCGCAGAGCAGGAGGTGCCGGTCGGGTTATGCAGGCGGGTATTGATGACGAAGGCCTTGGGGCTCTTCTCGCGTGCCAGTTTTGCGAAGCGTTCGGGGCAGGGGCCGTCCTTCAGTCGGGGCACACCGCATAAATTCAGCCCCATTGCATGCAGCGCGGGAAAGAGATTGCAGTAGCCGGGGTCTTCGACCAGAATCGTGTCGCCCGGTCGCGTCACGCAGCGAATGGATAATTCCAGAGCCTGACTGGCCCCATGGGTAAGAACGATGCCGCTGCGTTGGCAGGCAATGCCCTGACGCGCCAGACTGAGCGCGATCTGCTCGCGCAGGCCGTCATGGCCATAAGGGTTGCCATAGCCAAGGCCTTGCATCTCAGGCCGGCGCCCCAGACTATTGAGCGCATGGCGAACGCCGCTGCCATAGAGACAGGCCTCGGGAAGCCAGCCGCATCCTGCCTGAATCAGCCGCCCATCACCCTCATAGGCCCGTTGCAGCAGCCAGAGAGAGTCGACCGAAGGCTGGGGACTGGACGCCTCGATCTGGCCGGAAACGGGGTTGGGTTCATGGGTGACGAAATAGCCGCTCGCCCGTCTGGCCTGAAGAAACCCCTCGGCCACAAGTCGATTATAGGCGTTCGAAACGGTCAGGGGGCTGACACCACTATCCTGAGCGAGCTTTCGAATGGAAGGCAGCTTCATGCCATCCAGCCAGATGCCAGAAACGATGCGCGTGCGTATGGCATCGACGATCTGCGCAACCAGTGGCGTGGAGGCACGATGGTCGAGTCTGATCATGATCGAAAGCGCTCCAATAAAAAACGAAAAAATCCGACGACGAAAAACGCTTTGCCTGCAAGGCGGCTGGCGACTGTATCGCTACGAGGACCGACACAGATACAGGGTGAGGCCAACCGACTGTATATAGACAGGATCATTTCGTAATTGGAATAGTGACGTCATTGCGAGCCTCCTCCATGCGAGAAGCGCTTTCGCTATGCCACGACCGAGAACGAGAGAGCCGCCCCATGGCATCGTCACCTGCCGATTTCGATCCTGTTCGCAGTCTTGCTGCGGGCACGTACTGGATGCCCTTTACTGCAAACAGGCGCGTTCGGCATGATCCGGCTTCGCGTCTGATTGCCTCGGCAAAGGGGTGTTATTGCCAAACGCCCGACGGGGCAGCGCTATTCGACACGCTGTCCGGCCTGTGGTGTACCCCGCTCGGCCATGGCCACCCGCGCATCGTCGAGGCATTGAAAACCCAGGCCGAGACGCTCGATTACTGCACGGGCTTTCAAATGGCGAACCCGGCCACGATCAGGCTTGCCGACCGGATTGTCGGCATGGCGCCTGATGGGCTCGATCATGTGTTCTTCACCAATTCCGGCTCCGAAGCGGTCGATACGGCGCTCAAGATGGCGCTTGGCTATCATCGCCTGCGCGGTGAGGGCGGCCGGTTCCGCATGATCGGGCGTGAGCGCGGCTATCACGGTGTCGGCTTCGGTGGTTTGTCGGTCGGGGGGATCGTCCCCAACCGCAAGATGTTTGCAGCGGGCATGCTCAACGGGGTCGATCATCTGCGTCATACCCACGAGCCGGAAAAAGCTGCATTTTCGCATGGCCAGCCCGTCATCGGCGCCGATCTGGCGGATGATCTCGAGCGACTGGTCGGGCTGCATGATGCGGGTACGATCGCTGCTGTCATCGTCGAGCCGGTTCAGGGCTCGACTGGGGTGATCGTGCCGCCTGTCGGTTATCTGCGCCGATTGCGCGACCTGTGCACGAAATATGGCATTTTGCTGATTTTCGATGAGGTCATCACCGGCTTCGGTCGTCTTGGTGCGCCATTTGCCGCGCAGCGCTTCGAGGTCGTTCCCGACATGATTACCTTCGCCAAGGCAGTCACGAATGGCGTGGTGCCGATGGGCGGCGTGCTCGTGCGGCGGGACATCTATGAGACATTCATGACCGGTCCCGAAAACGCTATCGAATTTGCCCATGGCTATACCTATTCCGGCCATCCACTGGCGGCTGCGGTCGGCAACGCAGTTCTGGATATCATGGAGGATGAAGGCGTTTTTGATCGTGTAAGCATTCTTGAGCCGGTGCTGGAAGAGGCCGTCCACCATCTCGATCATGCGCCGGGCATACGCGATATCCGCAATATCGGTCTGGCGGCGGCGATCGATCTCGAACCCGATCCGGCAGCGCCCGGTGCGAGGGGGCTGGCGTTGTTCGAACTTGGGCTGAAACAGGGTCTGCTCCTGCGCTGCACCGGCGACACGGTTTCTCTCGCTCCGCCTTTCATCGCGACACCGCAGGAGTTGCGCGACATGGCGGGTACGCTCGGGCGGCTTATCGAAACCGTCACGCGCTGATTCCCCTTTTCTCTCAGTCAGGACTTATTCATGCCTCTGCTGCATTTTCATCTCCTTGAAGGCCGGACCCCCGAACAGATCAGGGGGATTCTGGATTCGGCCCATGAGGCCATGCTCGAAGCCTTTCAGGTGCCGCGCAGAGATCGTTATCAAATTGTAACGGAGCATAAGCCCAGCCATATGATCGTGGAGGATACCGGGCTCGACATTCCGCGCACGCAATCCATGGTTCTGCTGCAGATGTTCAGTCGTCCACGGGGTGCCGATTCCGTTTCGGAATTTTACCGATTGCTCACGAATTATCTCGAAAGGGATTGTGGCATTCTCCCTTCCGATGTCATGATTTCCGTCGTCGAGAATGGCGATGCCCATTGGTCGTTCGGTCATGGTCGTGCCCAGTTTCTGACCGGCGAGCTTCCCCTGCCCGCAGAATCCTGATCGATTTCGGAACGTTCCAGTCACAGGGCCGCATGAGAGGCCAGATCATAGGATCGTGCATGACAGAAAACGCGCTCGCCCGTAGTCTTCGCCCGCGCCATATCGCCATGATTTCGATCGGTGGCGTGGTCGGGGCGGGGTTCTTCATAGGCGCCTCGACGCCGATTTCGGTGGCCGGGCCGGGTGCGTTGCTTTCCTATGCGTTGGCAGGGCTCATGACCTTTCTGGTCAACCTGATGCTGCGCGATATCGCCTTGCGCGCGCCGGGTCACGGCTCTTTCGTCAACCAGATCCGTCACGCACTAGGCGGTCATGCGGGTTTCATGACCGGCTGGACCTATTGGCTCGTCTGGGTCACGACGCTGGCCATCGAGATCATGGCTGCCGCCGCCCTGCTGGCCCCGCTCGTACATCTGCCCTTCGGTCTGGTGGAGGTGCTCATTCTAGGCACCATGACGGCGACCAATCTCCTGGCGGTGCAAGCCTATGGCGAACTCGAATACTGGTTCGCCATGCTCAAGATCGCGGCGATCGCCGTGTTCATTCTGATCGGACTCGGCGCGCTTTTTCACGGCAATGGGGCCATGCATCAGGACGTTCTGGGCAGTGGTTTTGTGCCGCATGGCTGGATGGCCCTGCTGGCGGTCATTCCGGCCATTGTCTTCTCGATGTCGGGCAGCGAAGTGGTGACGATTGCCGCGCTCGAATCCGATGCGCCCGACCGCAACATCGCCAAGGCCACGCGGGCCGTTGCCCTGCGTGTGGTCGGTTTTTACCTCTGCTCGGTCGCTCTCATACTCTGTCTGGTGCCGTGGTCGCAGGTCGTGCCGGGTCAGTCGCCCTTTCTCATGGTGCTTAACCGGCTGCACGTGCCGTTTGCCAGTGGGGCGATGGAGATCGTGATCGTCTCGGCCATGCTCTCGACGCTTAATTCGGGGCTCTACGCCACGTCGCGCGTGTTATTCGAGCTGGCCGATGTCGATGACGCACCGCGCCATTTTATGCGTCTCGACCCGCGGACACATGCGCCGCGCATTGCCGTGCTGTTCAGCGCCGCTGCGGCTCTCGCCATCTCGGCCGTGGCGATCGCCTCTCCCAATGCCGTCTTTGCGTTCCTGCTCAGTGCCACCGGAGCGCTGATCATTTTCCATAACGCGCTGATCGTGCTGACGCGCATTCGTCTGTGCGGCATGGGTTTTACACCCGTTCTTACACTCATCCTGCTGATGGGGGCGCTCGTGGCGATGGCGCTTGTCGCCCATACCCGCCACGAACTCGCCCTTAGTACGGTCACCATGATGTTGATGGGGGGCGTGGCGTTGCTGCGCCAGCTCATCGGCAAGGCACCAAGACGCGTCTGTTCGCTGCCCCGTCCGGGGCGATAGTCTTCCCTTTTCGATCTCAGGCTTTTCCCGCTTTCAGGATCTCTTCTTCTCATGTCCCATGCTCTCGAATTCTATATCAATGGTCAGTGGGTCAAGCCGCATGGCGCGACGCAGATCGACGTCATCAACCCGGCAACCGAACGGCCTTGCGCGCAGATCGCCCTTGGTGACTCGGTCGATGTCGAGCGCGCCGTCGCTGCGGCGAAAGCGGCTTTTCCTGCCTGGTCCGTTTCGACGCGTGAAGAGCGTCTGGCCGTTCTGGAGCGTATGCTGGCCATCTACAGGCGCCGCAGCGAGGATATGGCACAGGCCATCTCGTTCGAAATGGGCTCGCCCATAGCCCGCGCGCGCGACAGTCAGAGCTGGGCAGGTCTCGCCCATCTGGAAGAGATGATTGCGGTGCTGCGCGATTTCTCTTTCGAGGGGCCTGAGGGCGATGTCTATATCACCCGCGAGGCCGTAGGCGTCTGCGGGCTGATTACGCCGTGGAACTGGCCGATGAACCAGATCATGTGCAAGATCGCCCCGGCTCTGGCGGCAGGCTGCACCATGGTTCTCAAACCGAGTGAGGTGGCGCCCCTCAGTGCGCTGGTTTTCGCCGAGATCCTGCACGAGGCTGGCGTGCCGGCTGGCGTGTTCAATCTGGTCAATGGCGACGGACCGGGGGTAGGCGCCATTCTGGCTTCGCACCCCGATATTGCGATGATCTCGATCACCGGATCGACCAGAGCGGGTGCGGCAGTTGCCAAACTAGCCGCTGACACGGTCAAGCGCGTGCATCAGGAACTGGGCGGCAAATCAGCCAATATCATTCTGCCAGACGCCGATTTCGCCGAGGCCGTGCAGCGGGGCGTAAGGGGATGCCTGAGCAATTCCGGTCAATCCTGCGACGCGCCCACCCGCATGCTCGTGCCCCGCGCGCGTATGGAGGATGCCATGGCGCTGGCAGCGCAGACCGTTGCCACGTTGCGTCTAGGAAACCCTGCCGATGAGGAGACACAGCTCGGCCCGGTCGTGAGCGACGTGCAATATGGCCGTATTCAGACGCTCATCCTCAAGGGGATCGAAGAGGGGGCGACACTGGTGACGGGGGGCGCGGGCAAGCCCGAAGGGCTGGAAACCGGCTATTACGTGCAGCCGACGATTTTCGGCCATGTCACGACCGATATGACTATCGCGCGCGAGGAAATCTTCGGGCCTGTGTTGTCGATTATCGCTTATGATGACGAGGAAGAGGCAATCCGTATCGCCAATGACACGCCTTATGGCCTCGCCGCCTATGTGCAGTCGGGCGATCTCGTCCATGCGCGCGCGGTGGCACGGCGTCTCAGAGCAGGCAATGTGAATATCAACGGCGCCGACTGGACGGTGGCCGCGCCTTTTGGGGGGTTCGGGCAGTCAGGCAATGGCCGGGAATGCTCCAAATGGGGATTGCATGATTTTCTCGAGATACGCGCGCTGATCGGTTATGGCGGCTGAGGCGCTCCGCGCAGGGGAGACCGCATGAATCCCAGTCTTTACGCACGCAGAAAGGCGTCTCTAAGCCTTGCCCCTCAGGCCGGGGAGGCAAAGGCGCAGATCGTCGTCATCGGCGCCGGTCTGACCGGGCTCTCTGCCGCGCTCCATCTGGCGGAGGCTGGGCATGATGTGGTCGTGCTTGACGCGCATGAGCCAGGCTGGGGCGCTTCTGGCCGTAATGGCGGGCAGATCAACCCCGGCCTGAAGACAACGCCCGAGCAGGTCATGCAGGATTTCGGCCCCGAGCGTGGGGCGGTGCTGGCGCGGCGTGCCTGGGCTGCGCCCGATCTCGTTTTTGATCTTATCGCCCGTCACGCCATCGCCTGCGACGCGGTGCGCAGCGGAACGATCAGGGCGGCTACGACAGCAGGGCAGATGGCGCCGCTCGAGGCTCTTGCGCGGCAATGTGTAGCACTCGGCAATCAGGCTGAATGCCTGACGGCTGAGGAAATCGCGCAGCGCAGCGGCACGAGCCTTTATCATGGGGGCATGATCGATCGTCGTGGCGGCCAGCTCGACCCGCTGGCCTATACGCGCGGTCTGGCTCGGGCTGCCATGAATGCCGGGGCGAGACTGCATGACCGCTCCGCCGTTTCTTCCATCAGCCGCAGCGGCGAGGACTGGCGTGTTTGCACGCCGGGCGGAACGGTGCGCGCCAAGCAAATTATTCTGGCGACAAATGGCTATGCCGGTCCACTGCTCGACAGGCTGCGACGGTCGATCGTGCCCGTCTATAGCGCCATCGTCGCCAGTGCGCCTCTGCCAGAATCCATGCGCGCGAAGATTCTGGCGCAGCGGGAATCGCTCTACGAACTTGGCGAAATTACCACCTATTATCGTGTCGATGCCGAAGGGTGCCTGCTGATGGGCGGGCGCTCGGCATCGCGCGATCTCCAAGGGGCAGAGGCTTTTCCCTATCTGGTCGCCCGCGCGCGACGACTCTGGCCCGAGCTTGCGACACTGGAATGGGAGGCAGGATGGAACGGTCAGCTGGCTCTGACGCTCGATCATTATCCCCATCTGCACCGACCCGAACCGGGGCTGCTGGCCTGTCTGGGCTATAACGGACGCGGTGTCGCGATGGCGACCCTGATGGGGCAGAACCTCGCCGAGATGGCGCAAGGCGGGGCGGCTCTCTTTCCAGAAATACCGATTAAGCCCATTCCGCTTCATTTCGCCTGGAAGGCGGGTGTCGTCGCCGGGATCATGAAAGGCCGCATCAAGGATCGCCTTGGCCTCTGAAGACTGCTCAGGCTGAATAGGGTGCGCCTGCTCCAGGTGGGCTTTTGTCGGCGGGTAGTGAAGAGGGCCCGCATGACAGGAACTTGTCTTTCAGTTCTTGTCCGGCAGTGTTGTGAGACGACACATCGCAGGGGCATGCGAAAGACCTCCCGGTTTGCGTCATCCGTGCTGAGGGGGCGCCTCCAGAGCGCAGGGCGCCTGCTTTTTCAACCCGAATTTCGTGTGTTCATCCCCCCAGCGTTTGAGCGCCATCACGACCGGCTCGAGGGTGCGGCCGAGATCGGTCAGGCTGTATTCCACCTTCGGGGGAATTTGCGGGTAAACCTCGCGATGAATGAAACCGTCTTCCTCCAGCTCGCGAAGCTGCATCGTCAGCATACGCTGCGTCACGTTCGGCAGGATCTTTCGCAGGGCGTTGAAGCGCATTGTGCCGTGAAACAGATGGAACAGGATGACGCCTTTCCATTTTCCATCGATCAGTTGGAGCGTGGCTTCCACCGCGCAGCCGGGGCTGCAATCGAGGCTCTTATGACGGATACGGGGCATGACGGTATCATTTCCGATACTATGGACAGAATATGTGCGTTCTTGCGCAGAAAGAGCATAAGAGCGCACCTTTGCTTCATTCAACCATGGAGCAAAAAACATGCGTGCCATCGGCTATAAAACGCCTCACGCGATCGACGACGTGAACGGTCTGAGCGATATTGATCTTTCTGTTCCGGTTCCGACCGGATGCGATCTCCTCGTTGAAATCCGTGCCGTGTCAGTCAATCCGGTGGATACGAAAATTCGTGCCAGCGCGACCCCCGAGCCCGGCCAATGGCGCGTGCTGGGTTGGGATGCCGCCGGAACCGTCACGGCGGTCGGCCCGGAGGTGCAGGAGTTTGCCGTAGGCGATGCCGTTTTCTACGCCGGGGCATTGCAGCGACCCGGCACCAATGCCGAGTTCCATCTGGTGGATGAGCGGCTCGTCGGTCGCAAACCCTAAACGCTCGACTGGGCGCAGGCCGCGGCCCTGCCGCTGACCGCCCTGACAGCATGGGAAATGTTGTTCGATCGGCTCGATATCACGCGCTCAGTGCCGGGAACGCAGCCGACGCTGCTCGTCATCGGCGGGGCAGGCGGTGTCGGGTCCATCGCCATCCAGCTTGCGCGAGCGCTGACGGACATCACCGTCATCGCTACCGCCTCACGCCCTGAGACACAGCAATGGGTGAGAGAACTCGGCGCGCATCACGTGATCGATCATCGTCAGGATCTGGCGCCGCAAGTTGCTGCGCTTCCGACGGGAGCACCGGGCTTCGTGTTCTCGACCACCCAGACGGCCGAGCATATGGCCGATATTGTTGCTCTTCTCGCACCACAGGGGCATTTCGGCCTGATCGACGATCCGGCCACGCTCGATGCCGCCCCGCTGAAGCGCAAGAGCCTCTCGCTGCATTGGGAATTCATGTTTACCCGTTCGATGTTCGCGACGTCTGACATGGCGCAGCAGGGTCGTATTCTCAACGAAGTCGCTGCCCTGATCGATAGCGGACGCCTGCGCACGACGCTTGGCGAGCATTTCGGGCCGATCACAGCGGCCAATCTCCGTCGCGCCCATGGGGTGATCGAAAGCGGCAAGGCGCGTGGCAAGCTGGTTCTCGAAGGGTTCGCCCCATCGCCAGAGTTTGAGTGAAAACAGGCGCCAAACCCCCTCGAGCGCCATTGGCGCAGGCTCCGACAATGCGGTTTACACGTCACGCGTGCTCATCGCGGTCGGCCCTTTGGCGCGCGAGATGAGTTCGAATGCCTGCCAGTGTCACGCTAACCATCGTGGCTGTGTGATCGTTACCGGCCCGGCCGGTCTGGCTTTCGGCCGAAGCGTTCTTCATTGCAAGGATCTGATCGCATGAAAGCAATTGAGGCTTTTTCCCGCCAGTCGCATGGCGGACGCGCCATTGTTGCGTCGCTGGCTCTGGGAATCCTGCTCAGCTTCGGTCTGGCAAGCAGGGCGTCAGAACGAGCAGAGGCGGCCTCGCTGCGTGTCGAGGCGACTAGTATGACACTCGACTGGAACGCGGTCGCTCAGGCGGCGGGACGGATCTTTGTGAGTGGGCCTCGCTGGACCGGATTTCCCGGCCCGTCGGTAGCGTTGCTGGAGCCAGGAAACAGACTTCGCCCCTTTCCCGATCGGGCATGGAGTGACTGGAAGCCGGGTCTCGATGCGCGGCGGAAATTCGTCAACGTCAACGCCCTGCATGTTGATGCCGAGGGTAAATTATGGGTGGTGGATACGGGGACACCGCAATTCGGCGGCCCTCCTGTCGCGGGTGGGGCTAAGCTGGTCCGTCTCGATGCTGGAACGGGGGAGGTCATCCGGATCTACCCCCTCGGGTCTGAGGCAGCCCCTGCGGGGACTTATATCGATGATATCCGCTTCAATGGCGCGCATGCCTATCTGACCGATGCCGGGACCGGTGCGCTGCTGGTGCTCGACATTGCGAGCGGGCAATGCCGTCGTGTTCTGGCTGGCCATCCTGCCGTCATGGCGCGGGCAAACCGACCGATCATCATCGGGGGCCAAACCCTGCGTGATGGCAAGGGCCAGCCGCTGCGGATCAATGTCGATCCTCTCGAAGTCAGCCCGGACGGCAAAATTCTGTATTTCGGCCCGCTGGAGGGACCGTGGTCGCAGGTGCCGACGGCAGCGCTCGACGACGCATCGCTCTCGTCGGAGAGATTGGCCGCACAGGTGACCCCTTGGGCCGATCTACCCCCAATAGGCGGTAGTACGATGGACCCGGAAGGCAGGCTCTATTTTACGGCATTGAAGGACAACACCGTCTATCGGCGTGAACGCGATGGTCGGATCGTAGCGCTGCTTACCGATCCGCGCTTGCATTGGGCCGATGCGCCCATACTCATCGAGAACCGAGCACTCTGGCTGCCCGCCGCCCAACTCGACCGACTGCCTCAGTTCAACTTGGGAAAGTCGGCAATCCAACTGCCTTTCGCGCTGGTTTCCTTGAAGATCGCGCCGTGAGGTTGGATACGGGCAGGCTTCCTGCCTGCCGCCCATATGAAAGAGAGGAAAGTC
This sequence comes from Asaia sp. BMEF1, assembly GCF_051628905.1. Taxonomy (GTDB): domain Bacteria; phylum Pseudomonadota; class Alphaproteobacteria; order Acetobacterales; family Acetobacteraceae; genus Asaia. The sequence continues at coordinate 1,378,264 of NZ_CP157575.1, read as the reverse complement.
AGGCAGAATAACTCAGCGGTTGCGGGCTCTTGGATTGCGAAGCGACTGCGTTTGCCTGTCCCTTAGCGAGGCGCTTGATTGAGGGAAGGGCTGTCGCCGTTTCAGGAGGCGCGACATTGGCGAGAAACGATCAAACAATCGCGAAGATCTCACCTGAGTTCTGACTCACAGCTTGCTTCAACGCACACGGTAGTGCGGAGTGAGCATGGCATGAGTCAATCTGACGGATCGGGAATGGTCAATGATTTGTCCGCTTCTGCCGCGTGAACGCGGTTGTTGGCCCAGCCCAGCCGGAGATGACCGCCCGGTTCTCGATGGTATGCGGCATGTCTTGAGGACGGGCTGTCCGTGGCGGGATATGCATGAGCGCTACGGCAAGTGGAATTCTATGTATCTCCGGTTCCCGCGTTGGGTGAGCAGGATTTGTGGGATGACCTGCTCCAAACCCGGTGGATCTTAAGCTGAGTGATGACTGCTAGCATGCAGTTGATAGCACCGTCGTTCGTGCTCACTTGTAGAATACGGGGACAAAAGGGGAGCTCATTCGGAAACTTTTGGTCGATGTCGCGGCGGTTTTACGAGCAAAATCCATGCTGGGCGTGACGATCAGGTAGCGTCCTTTCGGCTTTGTCGTCATCGGGGGGCCAGCGTCGGACCCCAAATTCATGCTTGCTGATCCACGCTATGACAGTACCAGCTTCCGTCAGGATCTGCTGGACCACGGGATCTTCGGTCATTCCATCAGGCAAAGGTTGCAGCACTCCGCAGAAAACAGACTGGCGGCGTAACTGGGAGCGCAATCGTATCGAGCGGATGTCCAACAGGCTCAAGCAGATGCGCCGCATCGCGACCCGCTACGACAAGACAGCCTTATCCCTAACGGGCTTTCTCAATCTCGATGTAGCCAGATTCTGGACTGGTTCTTTTATCGGCGTTGCCTAGCTTGATCGTCGTTAGGCTGTTCACCTGGACTGTATGAGGGAGTGACAAGCTCTTTTCGACGTCTCTTAGGAAGCGCTCCTAAATTAGCGAGGGCACATGCGCGTGCTTCCCAATAGGGTACGTGAACGAAACGTCATAAAAATATCGTTATTTGCAATGCAAAAATATAGTTATAGGAACAAATCTAGAAAAAACTTATGGCAATCGCAGAAATGAAAAAAACCGGACAGAAATGGCAGATCATGCATAAGAACGAAAATTGTGGGAATGCCATGGAGTCAAATTATATGCTTTCTCGTTCGGATTTTACCGTGCAGCAGCGGGAAATGTATTTATATAATAAACTAAGCGATAGGGCGAATTTCTGCATTTCCGGCACTGTAACTATATTCGGATTATCGGAAATAAATAAGCTGGTGAGATGCGTAGATTCTATAATTAGAAATAAACATTTTGTAGAAAAAGTATTTGTAAATAAAAAGCCAGATGAGAAAGACTATAGAGATATATTTATCGCTCATAGCGTCGCACTTACTGACTCTGAGATCGAGGATATGCTATGCGCGGAAGACAGCGTGTCATTCGACGCTGAAGATGATTTTTTATTTAAGGTAATTGTTTTAATAAATAAAAATAAAGAAATAATCATCTATCAAAAATACCATCATATAATTGCTGATGGTATAACTATTTCTATTGTAGTTCGTGAAATTACTAACGCATATAATGCGACGGAAATTGGAGATTCGTGGGGATTTTCCGTTGACGGTTCCGACGAATGCGATTCTCGGGACGAAAAAAGCCGACAATTTTGGAAAGATTACACGGCCAATCTTTCTGATGTGCGTCTTCTTGAGCGGGTCGAAAGTGTCTCGGGAAACGATGGGCACCGAATCATTCCCGACGAACCGGTGCGTCGTCAGCTTTTTGAGATGATACGCGAAAACAAGCTTACCTTCGCGACCTGCTCGATAGCATTTCTGATCATATATATGTACCTGGTGAGTAGAGCGGGTAGTGTGACGATAGGTCTGCCAGTAGGTGGCAGGACGAAGCATAATCGCAATGCCATAGGCTTCTTCAGTAATATAATTCCTCTCACAATTAGCATATCAGAGCTGGATTGTTTCAATTCCATTATAAATAAAGTAAGGAAAGAACTGAGACGCGTTCACCTTCATTCGAGGTATAGAGGCGAGCATATACTTCGTTCTTTAGGTGGAAACGCAAAGTCGTTTGGGCCGACCGCGACTTGTATCGATATGAACGTCGATCTTACCTATGGGCTTGGGCGAGGTATATATAACAGCCGCCTCTCAGGTCCGAAGGCAGATCATGATTTTACTTTCTACCGGATAAACGGCGGGGCAGCGCACGACTTCGCAATCATCTATGCCCCACCGAGCGGCTCTGATCAGCAGCTTGATGGGCGGACGCTGGAAAGAAGTCTGCAAGCGTTGCTGAGGAAGCTCGTTCTGAAGCCGGATGCTGTTGTTGGGGGAATGGATATCCTGCTGCCGGAGGAGAGGCAGAAGGTTCTTGTGTCGTGGAACGATACGGCGCTGTCGTATCCTGACACGCTGTGCCTGCATGAGCTGATCGAGCAGCAGGTGGCGATGACGCCTGATGCCCCTGCGGTGAGTTTCGAGGGGCATACGCTCAGCTATGCGGAGCTCAATATCCGGGCCAACCGTCTGGCGCATCATCTGATTGCGCTGGGTATCGGGCCTGACATGCCGGTTGCGGTCTGTCTGGACCGCTCGCCCGAGATGATGATAGCGCTTCTTGCGATCCTCAAGGCGGGCGGGGCCTATCTGCCGCTTGATCCGTCCTATGCCTCAGGCCGTTTGCAGCGTGTTCTCGACGATGCGCGCCCGGCGGTCCTGCTGCACGATGCCTCGGGACTTGCCGCGCTGGGGGACTGGGCGGCGCACGATACCATCCTGTGCGATGTCTGCGCTCCCGTCACCCCCTGGCAGGCGCGTGAGACGGGCAATCCCGATCGTCACCGTCTGGGACTGACCAGCCGTAACCTCGCCTATATCATCTACACCTCCGGCTCCACAGGACAGCCAAAGGGGGTTGGCAATGAGCATAGGGGTATCGTCAATCGTCTGGTCTGGATGCAGCATGCCTACAGGCTGGATGCCGGCGATGTGGTCCTGCAAAAGACCTCCTTCGGCTTTGACGTGTCGGTCTGGGAGTTTTTCTGGCCTCTCCTGGCAGGCGCCCGTCTCGTTCTGGCGCGGCCCGGTGGCCACAAGGATGCAACCTATCTATCTGAGGTCATTGCGCAGGAGCGCATTACGACGCTCCATTTCGTGCCTTCCATGCTGGACCTGTTTCTCGATGAGAGCAGCCCTGAGGAATGTGTGACGCTCAAGCGCATTATCTGCAGCGGTGAGGCGCTCTCTGTCGTCACGCTGCAGCAATGTCGCAGGCTGTTTCCCTGGGCTCATGTGAGCAATCTCTACGGTCCGACAGAAGCGGCTATCGATGTCACGCACTGGGAGTGCCCGCGTGACGTTATGGGTTTGCATTCTGTGCCGATCGGTCGGCCGATTGCGAATACGCAGCTGTATATTCTCGATCCTGCGGGTCATCCTGTGCCGCCCGGCGTATCGGGTGAGCTGCATATCGGCGGCCATGGTGTGGCGCGTGGCTATCTCAACCAGCCCGAGCTGACGGCAGAGCGCTTCATCGCCGATCCCTTCTGCGCGGATGGTCATGGCAGGCTCTATCGCACAGGCGATCTGGCCTGTTACCAGCCCGACGGGACCATTCTCTTCCTTGGGCGTATCGATCACCAGATCAAGATCCGCGGCTTTCGTGTGGAGCCGGGCGAGATCGAGACAAGGCTGCAGGAACAGCCCGGCCTGCGTGCGGCGGCGGTCATCCTGCGCGAGGACAGGAAGGACGATCCGCGTCTGGTGGCCTATGTGGTGCCGGAGCCGGGGCATGTTCCCGACAGTGCCGCGCTGCGCAATGCGCTGGCGCATGAACTTCCCGACTACATGGTGCCCAGCGCCATTGTCGCGCTCGAGGCCCTGCCGCTGACGACGAATGGCAAGCTCGACAGAAAGGCATTGCCGGTTCCGGATTTCGCTGATCTGCAGAGCGGACGCGCACCCCGTACGCCGCGTGAGGCCGTGCTGTGTTCGCTGTTTGCCGAGCTTCTCGATCGCGAGAGCGTGGATATCGATACGAGCTTCTTCGATCTCGGCGGTCACTCCCTGCTGGCGACGCGCCTCATCAGCCGGATCCGCAATATTTTCTCCGTCAGCCTGCCCATACGCACCATCTTCGAGGCCCCCACCGTCTGCGCACTCGCCACCGCCATGGAGGGCGATCAGGAGCTGTCACGCCTGCCTCTGACAGTGCAGACGCGCCCGCAGGTCCTGCCGCTTTCTGCAGCGCAGCAGCGGCTGTGGTTCCTCAATCGTCTAGAGGGACCCTCTGCCACCTATAACATCCCGCTTGCCCTGCGCCTGGAAGGCGTTCTCGATCATGGGGCGCTGCAGGCAGCAATGTGCGACGTGATCGGGCGTCATGAAAGCCTGCGCACTGTCTTTGCGGAGAGCGAGGGCGAGGCCTGCCAGATCGTGCTGTCGCCTGATGACGCGCGCTGTCGCATCGATCTGCCTGCACAGAGTGTCAGTGCGGTGGACATACAGGACATTCTGGATGCGGCCTCGGCGCGTGCCATTGATATCGAGCATGAACTGCCGCTGCATGTCACGCTGTTCCAGACCGGTCCGCGCTCCCATATCCTGCTGATCCTGATGCATCATATTGCCTCGGATGGCTGGTCGCTGCGTCCGCTGATGCACGATCTGTCGACTGCCTATGTGGCGCGGCTGTCTGCAGAAGCGCCCGATCAGGAGGCACTGGTCATCCAGTATGCCGACTACACGCTGTGGCAGGCCGGATTGCTGGACGAGACAGGAGGCGAGGATAGTCTCTTTGTCCGTCAGGCAGGGTACTGGTCCAGAACGCTGGCCGGGATTCCCGAATGCATTGCTCTGCCCCTGGATCATCCACGGCCTGCGGTTGCGCGCTATCGTGGAGATGCAGTGCCGCTGCCGATAACGCCTGCGCTTTATGAGACGGTCCAGGATTTTGCCCGTGCACACGGCGCGAGCGTTTTCATGGTGCTTCATGCGGCGCTGGTTGTGCTGCTGCACCGGCTCGGGGCAGGGGACGACATTGTTATCGGTACCCCGGTTGCGGGGCGGACCGAGACGGCGCTGGAGAAGCTGGTCGGCTTTTTTGTCAACACGCTTGTCCTGAGAACAGGCCTGACCTCGGACACGACCGGTCTGTCTCTGATTGACCGGATCCGGCAGGAAAACCTCGAGGCTTTTGCCCATCAGGATATACCGTTTGAAAGGATTGTCGGTCTCGTCAATCCGAACCGGGCGCAGAACCATCACCCGCTTTTCCAGGTCATGCTGGCGCTGGGCAATATGGGGATGCCGCAGATCGATCTGCCCGGTCTGGAGGTGGGTTATCTCAGGGGCAGGACAGCGAGTGCCAAATTCGACCTGACGTTCAGTCTGACGGATCATGATGGCGGTCTTGGAGGTGAGATCGAGTTCGATACGGATCTGTTCGAGCGCAGCACAATCAGTGCCATGGCCGAGCGCTTCTGCATGATCCTGCAGAGCCTCGTTCTGAAGCCGGATGCTGTTGTTGGGGGAATGGATATCCTGCTGCCGGAGGAGAGGCAGAAGGTTCTTGTGTCGTGGAACGATACGGCGCTGTCGTATCCTGACACGCTGTGCCTGCATGAGCTGATCGAGCAGCAGGTGGCGATGACGCCTGATGCCCCTGCGGTGAGTTTCGAGGGGCATACGCTCAGCTATGCGGAGCTCAATATCCGGGCCAACCGTCTGGCGCATCATCTGATTGCGCTGGGTATCGGGCCTGACATGCCGGTTGCGGTCTGTCTGGACCGCTCGCCCGAGATGATGATAGCGCTTCTTGCGATCCTCAAGGCGGGCGGGGCCTATCTGCCGCTTGATCCGTCCTATGCCTCAGGCCGTTTGCAGCGTGTTCTCGACGATGCGCGCCCGGCGGTCCTGCTGCACGATGCCTCGGGACTTGCCGCGCTGGGGGACTGGGCGGCGCACGATACCATCCTGTGCGATGTCTGCGCTCCCGTCACCCCCTGGCAGGCGCGTGAGACGGGCAATCCCGATCGTCACCGTCTGGGACTGACCAGCCGTAACCTCGCCTATATCATCTACACCTCCGGCTCCACAGGACAGCCAAAGGGGGTTGGCAATGAGCATAGGGGTATCGTCAATCGTCTGGTCTGGATGCAGCATGCCTACAGGCTGGATGCCGGCGATGTGGTCCTGCAAAAGACCTCCTTCGGCTTTGACGTGTCGGTCTGGGAGTTTTTCTGGCCTCTCCTGGCAGGCGCCCGTCTCGTTCTGGCGCGGCCCGGTGGCCACAAGGATGCAACCTATCTATCTGAGGTCATTGCGCAGGAGCGCATTACGACGCTCCATTTCGTGCCTTCCATGCTGGACCTGTTTCTCGATGAGAGCAGCCCTGAGGAATGTGTGACGCTCAAGCGCATTATCTGCAGCGGTGAGGCGCTCTCTGTCGTCACGCTGCAGCAATGTCGCAGGCTGTTTCCCTGGGCTCATGTGAGCAATCTCTACGGTCCGACAGAAGCGGCTATCGATGTCACGCACTGGGAGTGCCCGCGTGACGTTATGGGTTTGCATTCTGTGCCGATCGGTCGGCCGATTGCGAATACGCAGCTGTATATTCTCGATCCTGCGGGTCATCCTGTGCCGCCCGGCGTATCGGGTGAGCTGCATATCGGCGGCCATGGTGTGGCGCGTGGCTATCTCAACCAGCCCGAGCTGACGGCAGAGCGCTTCATCGCCGATCCCTTCTGCGCGGATGGTCATGGCAGGCTCTATCGCACAGGCGATCTGGCCTGTTACCAGCCCGACGGGACCATTCTCTTCCTTGGGCGTATCGATCACCAGATCAAGATCCGCGGCTTTCGTGTGGAGCCGGGCGAGATCGAGACAAGGCTGCAGGAACAGCCCGGCCTGCGTGCGGCGGCGGTCATCCTGCGCGAGGACAGGAAGGACGATCCGCGTCTGGTGGCCTATGTGGTGCCGGAGCCGGGGCATGTTCCCGACAGTGCCGCGCTGCGCAATGCGCTGGCGCATGAACTTCCCGACTACATGGTGCCCAGCGCCATTGTCGCGCTCGAGGCCCTGCCGCTGACGACGAATGGCAAGCTCGACAGAAAGGCATTGCCGGTTCCGGATTTCGCTGATCTGCAGAGCGGACGCGCACCCCGTACGCCGCGTGAGGCCGTGCTGTGTTCGCTGTTTGCCGAGCTTCTCGATCGCGAGAGCGTGGATATCGATACGAGCTTCTTCGATCTCGGCGGTCACTCCCTGCTGGCGACGCGCCTCATCAGCCGGATCCGCAATATTTTCTCCGTCAGCCTGCCCATACGCACCATCTTCGAGGCCCCCACCGTCTGCGCACTCGCCACCGCCATGGAGGGCGATCAGGAGCTGTCACGCCTGCCTCTGACAGTGCAGACGCGCCCGCAGGTCCTGCCGCTTTCTGCAGCGCAGCAGCGGCTGTGGTTCCTCAATCGTCTAGAGGGACCCTCTGCCACCTATAACATCCCGCTTGCCCTGCGCCTGGAAGGCGTTCTCGATCATGGGGCGCTGCAGGCAGCAATGTGCGACGTGATCGGGCGTCATGAAAGCCTGCGCACTGTCTTTGCGGAGAGCGAGGGCGAGGCCTGCCAGATCGTGCTGTCGCCTGATGACGCGCGCTGTCGCATCGATCTGCCTGCACAGAGTGTCAGTGCGGTGGACATACAGGACATTCTGGATGCGGCCTCGGCGCGTGCCATTGATATCGAGCATGAACTGCCGCTGCATGTCACGCTGTTCCAGACCGGTCCGCGCTCCCATATCCTGCTGATCCTGATGCATCATATTGCCTCGGATGGCTGGTCGCTGCGTCCGCTGATGCACGATCTGTCGACTGCCTATGTGGCGCGGCTATCTGCAGAAGCGCCCGATCAGGAGGCACTGGTCATCCAGTATGCCGACTACACGCTGTGGCAGGCCGGATTGCTGGATGAGGCAGGGGGCGAGGATAGTCTCTTTGCCCGGCAGGCAGGGTACTGGTCCAGAACGCTGGCCGGGATTCCCGAATGCATTGCTCTGCCCCTGGATCATCCACGGCCTGCGGTTGCGCGCTATCGTGGAGAGGCGGTGCCGCTGCCGATAACGCCTGCGCTTTATGAGACGGTCCAGGATTTTGCCCGTGCACACGGCGCGAGCGTTTTCATGGTGCTTCATGCGGCGCTGGTTGTGCTGCTGCACCGGCTCGGGGCAGGGGACGACATTGTTATCGGTACCCCGGTTGCGGGGCGGACCGAGACGGCGCTGGAGAAGCTGGTCGGCTTTTTTGTCAACACGCTTGTCCTGAGAACAGGCCTGACCTCGGACACGACCGGTCTGTCTCTGATTGACCGGATCCGGCAGGAAAACCTCGAGGCTTTTGCCCATCAGGATATACCGTTTGAAAGGATTGTCGGTCTCGTCAATCCGAACCGGGCGCAGAACCATCACCCGCTTTTCCAGGTCATGCTGGCGCTGGGCAATATGGGGATGCCGCAGATCGATCTGCCCGGTCTGGAGGTGGGTTATCTCAGGGGCAGGACAGCGAGTGCCAAATTCGACCTGACGTTCAGTCTGACGGATCATGATGGCGGTCTTGGAGGTGAGATCGAGTTCGATACGGATCTGTTCGAGCGCAGCACAATCAGTGCCATGGCCGAGCGCTTCTGCATGATCCTGCAGAGCCTCGTTCTGAAGCCGGATGCTGTTGTTGGGGGAATGGATATCCTGCTGCCGGAGGAGAGGCAGAAGGTTCTTGTGTCGTGGAACGATACGGCGCTGTCGTATCCTGACACGCTGTGCCTGCATGAGCTGATCGAGCAGCAGGTGGCGATGACGCCTGATGCCCCTGCGGTGAGTTTCGAGGGGCATACGCTCAGCTATGCGGAGCTCAATATCCGGGCCAACCGTCTGGCGCATCATCTGATTGCGCTGGGTATCGGGCCTGACATGCCGGTTGCGGTCTGTCTGGACCGCTCGCCCGAGATGATGATAGCGCTTCTTGCGATCCTCAAGGCGGGCGGGGCCTATCTGCCGCTTGATCCGTCCTATGCCTCAGGCCGTTTGCAGCGTGTTCTCGACGATGCGCGCCCGGCGGTCCTGCTGCACGATGCCTCGGGGCTTGCCGCGCTGGGGGACTGGGCGGCGCACGATACCATCCTGTGCGATGTCTGCGCGCCCGTCACGCCCTGGCAGGCGCGTGAGACGGGCAATCCCGATCGTCACCGCCTGGGACTGACCAGCCGTAACCTCGCCTATATCATCTACACCTCCGGCTCCACAGGACAGCCAAAGGGGGTTGCGGTCGAGCACATCAACGCCGTGGCTTTGCACGTGGCGCAAAAGCGTGATTTCGCCGCTACCTGCCGCAGCCGTGTGCTGCAGTTCTCGTCATGCAGTTTCGATGCCAGCATATTCGAAATCGTTATGGCGCTTACCGCAGGTGCAGAACTCTGTCTCATTACCCAGGAGCAGCGACAGAGCGTCGAAACACTCTGGCAGTTCATGGGCGTGCGCCGCATTACACATGCGGTACTCCCACAGGCTCTGTTCAGAGAGCGGCTTGATCTTGAACCGCTCTCTGCGCTTTCGCATCTTGTTTTTGGGGGCGAAGCTCTCGATCCTGACGTGGTGCGTTATTGTGCCTCGTTAGTATCAGCCAAGATCATAAACGCTTATGGGCCGACCGAAGCCAGCGTCTATGCGACTTGCTGGGAGTGCCCGCGTGACGTGACGGGTTTGCATTCTGTGCCGATCGGTCGGCCGATTGCGAATACGCAGCTGTATATTCTCGATCCTGCGGGTCATCCTGTGCCGCCTGGCGTATCGGGAGAGCTGCATATCGGCGGTCATGGTGTGGCGCGTGGCTATCTCAACCAGCCCGAGCTGACGGCAGAGCGCTTCATCGCCGATCCCTTCTGCGCGGATGGTCATGGCAGGCTCTATCGCACAGGCGATCTGGCCTGCTACCAGCCCGACGGGACCATTCTCTTCCTTGGGCGTATCGATCACCAGATCAAGATCCGCGGCTTTCGTGTGGAGCCGGGCGAGATCGAGACAAGGCTGCAGGAACAGCCCGGCCTGCGTGCGGCGGCGGTCATCCTGCGCGAGGACAGGAAGGACGATCCGCGTCTGGTGGCCTATGTGGTGCCGGAGCCGGGGCATGTTCCCGACAGTGCCGCGCTGCGCAATGCGCTGGCGCATGAACTTCCCGACTACATGGTGCCCAGCGCCATTGTCGCGCTCGAGGCCCTGCCGCTGACGACGAATGGCAAGCTCGACAGAAAGGCATTGCCGGTTCCGGATTTCGCTGATCTGCAGAGCGGACGCGCACCCCGTACGCCGCGTGAGGCCGTGCTGTGTTCGCTGTTTGCCGAGCTTCTCGATCGCGAGAGCGTGGATATCGATACGAGCTTCTTCGATCTCGGCGGTCACTCCCTGCTGGCGACGCGCCTCATCAGCCGGATCCGCAATATTTTCTCCGTCAGCCTGCCCATACGCACCATCTTCGAGGCCCCCACCGTCTGCGCACTCGCCACCGCCATGGAGGGCGATCAGGAGCTGTCACGCCTGCCTCTGACAGTGCAGACGCGCCCGCAGGTCCTGCCGCTTTCTGCAGCGCAGCAGCGGCTGTGGTTCCTCAATCGTCTAGAGGGACCCTCTGCCACCTATAACATCCCGCTTGCCCTGCGCCTGGAAGGCGTTCTCGATCATGGGGCGCTGCAGGCAGCAATGTGCGACGTGATCGGGCGTCATGAAAGCCTGCGCACTGTCTTTGCGGAGAGCGAGGGCGAGGCCTGCCAGATCGTGCTGTCGCCTGATGACGCGCGCTGTCGCATCGATCTGCCTGCACAGAGTGTCAGTGCGGTGGACATACAGGACATTCTGGATGCGGCCTCGGCGCGTGCCATTGATATCGAGCATGAACTGCCGCTGCATGTCACGCTGTTCCAGACCGGTCCGCGCTCCCATATCCTGCTGATCCTGATGCATCATATTGCCTCGGATGGCTGGTCGCTGCGTCCGCTGATGCACGATCTGTCGACTGCCTATGTGGCGCGGCTGTCTGCAGAAGCGCCCGATCAGGAGGCACTGGTCATCCAGTATGCCGACTACACGCTGTGGCAGGCCGGATTGCTGGATGAGGCAGGGGGCGAGGATAGTCTCTTTGCCCGGCAGGCAGGGTACTGGTCCAGAACGCTGGCCGGGATTCCCGAATGCATTGCCCTGCCCCTGGATCATCCACGGCCTGCGGTTGCGCGCTATCGTGGAGAGGCGGTGCCGCTGCCGATAACGCCTGCGCTTTATGAGACAGTCCAGGATTTTGCCCGTGCACACGGCGCGAGCGTTTTCATGGTGCTTCATGCGGCGCTGGTTGTGCTGCTGCACCGGCTCGGGGCAGGGGACGACATTGTTATCGGTACCCCGGTTGCGGGGCGGACCGAGACGGCGCTGGAGAAGCTGGTCGGCTTTTTCGTCAACACGCTTGTCCTGAGAACAGGCCTGACCTCGGACACGACCGGTCTGTCTCTGATTGACCGGATCCGGCAGGAAAACCTCGAGGCTTTTGCCCATCAGGATATACCGTTTGAAAGGATTGTCGGTCTCGTCAATCCGAACCGGGCGCAGAACCATCACCCGCTTTTCCAGGTCATGCTGGCGCTGGGCAATATGGGGATGCCGCAGATCGATCTGCCCGGTCTGGAGGTGGGTTATCTCAGGGGCAGGACAGCGAGTGCCAAATTCGACCTGACGTTCAGTCTGACGGATCATGATGGCGGTCTTGGAGGTGAGATCGAGTTCGATACGGATCTGTTCGAGCGCAGCACAATCAGTGCCATGGCCGAGCGCTTCTGCATGATCCTGCAGAGCCTCGTTCTGAAGCCGGATGCTGTTGTTGGGGGAATGGATATCCTGCTGCCGGAGGAGAGGCAGAAGGTTCTTGTGTCGTGGAACGATACGGCGCTGTCGTATCCTGACACGCTGTGCCTGCATGAGCTGATCGAGCAGCAGGTGGCGATGACGCCTGATGCCCCTGCGGTGAGTTTCGAGGGGCATACGCTCAGCTATGCGGAGCTCAATATCCGGGCCAACCGTCTGGCGCATCATCTGATTGCGCTGGGTATCGGGCCTGACATGCCGGTTGCGGTCTGTCTGGACCGCTCGCCCGAGATGATGATAGCGCTTCTTGCGATCCTCAAGGCGGGCGGGGCCTATCTGCCGCTTGATCCGTCCTATGCCTCAGGCCGTTTGCAGCGTGTTCTCGACGATGCGCGCCCGGCGGTCCTGCTGCACGATGCCTCGGGGCTTGCCGCGCTGGGGGACTGGGCGGCGCACGATACCATCCTGTGCGATGTCTGCGCGCCCGTCACGCCCTGGCAGGCGCGTGAGACGGGCAATCCCGATCGTCACCGCCTGGGACTGACCAGCCGTAACCTCGCCTATATCATCTACACCTCCGGCTCCACAGGACAGCCAAAGGGGGTTGCGGTCGAGCACATCAACGCCGTGGCTTTGCACGTGGCGCAAAAGCGTGATTTCGCCGCTACCTGCCGCAGCCGTGTGCTGCAGTTCTCGTCATGCAGTTTCGATGCCAGCATATTCGAAATCGTTATGGCGCTTACCGCAGGTGCAGAACTCTGCCTGATCACTCAGGAGCAGCGACAGAGCGTCGAAACACTCTGGCAGTTCATGATCCGTGAGAAAATTACGCATACGCTTCTTCCTCAGGCACTGTTCAAAATCGATTTTGGTCTGCAATTCAATAATTCTCTCCAATATCTGTTTTTTGGGGGTGAAGCTCTCGGTGCAGATGTCATCACGCGTGTTCATGAAGTAAGTCAGTCCTCAGTTATCAACATTTACGGCCCGACCGAGACGACTGTTTATGTCACGCACTGGGAATGCCCGCGTGACGTGACGGGTTTGCATTCTGTGCCGATCGGTCGGCCGATTGCGAATACGCAGCTGTATATTCTCGATCCTGCGGGTCATCCTGTGCCGCCTGGCGTATCGGGAGAGCTGCATATCGGCGGCCATGGTGTGGCGCGTGGCTATCTCAACCAGCCCGAACTGACGGCAGAGCGCTTCATCGCCGATCCCTTCTGCGCGGATGGTCATGGCAGGCTCTATCGCACAGGCGATCTGGCCTGTTACCAGCCCGACGGGACCATTCTCTTCCTTGGGCGTATCGATCACCAGATCAAGATCCGCGGCTTTCGTGTGGAGCCGGGCGAGATCGAGACAAGGCTGCAGGAACAGCCCGGCCTGCGTGCGGCGGCGGTCATCCTGCGCGAGGACAGGAAGGACGATCCGCGTCTGGTGGCCTATGTGGTGCCGGAGCCGGGGCATGTTCCCGACAGTGCCGCGCTGCGCAATGCGCTGGCGCATGAACTTCCCGACTACATGGTGCCCAGCGCCATTGTCGCGCTCGAGGCCCTGCCGCTGACGACGAATGGCAAGCTCGACAGAAAGGCATTGCCGGTTCCGGATTTCGCTGATCTGCAGAGCGGACGCGCACCCCGTACGCCGCGTGAGGCCGTGCTGTGTTCGCTGTTTGCCGAGCTTCTCGATCGCGAGAGCGTGGATATCGATACGAGCTTCTTCGATCTCGGCGGTCACTCCCTGCTGGCGACGCGCCTCATCAGCCGGATCCGCAATATTTTCTCCGTCAGCCTGCCCATACGCACCATCTTCGAGGCCCCCACCGTCTGCGCACTCGCCACCGCCATGGAGAAAATCGAACATATCGACGGAGGTAGTCTCACCGTAATCAAGGCTGGAGGAGAGCGAGAGCCCCTATTCTGTATTCACGGAGGAGCTGGACTCGTTTGGCCATTCCGGAATCTTGTCGACGATAAATGTGAGCAGAGGGCCATCTACGCTATCCAGGCCCGCGGTCTTGAAGACGGCGAGCGTCTTCCTGCGACCATGATGGAGCTGGTAGCGGATTATGTCGATCAGATCATAAGAAAGCAGCCGAGTGGTCCCTACTATATTCTGGGTTGGTCGTTCGGCGCTGTAGCCGCACATGCGATATGCGAAGCCCTGGAAGCGCAAGGACGGGAGGTGGCCCATTTGATCATGCTCGACGGGTACTACGGCGAGATCAACAAGAGGGAGACGGGTACGCGCGCCGATACGGAGATTATTGATATCGCAAAGAGATATGGTCTCGATAATATCGATCATGAGATTATGGTTCGGGTGAATAGTGTCTATCAGAATTGCGTTGCACTCCTGATTAGACACAGTCCTCGGCCCGTGCAGGCTGATTGCGTGTTTGTGCAATCGAGACAGTCATTACCCAGTCATGAAGACTTGCCAAACAAACTCTGGAAGCCCTTCGTGCACAGTGCTTTCGAGGTCATCAAGACCGACATGGACCATTTCGATATGCTCTCGCCTGCGAACGGACGAGAAATCCGGCGCCTCATCCAAGAGTATCTCGGGTAAGGGCATGCAGGGGGACAAAAAGAGACTCAAGACGGTAGATTACACAGATGGCCCGATCTTGGGCCATCTGCTGAAATCATGTCCTGCAATTTTCTTGGGCATCGTATTTCAGTCACTCTGCCTCGTAGTAGACACGTATTGCGTTTCCTATTTCAGCGCGCAGGATGTTGCCGCTGTCTCTGCAGTTTTTACACTGTTGCTTCTTACTTCGGTGTTTTCGCAGGTCTTCTCTTCTGGCGGGATTGCCTGCCTCGCTCCTATTATCGGCAGCAAGGACAAGGCAGGATTTCTAAAAGCCGCGGCAGATGCTCTGAACTTTTCGTTAATCATCATGGTCGCCTATCTGGTACTGATCGCTCTGTGTTCAGGCACGTATTTGAAGGCGATTGCAACTGACAGTCATGTCAATGCAATATCCAAACATTATCTTTTGTTTTTCCTTCCCGCTCTTGTGCTCCCTCTGCCGATCGCTGCTATAAGCGCTTTTTTCAGAGCAAGCGGTATGCTAAGCGCACCCGTCGGTGCTCTATTGGTGATGATCGTCATCAACATTGTCCTTGCGCCCTGTCTGACCTTCGGATGGCTGATCTCCTATCCGTTAGGTGTTGTCGGAACCGCTATTGCCAGCTCTGTTT
This sequence comes from Asaia sp. BMEF1, assembly GCF_051628905.1. Lineage (GTDB taxonomy): Bacteria > Pseudomonadota > Alphaproteobacteria > Acetobacterales > Acetobacteraceae > Asaia. The sequence goes on along the minus strand of NZ_CP157575.1, from coordinate 1,363,053 downwards.
CCAATATGGTTGGATTGGCGATATTGTTTGCATTATATATCCGCGGTCATGAATCCTTGATATCGCTTGTACAGATTCCATCGAGAGAAACAGTGTTTTCTATTTCTCGTGTTGGTATTCCGGCATCAGGCGAGATTTTGATCATGTTTGTTGTTGGTGCGATTATATACTCACTAGTGAGTCCTTATGGAGCCGATGCTCAGGCCGGTCTCGGAATAGGGTCAAGAACATTGCAGTTGTTGTTCTGGCCGGCTCTTTCCGCAGCTTTTGCGACAGCACCGATTGTTGGGCAAAATCATGGAATTAAGCACAAAGAAAATATTTTGAAATCCATAAATTATGGAATCATTATTACGTCTATATCGATGTTTATTGGGGCGGTATTGATTATACTTTTGGGGCATATATTTATAAATTTCATATCTTCGGATGAAAATATCGAAAAATATGCAATAACGTATATGAAAATAAAAGCTCTCAGCTTTCTCCCGTTGGGTATCTCCATGGTGATCTCTAACGCGCTGCAGGCACTTGGAAGATCTGGATTGTCTTTCGGTGCAGCGGCCTCGCAGATGTTTCTCTTCGGCGCGCTGCTTGCATTCCAATCTGCCGTTTCAAGTTTGTCTTTCGTATCATTGTCTATTGTCGAGGTGTCTTCGTACGCTTGCCAAGCTATTCTAGCCTTACATTTCTTGCGTTCAGCTATTCGACGTTTGGATTATTGAGTTGGTAGACCTAACGCGCGCATGGTGCAACTGCCTGCCTACGAATGTGATCGTTGCAAAAGCGGATCTCGAAGCTGGTCGCTATCCGCTTTTGCAGACGGACGCTGTATCATTGCAGCGCGCATCGGCCAGGCGCAGGCTGGAATTTGCTGCAGGCCGAGCCTGCGCAAGAGCGATCTGCTCGGTGTTGGGTCGGTATGATACAGATCTAGGCATCTCAGCCTCTGGTGCTCCTGTATGGCCAAGAGGGCTAGTAGGGACGATTACGCATTCAAGGAAAATGGCTTTAGCCGCGGGCGCATCCGCGAGAGACTACGAGAATATTGGGATCGATACCGAAATCGTAGGGCATATTGAGGACGGAATTCTGGATCTATTGTTTTCCAGGAGAGAAATAGAGTTCTTAGAATCCCTGCCATATCCTCAGCGGGAGATGGTCAAGACGGCTCTTTTCTGCTCGAAAGAGGCCTTTTTCAAAGCGAAAACTGCAATGCAGAAGTCGTTTAACAGCCCAGTAGAAATAGAAATAGAAATAGAAATAGATGTAGATATTCTGACTGGAACTTTTTGTTCGCGGGTGGGAGATTGTACCAATGATATTGGTTTATACTATTTTTACGGGCGACATTGCGTCGCTTTCTATCTTTGTAAGACACAAATTCATATTTAGATCACGTTAACGGCTGCGTGGCAGATCTCGACGACGAGCGCGTCTTCAGTCGACTACAAACGGTATCGATTCCCCCTTTAGCTGATCGCCACACGGAGCGGCTGTATTTCAGTTTCCCACTGAACCTTTTTGTTAGAGAAACATTCCTCGATCTGGCCATTTTCGTCTCATATGAGGCAATTCATCGGTGTAGCCTGAAATGCGTCTCCGTATTTGTCCGCGCCCTGCGTCCCCAAAAGATTCAGTCTGATGATATCCGGCGTTTGGACGAGACATGTTTCCTGATCCGTCGTAGCTTGCGTTAACAAAAAACAAGCTAGCGCCTTGTCGCGGCGAGATTGAGGAAACCAGCGAAGGACAAGGCGTTTTTGTCGGCACGAGTTGCGGCCTCATCGCGATGGAATTATCGTAAGGGTCCCGTGGATCATCTGATACTCGCGGAAACAGTGACTATCATAGCCTCGGTAAACCTGGGCACAGGCTACAGTGTCGCGGGGTCATGCGCTGCCGGTCATCACTCGGTCCCCAATCTATCGAAGTTTGTAGGGAGGAGTCCCACATACCCAGTTCAGCCTAAAGTCCTCGTTTAGATGGCAGAGGCGGACTAATCAGCGTCGATTGCTGATCCGTAAGATCTCCCCGCGTCATATTTATCCGCTTCGCCCGTTATCCTACTTACACAAAGCGAATCGGATCTCGGGCGGCTCGAATGAGAACTTTTGGCAACGTAGCTAATTGCAATGAGATAGTGGTGCGAACTATGGGACTCGAACCTCAATACTCTGGGTGTCCCGCATCACTATTTTCAATGATTTGAGGTATCTCGCTGGCTACGCGCTTCTTCCTGTTTTCTTTCTCTTCTCATTCTTGGACAAACAATCCGGGAAGGCAAGGGCTCGCTTAGTAAGGCCTGTCACAAAGGCTCTTTCGGCTCGTAGACTGATCGTGATCAGCCGAGGAGTGCTGCTGGATTTGGATATGCCAAGCCAGGTAAAGTGAGCGATTAAATTTAGTTCTATCGATCGTAAAACCGGCATTTGGTGATCGACAGGGCTGAGCTACCCAGCGTGGCAGCAAAACGTGCTGTTACGACCTGCCAGGCAACGCGCATTTCTATAGTCCTGCGTTCTTATGACGATAGCGAACAGGAATGAAAAATCATTCGAGGTCTCTTTGGCGCTAGGAAACTTTATCCTTTCTGGTTGGGCTCCATCTCAACGCATGGGTTTGAATGGTTGTATCGAGAGAACTCAAAGAGAAACATACACAGGGCTGTCAATGACAGAGCGCAACCAACCCACCCTACTGATGTCCATCCCATTCCAACCGTAATGGCCAGTCCCCCTAGCCATGGCCCCAAGGCATTAGCGATATTAAATGCGCTGTGGCTCAGAGCGACGGCAAGATTTTTTCCTTCCCTTGCGACTGAAAGAAGATAGGCGGAAACAACGGCGGAAAGCCCACCACTTGCGCCGATGAAGAAGATATCGATGCCGAGCGGGATAAGGGATCGAGAGGCAAGTGGGAAAAGGGCGGTCGAGACCGCACCAAGTATCAGGACGCCGCCGAGCGTGGTGCTCATCTTCCTGTCGGCAAGATGGGAGCAGATCGATGTGCCGATTGTCAGGCCGATACCGAAAATCGCCAGTATCAGAGGCGTGAAACTCGGGTTTGCGTGGGTCACGGCCGTCATGATCGATGCAAGATAGGTATAGACGCAAAACAGACTGCCAAAGCCTATGCCGCCAATCGCCAGGATCAGACAGACCCGTGTGTTGCGCAGGGCGCGAACTTCCTCGCGCAGACTGGTCTGCGGCAGTTCGGCATTATGTGGAATGAAGCGCCAGAGCAGACACGTGGTCAGGCAGGAGAGTGTTGCGATCAAACCAAACACAATACGCCAGCCGGATATCTGGGACAGAAGGTTGGCCAGCGGCACCCCGACAATCGTGGCGTTTGTCAACCCGAGAAAGACCTTTCCCACGGCAGAAGCCCGTTTTTCCGGAGCAACAAGCGAGGCCGCTACCAGACTGGCGGTGCTGAAATAGGCGCCATGAGGCAGACCGGTCATGAAGCGGAAGAGAAACAGACAGATCGCATTGGGCGCCGCCGCGCTCAACGCATTGCCAAGCGTATAGAGCAGCATGGTCGCAATCAGGGTTGATCGATGGGCGCGCCCTGCACTGACAAGGGCAATGATCGGGGCGCCGATACAGACACCGAGCGCATAGAAAACAACGGTCCATCCAGCCTGAGGGACACTCAATGCGAAACGATGAGCGACAAGAGGCACGAGGCTCATCGCGGCAAATTCTGCTGTGCCGATGGCAAAGGCACCAAGCCCGATTATCAGAAAAAGCCATGGCGATTGGTTGGCGGCTCCATGCACGCTTTTCTGGTCTGTTTCGATGCTCATGCTTCTGCTCCAGCCTGCTTTCCCTTGTCGGCAAAAGTTTGCGCTTCAGTCGACAGAGCGTTGCCCCATTGTTTTGGGCCCGGATGTTTTCTCAGGACTGTGTCGGCGAGATTTGCGAGACGAGACAGTCCAGAAATGCGAACATCCGGGTATTCATGTCCCGATAGTCGTGAGCGCGCAGCGTTTCGGGTGTCTGAACGAAGGGTCGGTCAGCCAGCTGACGTAATTCCATTTGCGAAGCGTCGATAAGCAGCTCAACCAGATCACGGGTAAATTCCAGATGACACTGGAAGCCGAAGACGAGAGGTGCGTATTGCACGATCTGTCTGGGGCAGCCTGAGCTTGTAGCGAGGATTGTTGCCTGGGGAGTTAAACCAGGCATGTCGTTATGCCAGTGGCCGACCTCCAGACGAGATCCGAATGCAGCAAGATTGGCGCTCCGGCGTCCTGCTTTGGTAAGGGTGATGGGGTATTTGCCGATTTCAGGTTCCGGACTGCGCTCGTACGGCGCGCCCAGCGCAGCACCGATCAACTGGGCGCCAAGGCAAATACCGATTACGGCTTTTCCGGCAGCAATAGCCTCCCTTATGAACGATTGCTCGGCAAGGGAGTCGAAATGCGGGCATTCTTCCTGCGTTGTTGCCGGAGATTGCGGGCCGCCCATCACGATGAGCATGTCGATTTTGTCGAGAGAGGAGGGCAGGGGATCATGCTCGTAAAGACGCGTTACGGTGCTGGTATATCCGTGATGCAGCGTCCAGAGGGTGAGTGCGCCCGGCCCCTCAAAGGCCTCATGAATGATGAAATGTACTCTCATGGCGTCCGTTTTCCAGAGGAGCTTCTCAGTTCTTGCTGACACTGCCTCACAGGAGGCAGCATCATTCCGTCAGGTGATTGAGTCGGACAGGCGATTAAATACCCATAATCGTCTGCGCTTTTTCTCATTCCGCCTGCTGGCCTTCATGAAGATGAGGCACAGCTTTTGGCATAGGCGGGAAAGCACAAGGACAGGTCTCAGCTGACACCTGACCGTAAAAAATTCAGCGACCCGTGGCGGACACTCTGTCGGCTTGCCGCGACCAGTATCTGAAGGTCGCGTTCACGATCGATGGCTGCAGAAGATAGTCATGCGCTTCGCGGGCGAGGGGATCGTCGACAGGGGTAAGCGGCCCGAAAGACTGCGCCCTGACCTGCATCCTGGCGGCACGTTCGAGATAGACGGCGAGATAGGTCGCCTCCTGAATTGAGATGCCGGCGGTCAGATAGCCATGATGGGCGAGGATGATAGATTTGCGATCACCCAAGGCCTTCGAAATGATCACGCCCTCATGATCTGCAATCGGCACGCCCGGCCATTCGCCGAGAAAAGCGCAATCGTCATAGAGCGGGGTCATATCCATCTGGGCGACCACAAGAGGCTGTCGTGCGGCAGCAAGGGCCGAGACCCAGGGGGCATGGGTATGGATGAGCGACATGACGTCCGGCCGCGCATCGTAAACCCAAAGATGGAAACGCGTGGCCGGATTGGCCATGCCTTCGCCGGTCAGCGTGTTCAGGTCGCGATCCACCTCGATAAAATCATCTGCCGTTGCTTCATCAAAGCCCAGGCCGAAGCGCAGGGTCCAGTACGCACCCGGTCGTTCGGAAAGCAGGCTGATCTGCCCGGCAAGCCCTGCCTCCTGGCCCGTCATCGCAAGGATCTTGCAGGCATAGGCAAGAGTTTCCCTGGGGTTTTGAGGCGTCTCTTTCAGGTGCATGGCCATTTCGCGCGTGGCGCGTTCATTGAAATAGGATTTCTCGCGAAGATCAGCGATCTGCATGGGGGCGTTCTCCGATTTGTTTGATGTGGCGCGTGGAGAGTGGGCTCAGTTCATGTCGTGACGTGCGATTGCCTGCTCCAGCATTGTCCGATCCTCATCACTGACCCCCTGCAAGGGAAGCGGCAGGTTATCCCTGCCGGTAAGACCCAGAATGGATGCTGCTGCGGAGATTGGCCGTATGCTGCCGCCGTATTTGTGAGAGATCTTCCAGAATGGCGCGAACTGCTTCGAGATTTGCGTGATCAGCTCTTCGTCGCTGGTGAGGGATGCCTGCATCAGGGCTTTCGCCTTCTGCGGGAAAAGCCCGCCCCATTCGGAGTACCAGATCTTCGCACCAGCCTTGACGCCTTCGGACACCGTGTCATCGCCGCTCGCACCGATGATTGTGGTCGAAGGAAGCGTCTGCGCCAGTCGCTGTATGCGTTGTACGGCTTCATTTCCGGTCGGCCATCCGCTCGGCACCTTGATGGAGCCGATATGCGGCAAAGCGCAGATCCTGGCGTAGAGCGCGTCGGAGATGGCAAAACGGCTGATGATCGGCGAATCATAGATAATAATCGGGACAGAGACGTTCTGACTGACCGATCTGAATAGGGAGAAGACCTCTTCCTCTCCCAGTCCATGATAGGACACGATCGGCAGGAGCAGGGCGTCGATACCAACGCTTTGCAGATGGTCGGCGAGTGAGAGCACTTCCCGTGTGCGGAACGCCCCTATACTGGCGATGACGGGTGTTCCGGTGGCACAGCTTACGGCAGCATGGGCAATTTCCACACGCTCATCATGGGTCAGATAGGGATAATTTCCCGTCGATCCTGCGACGCCGATGGAACTGACCCCGGCTTCGACAAGGCGCCTGATCAGGCGCTCAAAACCGGCTTGATCGATCCCTTCTTCGTTCATGGGCGTTATCGGAAATGCGCTTACGCCGGAAAATTTCATGATGCTCGTTCCCTCAGTCATCTTAGTCTCGAGGAATGCACCACACCGACCGGACTATAAAAAGGTCCGGTTTCGATAAACTGGATAGGCCGGTTTGGGTGGCTGTATTGGCTGCCCGATTTACTCGGGCGGCGTAATGCGTTCTTCCGCAGCTACGTGTTGAATTGGCTCCCGGAGGACGGCCGGGTCTCTTTCAGGCGTGAAGCGTCTTAAAGATCTCGTCTTTCGTCGGCACTCCGGGTACCGATGATACCGCGAGTAGCGATATGCAGATGATGCCCAGTGTGCTTGCCGCGCGGGAGTGGCAGCAGGTATCCTGGCCCCGCCCGATGGACGAGGCCAGGATCACGTCATCACCAGTTCCAGACTGCCTGTTCCTGCTCGCGGATATGCTGTTCCAGTTCGCGTGGCAGGATATTGCGGAAGCGCGATTTGGGATCGAGTGTGATATCGGCCATGGTCTCGATATCCTGATCGTTCTTGTATTGCGGCATGTCGAAGCGGAGCGCGCTGTAATCGAAGAGATCGTTCTCGCTTTGCCAGTAGCGCGGCCCTTCCATGATCAGGTCGTTGAAATTCGTCTGATAAGGGCCCGGATTGATGGTGGCGATGGTGACATCGCGCTCGGCAAATTCCTGATGCAGTGATTGCGCAAGCGTTTCGAGCGCGTGTTTCGAGCCGCAATAGGCCCCTGCAAACGGAACGGTCAGGATACCGCCAATGGACGACATGAAAACGATGCGTGTCGGCCCGCTATTCCTGCGGGCATGGAGATATTCACGCGTCAGGGCGACCGTTGCAAAGAAGTTGATTTCATACTGCTCGCGCAAAACATCGTCGGGCATGTCGGCGAGCGAGCCGCCCTGACCAATACCGGCATTGTTGACGAGGATATCGAAATCTTCGCGAAGAATACGCGCACGGTCACGAGCTGAAGTGATGTCGAGCCTCGAGACTTCGAGCGTCAGCCCCAATGCCTCTGCCTCCTGCCGCAACGTGCCGACCTGCGAGGTTAATTCAACCCCGGCATGCACGGTGTGGCCGCGACGCGCGAGGGAAAAGGCGAGCATGCGGCCGAAGCCTGTTCCGGCGCCGGTAATGAGAATGCTGGTCATGACGATATCTCCGTGGAGGTAAGGGCCTGTGCAGCAGCCTGTGCTGCCGTGTGATCGCTGTCCGGCTTGTCGCTCGACAGCCCGATGAACAGCGTTTCGCCGGTCGGGCCGTGAGAGATCAGTCCACCCGCAAGAAAGCAGTAGCGTGTGTCCTTGATGGCCCCTGTGATTTGCGGCAGGACAAGCAGCGTCTGCGTGTCGAGCTGAAAGGCATGAGCGGTAACGGCCTTTGCACGGCTGAAACCCTCACTACAGGGCAGGATTTCGGTGCTTCGGAAAAACAGGATTTCCTGCCCCTGCTTGTTGAGGACGCAACAACAATATCGATCCGAATGCGCTGCGATGGCGGTCATCGCCTTGTCGATGCGGCTGTAGAGCGTGTGCATTGTGAAGCTCTTTCCATCTGGGGCATCATGCGAAAGCCGCAGATCGCGCTGAGCGATTGGCGTCTTCCTTCGTGCTGCCAGCTTGTAAGAGCTCAACCTTATCGATAGGGTCTGGCGGATATATCCCTATACATCCATAAATCCGGCTGAAAACGCCAGATGTCACTCAGCAGAGGGGGCGTTGCAGAATGGATCTGCTCGACCGGATCTTCCTGTCTCTCAGAACGCAAGGAGAGGTGTGGGGGCGTATCACCTTGGCAGGGCGCTATGGTCTGGCTTTTCCAAAGCAGCATGCTGTTTTTATTGCCGTGATGGAGGGGCATTGCCTCATCAATCAGGACGAGGGGCCGCTCATTGCTTTGCGCGCGGGAGATTTTCTCTTTTTTCCTGCTGCCTCCCGCTTCCATCTTCGCAGCGATGCTGAGATTACCTTCACAACGCCTTTGACCGCATCCCAGCTTGCGGCATGGCAAGAGACGAATACCCTGGAATATCAGGAGAATACAGGCGCAGGTGTTTCTCTTGTGGTCGGGTGTTTTACGCTCATATCGGCGGAGGCCCCTCTGCTGTTTCAGGAATTGCCGCCAATCCTGCATGTGCCTGCAAATGAGGCCGATACTCTGTCGCGTCAGGTTCGGGAGATGATGCGTGACGAGATTGCAAGCGCCGAGCCCGGTGCGTCGACCACAGTCGACCGGTTGGCAGAGATACTGATGATACGGACCCTCAGGCGGGCGATCAGGGACAATGCCCGGATCGACGGCGCCGGATGGCTGAGGGCGATGGGTGACACCAGAATCCACAGGGCTCTGCAGTTGATGCATGATGACCTTTCGGTGGTCTGGACCGTATCGGGGCTTGCCCAGCAAGTTGGCATGTCGCGCTCGGCTTTCGCCGACCGTTTTCGACGGCTGGTTGGTATGACGCCGATGGAGCATCTGATAGGCTGGCGCATGGCCTTTGCCGCCGATCTGCTCAGATCGGATCGAAAGATGAAGATTGAGTCGGTTGCTGCAAAAGTTGGCTATCTGTCGGAACGCGCTTTTCGCGATGCTTTCTCGAAAACCTATGGCTGCAGCCCTGACAGATATCGCAGATCATGACGAGGCAATGGAGCGATTTCCAGCTTGTGCATCTGCTCCCGACTGTTGATGTGTGCGCCTTCAAGAGGCCAGAATATGTTGGAAACAATTCTCGTACGCGATGGGCCATGAAGCAGGGAGATACGTTGTTTTGTCGTTACGCCAAGAATTGACGCTTGAACTGATCGGCGATCCGACAAGGCCGGTTTTCATCGATCTGGCTGAATCTCTTATACGTGAGATTCAGCGGGGACGCCTGAGGCCAGGTCAAATTCTGCCTGGGACCCGTGCCCTTGCGCGTACTCTTGGTCTACATCGTAATACGGTTGATGCCGCTTACCACGAATTGGTCATGCAGGGCTGGCTGGTTTCCCGTTCATCTCGCGGAACATTCGTGGCTGAGGACCTTCCCAGTGCGATACGGACTGAACCTAAGCCTCTCCACCTCTCCGAACGCCCTCCCGGGTCGGCAAAGCGCCCTGGATCCCTATTGACGATTACCGACGGCACACCCGATCCACGGCTTATGCCTCGAGTGGAACTGGCACGTGCCTTTCGTACGGTTCTGACGTCGTCGCGCTTCCTGTCACGCAGCGGCTATGCCGACTCTCAGGGTGCATCTGCGTTGCGCGCAGCGCTTGCCGAAGAGTTTTTGAACGCTCGAGGTCTCTCGATCTCGGCTGATAATGTTCTCATCACGCATGGCAGCCAGATGGGCCTTTTTTTGGCTGCGTCAGCCAATCTGTCGCCGGGTGATGGCGTCGCGGTCGAAGATCCGGGTTATCCGTTTGCCTGGTCGAGCTTCCGCGCAGGCGGGGCTCGCGTCATTGGTGTTCCTGTGGATCATGAAGGACTTGATGTCGATTGTCTGGCGCAGATGTTGAGGCATGATCCGGGCATAAGGGCCGTCTATGTCACGCCCCATCATCAATATCCGACTACAGTAACTCTTGGGGCTGGACGACGCTTGAAACTGCTGGAATTGGCGAGGCAGCATGATCTGCTCATCATCGAAGATGACTATGATCATGATTACCGCTTCGATAGTGCCCCGGTTCTGCCTCTTGCTGCGCGAGTTGGTGCCGATCAGCGGCTGATTCATATTGGTTCACTTTCCAAGTTGACGATACCGTCATTGCGATTGGGATATGTTATTGCGCCACCGGATATTCTGAGACGCATGACGGATTTGCGCGAGGCGATTGACCGTCAAGGCGACGTGCCTTTGGAAGAGGCCATGGCGCTCATGATCCGTAACGGTGTCCTTGGTCGGCATGCACGTAAAGCCAAACGTGTCTATGCTCAGAGGCGCGACTTCCTGTTGAAGGAGGTTCGCGAGAAGCTGAGCAATGCGGTGACATTTTCCGTCCCTGCGGGAGGTCTGGCAGTTTGGATGAAAATAGATGCTCGCATAGATGGTGATGCTTGGACAGTTTCGGCAAAGAAGGCCGGTCTGCATATTGAACGCGGAAAACGTTTTTTTATCGGCTCACAAAACGACATCAATTATTTCAGATTCGGCTACGCACACCTCAATACAGATGAAATTGCGAAAGCCGTTGATGTACTTGCTCAACATAAAACAGTATTCTGTTGACGTAGGGTTGGTGGAGCGGTGTGAAGTTTTTTGCCGGGTACGAGACTTGGAGGAAGCTCATTCATCTTTCGCCCGAGGCATATAAAATTTTCGATGTTCTTCCTTGCACTGAAGTTTTTGGGAGCGCTGAGATCCTCCAGGTACGAGGCCAGCTGATGCTTTCATTGGAAAAGGAATTGGAGCTTCAGCTTTTTCATTCTCCATCTTCTTTGCCAATCGCGCTGCCTGCGCCTCGTCCAATCTCCTCAAGGCGGTGCGCGTCACATATTTGGCTTTTTCAAAATTGCCGGTCAGCGTGCATTGCACAATCTCTGCCTGTGTCTCACGGGGCAGTTTCGCTGGCGGCATTCAGATGGGTTCCAGGGATCGTTGACAGAAGGTCTGTACGACCTGCCTGAGATCTGACTCGCTTTGTGTCTGTTGGTCGTCGGGCAGAGAGAACAGGCATGGCACGGGGTGATCTAACGGATCGGGAATGGGCGATGATTGGTCCGCTTCTGCCGCCTGAGCGCGGACGTTGGGCCCGTCCGGCTGGAGACTATCGCCGTTTTCTCAACGGTATGCTGCATGTTCTGCGCGTCGGTTGTCCGTGGCGTGACATGCATGAACGTTATGGCAAGTGGAATTCGGTCTATGTCCGGTTTCGCCGTTGGGCTGAACAGGGTGTGTGGGACGCGCTGCTGCAAACCCTGGTGGATCTGGGGCTGAGTGATGATTGGCAGCATGTACCGTGGTCTGTGCCCACTCACAGGCAACGGGCGCAAAAGGGGGGCTCATTCGGAGGGTTTTGGTCAATCACGCGGCGGCTTTACGAGCAAAATCCATGCCTGATGCGACAATCAGGGACGCCCTCTCAGCTTTCTCCTCACAGGAGGACAGGTCTCGGACTATGAAGCTACAGATGCCCTGATGACTCTGCCTGCCCCGACCCCCAAAGCCATGCTCGCCGATCGGGGCAATGACAGTGACAGATTTCGCCACGATCTGCTGATGCGTGGGATCTTGCCAGACATTCCATCACGCAAAGGCCGCAGAACCCCGCAAAACACTGACTGGCAGCGCTACAGGGATCGCAACCGCATCGAGCGAATGTTCAACCGCCTCAAGCAGATGCGACGCATCGCAACCCGCTACGACAAGACAGCCCTGTCCTTCATCTGTTTCCTCAACCTCGCCGCAGCAAGGCTTTGAGTGGAATTTTTTGTCAACGAAACCGTGGATTGGTTGCACCCAGGCTTTGCAGCAGGCCTCTTGTCAACCTGAGCTAGTGAAGTCCACCGCCGATCACCAGAATTTCACCTGTAATCCAGCTTGCTGCGTCCGAGGCGAGAAATACGACTGCGGGGGCAATGTCCCCAGGTGCCCCTATGCGGCCAAGTGGGGTGATTTTTTTAATCGTTGCATGAAATGCGGGATCTGAGAATCCAGTAGCAGAGAGGCCCTCGGTCGATACGAGGCCCGGGTTGATCGAATTCACTCGAACGTTCCGACTACCGAGTTCTTTTGACAACGTCCGCGTTATCGCATCCACAGCACCTTTGGAAGCAGTGTATATTACTGAATTTTCGGGAGTGAACGACGTTACTGAGGACCCTATGTTGATGATCGATCCACCTTCTTCGCCGAATAATGCTGACGCATGCATGCTGCAGAGTAACGTTCCGAAGACATTCAATTCGAAGTGTCGGTCGAACTCAGCTTTATTGAGGGCTGAGAGAGGAGCCGTGGCATAAGTTCCTGCATTGTTTACCAATACATCGATACGGCCATATTTTGAACGTATGGTCTCGAACATGGTGGCAACTGCTTGCGGATCGGATACGTCCCCTCTAATGATTTCCGCGGCGCCTCCGTTAGTGATGATATTTTCAGCTACTGTTGTAGCAGCGCCTGCGTCGCGAGAATAGTTGACGAAGACCGTATAGGCGCTTTGCGCCAATTCTTTGACAATTGCAGCACCGATACCTTTGGATGCGCCTGTGACGAGCGCGACCTTGTTTTTTGTCATCTTGCTACATCCCTGATCGAACGAATGTTTTTTCAAGATTTATATAGATTTATTCAGTTTGGATTTATCCATATTACTGACTTCTTTATTGATTTTACCTCATCTGGTGTGGAAGCGAACGCAGGGCCCCATGCTCGTTTGATAAAGCGACTTTGTCGTCATCCCTTGCCGCTTGCACTACGCCATCGGCAGACCTTCGAACTGGTGTGTCGGATAGACCAGTCGAAGGCCTGTCGGTAAAACCTGCCTATGTCATGCCGCGTTCGACCCAGATTCCGCGCGAAGTATCCGTTCGACTGCGTCGTAACAGGTGTCATGGATTTCAAGCGTCAGGATGCCCAGAGAATAAGCTGCTCTCGGAGGGAAATTGATTGGTGTCTCACCACTCGTCCATCTTGCTTGCGCATTTTCGTAACCGTTCCAGCCCACGCGCATTTCCAATTTGTGATGCTCGTCAAGAGCGCTGTACCCATGGCTATCAAAAAGGCTGATATTGCCTACCAGCATACCCAGAGAGCGCCGGTCATCCCAATAGGCTCCGATTGCATCGCATAGGCGCAGGGCAGGGGAGTGAAGAACAACCTGAGAGACATCACCAGGTATCGAAAAAACTAGGCTTTGGTCCTTTTTTCTGAGCGGTCGGATCATGCGCTCATTAGCCACAAGAACAACACTGTCGTAAAAATCATCACCGTATCGGAACAACCGGGGAGGCTCGAGGCTCGATGACCAACCGTACTTGCGCAAGACATTTCGAATGAAAGAAGGCTCTGTCCCCAGAGGCGCAGCACGGCGTCGAGCAGCGCCTCGCCGAGTTTCCCGCGTTTCTTTAGCTTCGAATGGTGTAGATTGGGCTCGGTACAGGCTCTCGCTTAGCATTCCATTGGCGCAGATGATCGCATGATCATCCAGGATGAGATGATAAAAGTCATACTGTTCATAATGAAGAGCGTAAGCAATCGTTCGACCATTGATGAGCAGGCGAGCTGGAATGAGATGCTCGTCAATGAAAAGACAGTGTTCAGGCGTGACGTAGGTGTCAGCGAAGGGTATCCCGTCCCCGAGGGCTCCCTGTGCGACACGTATAGGGTAGCCGGCCAGGTCTGGCTGTGACGAAGCGGTGTGTTTTACAGAAGCAGTGCCTCGCGCAACCAGACCGATTTTTTTATCCGTCTTTCACAATTCATGAAGACGTAAATTTCGTCGCCATCTCCAAGATATTCAATGGGTATATAACCTTTTGGCGTCGATATGAGCGTGCCCGCAAGATAGCAAGGGGTAGGGCCAGTATAGGTAACGCCTGATGACTGTGTCTCACCTGCGGGTTTGTTGCCGCTGGGGAGAGGAACCGCCGAAAACAGGGCCGGATCGTAACCCAACCCGATATCGACGGATATTTCCCGTTTGGTCCCGTAAACAGATTGTATAGTCAGAATGCCAGTGACGCTGTTGTAGTTCCAGGTGTCGGAGAATGTCCCGCTCGGAATATCGAGTATGTCTCCCGCACCAAAACCTCGGATAATCAGGTTTTTGACCGGGGATAGGGTGCCCGGAGCTGTGCTGTCGCCGAACCCGATATAGTTGTTTGATCCAGAAAGGTTTATCGTTAAATTAATTATTGTGTTTAAATATATGCTCTAATTATTAATTGATATATCCTGATACGATATATCAATGAACGTAGATGTTTTCGACAAAATACTGAAGGGATACTTTCCGCCTCCTTGCAGATACACTCCAGAAAGATTTATCTTACCGCGCGGGTTAGAGGCGGCACCGCCTAAGCCTGACACATAATTTGATACCTTGCATCCATACAGGCTTGAGTTTGAGATGTTGATGGCGCCTTGGTTTTGTAAGACGACCGTTGTGGTTGCCCCTCCGAACATCGCACGTGAGTCAGGGCCGGACCCATTCACTGTAATAACGCCCTGCGTTCCAACCCGCAGGTTGGCACTGACATTGCCCACCGCAGGCGGCCCACCGCCCTGAATGATGTTGACCATGGCGGTGGGGGCCAAAAGATTGATTGTCAGCTTACCATCGATTGACATCGATTGGCCGGCGGACGGGACAATACCGCTGGGGCGAATTATCGCAGACGACCCCTGATTGGCAATATAAAGCACAGACTTTGAAAGGGTGTTGTCTATTTCAAGGCTGTCACCTGATTTGAGAGTGCCGTCTACGATACTCGCATAGGGTCCAGGCGTCGTATATTTATAGTCCAATTTGCGATCTCCAGAAAAGCGTGTCGCAATTTTATAATGGCGGCCTCCAATATATATTTTTTATCTTCTATTTTTATTTATCGATATTATCAATTAAGCCTCGTCGCGTTAGGGGTTCTTACCGCCTAACGCCTGCACGAGTTTATGCTGTGTTCGTCTGTAAATGATCTTGCATGCGATATGCCACTGTTAGTCAGGTGAGTTTTAACCTGATCTGAGCGAGGGCCTGAGAATGTCGCTTTGGGCAACAGAGGCTCTACGCCCTGTCTAATATTGGCTAGCTAATCAATGGAGAAGCAGGTCGGCCACCCTCCTCAGGTAAAGATGACATCTTTTCATGGTCATCGACATCAAGGAGAAGAGCCTTCGTTAATTATGATAGGATCACTCGTTAATATTGGATGGCATCTAAGGTTTCGATAAAAAATACCGTGATATCTACAAAGATTTTTGGAATATCAATAATATTTACAAAAAACACATATCAAAAAATAGGTATTAATAATCAATACATTGAACAATCATTAACTTCGGTTGACTATTTTTGCTTTGCTTCATATTTCATCCCATATCGCGGCGATTTATTATAAGTCGGACAATATCCCAATGAACAGTTTGTGGAAGTATCGAGCCGAATGCGTCTCCGCGTCAGGCGTTGTGGGCGTAATAGCTCTGCATCTTCTACTTTGGGCCGTTTTTTCGTTTCGCGCCGAGGCCACTACCGCTTTGACCGTAGCTCCCGGGGGAGTGCAAAACCAGTTTCAGAGCTATCAGCAGCGTAAATTGCAGATGGATCTGCTGTCTCTTCCTGAAGCGCGTTCAGCGCTTGGGGGAGCGCCAGGCGTGCACGGAAGTCGGGTCGGGCGATGCTTCGAGGTTCGCGATATCGAAATTAGGGGCCATATCGAATACATTCAAAAAGAGGCTCAAAAAGTAAAAGATATCTATCAGGGGAAGTGCCTGAGCCTTCCAGACATTGATGCCGTCGTAAAATATATGAATGGGGCTTTGATTGCTCAGGGCTACATAACTTCCCGCGCTTATTTGCCCACGCAGAGCCTTTCCTCAGGAAAGTTGGTTGTCGTGCTGGTCGCGGGGCGTGTGAGCCAACTCAGAATTTCTGGACGCCCTGCACGTCGAATTGCCCAGATGGCGTTCCCTGATATCGAGGGTGGTGTGCTGACGCTTCCGGCTCTGGAGCAGGGCATGGAAAATATCACCCGCTTGCCTCATTCCTCCGCCAGACTTCGGATAGAGCCCGGGAGTGAGTCCGGAACCTCGCAAGTGATTGTCAATTCGCCGAAGACGCGCATCCTGCACGGACAGGTTTGGATCGATAACTACTCCCAGAGGATCACTGGGCGCGAGGTCGGACACGCTCAGGTAAGCGCTGAAAATGCGCTCGGATTGGCCGATTTGTGGTCAGTTGAGTATGACCACTCACTCGTCGCAGGTGCGGGAAAAGGGAACACGTCCTTCCTGCTCGCAAGTGGCGTTGTGCCATTTGGTTACTGGACTGTGTTTGGGTCCTGGTGGCGCTCGCAGGATAACTATCCGCTCCAAACCTGGTCCTTGCCTCTTTCTGTGCAAGGCCTGCGAGACGATTGGCTTATTGGGGCGACGCGCGTCGTGGCGCGCAACAGCTTTGGTGTCACGACCGTCCAGGGTTCGTTCGAACGCAAGTCTTTCGGTTCATCTCTCGAGGGTGAGACCATTGAAGTAACACGTGGTCGGCAGGCCTACGTTAATGTTCAGATCAGTGAGTCGTCCCGTGCATTGAATGCTCTCTGGTATGTCACGCTTGGAACAAAGATTGCCTTCAACGGCGCGGGAACATGGTCCTATTTCGTCTCACCGGGGAGCGCCGAGCCGCATACTGCCTTTCTTCGTCCCTCCCTCGATGTCGACGGCTATAAACCCCTCCCGCGGGGCATTTTCTGGCACATGGCGCTCCATGGCGAGCTGAGCACGCGCTACCAGTTTCCTATCAATCAGTTGCAGATCGGCGGGGCTTATACGGTCCGTGGTTTCTTGCAGAATATTCTTCTCGGGAACGAGGGGGGATACATGAGAAATGATTTCTCATGGCAGCTTCCAGCCTCGTCACTTGGATGTCCGGTTTCATCATGGGTATGTCGTCGTATTTTCGATAGAGCGGAAATATACGCGGCCCTTGATTTCGGCATTGTGCGGGTCGGGTTCACAACGCCGTCCATGTCTCCTCTGCAAAAAGGAGGAGAAATGCTTGGGGCTGGCCTCGGCCTTCGCAAGACCAGCGGTCCGTTCTTTTGGGACGTGGCGCTGACGCACTCCCTCTACACGAGTCCTTTACCTTCTGAGGGGCTCATAACCTTATTCCAAATCGGGATAAAATCATGACTGATAAATTTGGTACTAAAGTGGCTGCTGAGCATCGGCGCCTCAAAAGCCTTCGTGCGACCATGCTGGTTGCCAGCACATTCCTGACGCTTTCGCTGGCGGCTAAGGCTTCAGCCCAGGTCGCAACGCCTCACATCGTGATCGATCCTTCCGGGGGAGTCCACCCGACGCTCGGGCATTCCGGAAACGGAGTTGATCAGCTCGATATCGTGGGCGCTAACGCGGCTGGGCTCTCGCATAATCGTTTCACGGACTATAATGTCACCGAAGGGGGGTTAATCCTCAATAATGCGACGACGGCTGCGCAGACCCAACTTGGCGGCAAGATTGCGGCCAATGCCAATCTGAACGGGACGGCAGCGAAGGTTATCCTGAATGAGGTGACCGGCAGCAATCCGACGACCCTTGCGGGACAGACCGAGATCGCCGGTCAGCAGGCCGCAGTCGTCGTGGCCAATCCCATTGGCATTGCCTGTTCGGGTTGTGGCTTCCTGAATACCTCCAGAGCGACCCTGACGACGGGCAAGCCGTCGATCGATAGCACCGGAGCCCTGAAGAGCCTGCAGGTTTCGGGAGGCGAGATCACATTTCAGGGGGCTGGGGGCGACTTCACCACTGTTCCTGTCCTCGATATCGTCTCGCGTACGGTGACGCTGAAAGGAAATGCGCGACTGCATGCCCAAAGACTCAACGTGATTGCGGGACGCAACACGGTCGATTACAATGACGTTTCCAAGATCGAGCAGATGAAGCCGGACCCTGCCGATAAGAGCCCTGAATTCGCGGTTGATACGTCGGCCATGGGCGGCTTGTATGCCGACAGGATCTATATGGTCGTCAACGAGAATGGGGCAGGGGTGCGTGTTAATGGCGACATGGCCGCCAATACCAGCGACGTCTATGTGTCAGCATCAGGCGACATCGTTAATAACGGTCACATCGCAGCAGAGAAAGGACGAGTAAGCCTCGCTGTTGCAGGGAATGTCGTCAATAATGCGACTGCGATCATCGATAGTGAAGGCGATCTTTCCGCATCGGTTGCTGGCAAGATCGTTAACGCGGGCTTAATAAACGCTCGCAACGGTCGTGGGCAGTTTTCCACTGCGGGCGGTATCGAAAACAGCGTCTCGGGAACGATTGCCTCCAGGCAAGATACCTCGTTCAAGGCAGCAGGAAACGTTACCAACGACGGGCGCCTTGAGTCGACAAATGGCGCGCTGAGCATCAATACCGCCGGGAATATCCGCAATCGCGCTGGAACGGTCAGCGCCAGATCGGGCCTGAATATGGTCGCGGCTGGAACGTTCGACAACGATGGAACGGTTCAGAATTCCGGTGGCTCGCTTTATATTTCCTCCGTCGGCAATCTGCAGAACAGCAAAAACATAACGAACGATAATGCGAGCAAATCGGGAGGTGCAGGGAGGGCGACCTTCAAGTCTACCGCGCAGGTTAAAAATTCGGGAAGTATCAGATCGTCTGGTAGCGATATTGATGTGCAGGCTCTTTCTCTGCTTGAAAACAGCGGCCGGGTTGAGGCAAAGTCGGGGAGGATCGATCTGGCCTCAACCACTGGCCCCATCCGTAATACCGGTTATCTAGGCGCAGATGGAAACGTTACCGTCAAAGCCGGAAATGCAGTGTCTAACCGTGGTGGAACTATCAATTCTGACACCGGATCGATACGGCTCACAACTGCAAACTGGTCCGATCTCGATAATGTTGATGGGAGCGTGAAAGCAGCCAGCGGTGACATCTCGATCTCGACCCGTAATGTGACCAACAACAGCGGCACGGTTTCTGCAGGGCGAAATCTTTCGGGGTATGGCGCCAGATATTTTTCCGACAAAAACAGCACCTTTACCGCGGATAAGTCCTTCAGCATGTCATTTTCCGGCGCGGTACAGAAACTTGGGCTTTATGGTCGCAAGACGGGTGACATAGCACAGCCCGTATCGGAGGGTAGTGTTGCGCCTCAGGGCAATATCTCAAGGCCGACGTCTGTGGCCCCGGTTGTCAAAAAACCTCAGCCTCAGACTGCCTTCCCTGTTATGACGTGGAACGGCTATCAGCAGGCTGCATGGGGTGGTTTCTACTGGTAATATAAACAAACTGCCATGCCGCGAGTTTTAACCGTAAATATTTAACACGACCCGTGCTAGCCACTTCACTCAAGGGCGGAGTGGCTTAGTGCGTTTGGCCTTAGGAGTCTGCCGGTTGCAACGTTCCCAACTCGTCGGGTTCGCAAATCCTCTCCAGGGAGTTGGATCGATTTACTTCGGCTTGGTAAAATCCGACCGATATTTTTGCGGTGCGATACCCATCACCCGACGAAAAGTTGTGCTGAAGCCGCTTTCCGTATCGTATCCTATCGTGTGTGCAATCTCGGTAATCGACAGACTCGATTTCGAGAGCAGGGACGCGGCCTGCAGCATGCGCCTTTTTTGCAGGTAGTCGAGAGGTGGTGAGCCGACCAAGGCTCGAAATTTTGTCGAGAAATTCGATCGTGACATACAGGCGAGAGATGCAAGATCGGTGAGATTCCATGCATGGGAGAGCTTCGAATGCATGGCCTCCATAGCTCGCGAGATGCGTTCGTCCTTCATCCCGATCAGCGGATTGGCACTCAATTGAAGTCCCTGTGAAATGGAGTGGCGGATGAGCTCAATCATCATCATTTTTGCCAGGAGATCGATCATGAATGTCGATCCGGTCTCGTCTGTCGAACGGGCTTCTTCAACGAACCGGCTGATCGCCTCCGTAAGGCGCGGGTTCCGCGGGTCATTGGCTTTGATACAGACAAACTCAGGCAGCAGTTGGCTCAGCGTGTCTACGGCAGCCTTGGCGTAGAAAAAACGACCGCCCACGAGCTGGGTGTCTGTCCCCTGATCCGTAAAAAACTGAGATCGCTCACTTTTCTGCACCCGATAGCGATCAGCGTTTACTGCAGTCAGTCCCTCCGCGCTGGAAACGGTGAAAGCGCGCCCCGAGGACATGAGGAAACAGTCCCCTGCTGTCAGATAAATGGGGGTAGTATGGCCTGCCAGCTTGATCCAGCACGCACCTCTGGTGACCGTAGTGAACTTGATTCCCTGCTTCTGTTCGAAGGAGATGGCCCAGCGAGGGCCAAAACTCAGCGAGGCGAGGTAAAAATGCTCAGTTATCACAGTCGATAATATTTCCGAAACGATAGCCATAGCTGATATGTCCTCAATACTCTGACTGTTCCGCGCTCGGGGTGCCCTTTTTGATGGGGACACGCAGCACAGGCTTCGGGAATGGATCGGGTCAAGTTGCGACCCTGTTGTTTCTTGTGGCGTGATGGGGCTGCATGCGCCCCATAGCCGTACGATACATAGCCGTACGATACATAGCCATACGATACCATGCCACGGGCAGGATAAGAACAGCGTTGATCCCTCCGTATAAGTGACTTGGTGTAGCAGGTAATCTACCTCGTGTAATTTCCTGTTCCGGACATCTAATCTCGTGAGGAAGAGGGCACGGCGCACACACGGGAAAACCTTCTCGACTACATGATCCCGGAAACGCTCGCCTTTTGATAATTCATCCAGCTATCCTCCCTCACGTTTCGCGGATCTCGCAGACACACTTCGACAATCAGAGAGTGACGTCCCATCTCTTGGTCGGCGACTGCATGAGCGACCAATCCGTGATGCGCCTTCTTATCAGATCTATAAAAATATATAATTGACATGATTTGATATATATTTCGGAATATCATATTTATGTCAGGGATATACATCGCGCCTAAAGCATAAAATCGAAAAGAAAAATAGTAAGATCGCGAGTCCTGCGCGGAAAATTCAAAGCTATCAGAGGAGGAAATTTCAGATGGAATAAAGTTATGATCGAAATAGGTGCGGGACAGAGCGCGCAATACAAAGACATAGGAGAATATTTCCTCAACGGCGGAACGCTTGATTTAACAGGGTCAAAGGCTCTGATTGCGAATGGAAAATTATCCACCACCAAGGTGACGCTGGGTAATGCCTCCAGCATGATAAATGTTGATTTCAAATCGGACGCGATGGCCTCTACCCCTGGCAGCTATGATTACAGGATCAACGTACAAAATACGCCAACACAGCCTCTGCTCATCAATTTCGATCTGGGCCCTTGGCCAAAGAAAGTGACTTACGAGTATCGTGGGGGCTTCACAACCGTAATCATCAGGGCATCGGTCAACGCCATCGGCGTAGGAAATGTTTCAGTAAGCTCCTATATGACTGTTTACATAGTAATTCCTGGAAATCCCAATGGGTTAACCGTGGGTGAGGTGACCCAATATCCGTTTGTGAGCGGCAGCAATGGCGGCATGATCGTGGTCAGGTGTTTCGCTAGAGGGACTTTGATCCAAGTTCCGGGTGGACAAAAAACCGTGGAGATGATCGAAGTCGGTGATGCCGTGGTGACTAAAAAGCACGGCGGTGATGACATCGAAAAGGTTGTCTGGGTGGGGAAGCGTGTGGTCGAGGTCGGCCCGACTGGCGAGCGTCTTGTTGTTGTCAAGGCCGATGCCTTCGGCGCAGGAAGGCCCTTCAAAGATCTGCGCCTGACTTCGGAGCACTGCGTACTGTTTGAGGGCTGCTTCATTCCTGTTCGTCTTCTGGTCAATGAATGCTCGATCTATTATGACGAGCCTCACACGACGACGGTTTATCATATCGAGACTGAAAAGCATTCCGTACTCTCCGCTAACGGCCTCGAGGCTGAGAGTTTTCTCGATGCCACGCCTCTTCCTTACGATTGTGACCTGAGCGGCGATTATGTCGTTGTCGGAAAGGCCCGGCACTCATGGGAGCGGGATGCTGCCGCCCCTCTCAGAACCGACGAGGCGTTCGCCAGGAAAGCTCATGAGGCACTGA
This sequence comes from Asaia sp. BMEF1, assembly GCF_051628905.1. Classification (GTDB taxonomy): domain Bacteria; phylum Pseudomonadota; class Alphaproteobacteria; order Acetobacterales; family Acetobacteraceae; genus Asaia. Next base: position 1,340,793 of record NZ_CP157575.1, on the reverse strand, counting down.
GGGCGCGGGCTGAAGCGCTGAAAATACTGCGGCGTCGTACAGAGACCCAGTGTTTCACAAGTGATCCCGAGCTGACGTTGGTTCTTGATGATGACACGGAAATACAGCCCATACGCAGAGCAGGAGCCCGATATATCTTCGCTCTGCCGCAAGACGTTTCACGTGTCTGGTTGAAATCAAGATCGTTCCAGCCGCACATATCGCAGGGAGCCTACATCGACGATAGGCGCACTCTGGGCGTTCTTGTGGGTGACGTGACGGTTTTTACCCCGCTTGCGTCGCATAGCGTCGACCACCACCTTCATGACGAGATGCTTCTAGGCTGGCATCCTTTGGAAGGTGCATCCCATCGGTGGACTGAGGGAGGACGCGCTGAGCTGCCTCTGGTGAGCAGGCTATGCCTGGAGGGATCTGTCGTTTCGATACAAATCTTGGCGGGAGGGCCATATTTGACGACTTCGGAAGACACCTTCGGTGCCGCAAAGAGAGCTGGAGCGAATGGTTCCGAAAAAGAGTTTTGTATTAGTGAAACATGTTTGTCTTGAGGGTTTTGAAGCGCTGGAGACCGCAAGGAGATGGCGAGAATGAGGAGAACTGCGCCTGCTTTTGCTAAGGAGCACGTTTGCAGGCCTTCCTGATTGTCCTCTACTGACACCGGGGGTTGGCTGCTCTCAAGACAGGCGCCTAGGGTCAGCACCCGTCGAATGAGAAAAGAAGTGTGATTCAGGCTCTGTCACGCGGCGACGGGTGTAAACGCAAGCCCGCTCGGCTCCTTCATCATGACAGGATCTGTGAGCGACTGCACAGGAGAAGCCGCAGCCTTTCTCGATAATCTCCTCGCCGCACAGTGAGTGCCGGTCAATCGCGGCGACCGGTGCAGGGAGACGCGAGACACGACAGTCCTAACGCGGCAATCAACGCAAACCAGCATAAGATAACCTCTCCTTCATGTTCCTAATCTGCTCTACTTGAGAGCGCGACCATGAATATTGGACTTAGATGCGCCGAGGTTATAGCTCTTTCAGCCAAGAGTTGGGCGGCGTAGTCGTGTTTCTGCGCTCTTCGGGACGCTGAGGTATCCGTTCGAGCTCTTTTCTGCGTGGATCGAATGATGGCGATTGCAGGCTCGATGGCGCGGCCGAACCGATTGGGTAAAGTCGATAAAACCGTTCGCTGGGGCGACAAAATTGTTCAGCTCGACGCTCTCCACGTACCCTGTGCTTTCGACTCTCGATGAGAAAGTCGTTTGGCCTTCTCCCGCGACGTGTTGACGGCGTGCAGAACGCTGGACCTTGACATTTGACTCACTCATAGTCACGTTATAACTAGTCATTGCATAACTATGACCGACTGAGCTTTTCGGTTCGCTGCTCAAGCGGACAATAATTTTTATCAGCTCCCGAGGAGAAAAATCATGGAACGGCCGACCGCCACCAATGCGTTGCGTATTGCCATTATCGGTGCAGGCACCGGTGGACTTTGCTTAGCGCAAGGTTTGAAAAAATACGGGTTCAGATTTTCTGTATACGATAAGGACTCATCTAGAATAGGAGGGCTTCAGGGTTATCGCATTAGCATTTCTCCAGGCGGTTGCCGTGCCCTAGATCAAAATCTTCCGAGAGAGCTATATAATACGTTTCTTGCGACATGCGGAAAGAATCCGGAAGTTCTGAATATCGTAACGGAGAACTTTGGTGATTTATTGCGTATAGATATATCTCAGGAAAGAAAATGTTCATACAAAGAACAATCGGTCAGTAGAATGACTTTAAGGCAAGTCCTGATAACAGGAATAGAGGATCATGTCCATTTCAATAAGAAATTTTCTCGTTACGAACTTGCGGAAAGTGGAGAAGTATATCTTTTTTTCGAGGATGGATCCCGTGAGACTTGTGACATTCTCGTAGGCGCTGACGGCACAAACTCGAAGGTGCGGCAGCAGTATATTCCGGATGCCAGATTAACTGACTCGCTCATTAGAACTATTGGTGGAAAAGTGCCCGCGAACGACTATACGCGCGCGCTCCTCATGCCCAACATGCTTCGGGGTATAACGCTCCTGAATGCGCCGCGAGGATATGGGGGAATATTGCACAATATGGAGTTCCCCTGGGACGAAGGCGGAGAGCCTGACAGTGGGATCGGTGCCTCCGAGGCGGCGCTGCTCAAGCAGTGGCCCGGCCTTATGTTCGATAATACTCGTGACTATATTATGTGGGGATTTTGGGCGAATTCCAACAAATTTCCTGATAATTTATCTGAAATCAAAGGATCGGAATTACTGAATCTCGCCCGGAAAATGACTTGCAAATGGCATCCAAACTGGCGCGCACTGCTTGATGCGACCGATCCTGAATCGGTATTTCCGATTGCGGTTCGTACTTCGGAACCAGTTGCCCCGTGGAAACCGTCCCAAATCACCCTGATTGGAGACGCAATCCATACGATGACACCCGGCCGAGGTGCTGGAGCGAACACCGCTCTGCGCGATGCCGCTTTACTGACGACGTATCTCGATCAGGTTCGTGGCGAGCCACACAAGATTATCGATGCTATTGCACGATATGAGAGAGAGATGCGTAACTACAGCGCTGTCGCAGTAGCAAATTCCAGAGCGCAGATGAATGGTAGGGACGTTTTTCATAAGCCTGTCATGGGCAGAATGGCTCTTTTGATTCAACGGCTTTCTATGCGAATAATCGACCAGGTGCCTCCCTTCAAGTCGCGTTTGGCGAGAGCACTTTTGCGAGAACGCTCCCAAAATATTTAGGGGTTATGGACGGAAGATGGCAGCCATGGTTTGACGTTGATAAAGTTGAAAAAGGCGCGGTACTGCCCAGATTTATTATTGCGTGTGGCGATACCGCTTAAGATTGATAAACATCTGCCTGACATCGTTGAAATTTCTATAACAGAGAAAACCTAGGGAATTTCACCTGTGTAATCTGAATCCGATGGGAGTATGGAAAGGCGGCCTATGTGAAGCGAGTTATTCCGTATCCTATCACGTTCATATCCTTTTTCCGCGCCACTTGCCCGCACGTGTCACATGACGATCATAGTTGCGGTCATGCGCTGCCAGTTATTAGATAGGCCGAGTTTCAGCTGGCGTACTCAGAAAAAGCCTCCCAAATGCTGTATTTTTGCTATTCTTGGAACTGCATTTAGACCGAGGGCACCCAAAGACGCGGGCTATGACGAGCGTTTGATGCGGTTGAGTATACCGCCTCGAATGATGCGCGCGACCATTCACGTCGCCGCCTGCGTATTTTGAGGAGGCTTAAAGGTTCAAGTTATCGCTAAAAATACTTCTATCTCAACAGGGTGATCTGTCCATTTCTATCGATATTTCATTGATTTCTTTTGTTGACCATTTGAGACTTCCAATTTTTATGCTTGATATGGTTCTATTAACCCAAGCATGTTCAGTTTTTATTATTTCAAGAGAGTATTGATTTTCGAGTATCAAAACATTTGGAATGCAGTTAATAAAACCCTGCAGGTCCTCCGTCATTTTTTTTATTTTTGATTCTAGGGTTCGGGACCTTTTTTCTAATAAAACAAGTGCGTCACTTGGTTCGACCAAAGTGAGATATGAGAGGGCTGCCGGGAAGTCAGGATATTCGTTTTTGACGGAGGTTACCATCAATGTAAGCCACTCTAGTGCTGTTGTTCGACCTAAGTCCGTCGCTTCGTAGAGGGTGCGTTCCGGGTTTGATTCTGACCTCTGAGTGCCGGAAATTTCTATGAGCCGATGTTGTTCGAGACGAGCTATCATCTGATAGATCGTTCCACGTAGCCGAAGGTTTATGACGTCAGTTTTGTGGCGAAGCTTCAGTAAGTGATGCATTCGATATGGATGCATGGGCGCTTCTGATGTGAGTGAGATGATTGCCAAAGCCAAGGGTGAAGGGGTCATAGGTCTCATTGGCTGACTATGACCGAGCGGAGGAAATATTCAAGAGACGACCGTGAAGAGAAAAAACCTTATGTGGATTCAAGCATATCCTCAAGCTTTATTATGAAGGGTTTGACCCTGCTTCCGACGTGCCTTCGATTTAAAGTTAGGGTATTTAGGTTGGTATAGGCTGTTTTAGCGTGTTGAGCGAAAGCTTCTGGCATCATGCCGTTGAGGCTGGTGTGGGGCCTGACGGCGTGATAATCGGTGCGCTAGGCGTCGATGACCGTCCGAGCGTGGACAAGGTTTCGGAGCAGCTGCTCGTCAAGGCGTTCGTCGCGGAGCCGGCTGCCGAAACTCTCGACGAACCCGTTTTACTGTGGCTTTCCCGGCGCGATGTACTGCGGCAGCGCTGATCGCTTCTCCAGCCACGCCAAGGTCGCTCGAGGTCATTCCCTTGCCGGTATCGCTGACAATCGTTGAAGGGAAATCGTGTATTTCTGCAATCCGATCGAGCTCACGCCCGAGCCGTTCGCCTGACAGCGATGTGTCGGCGACCTAGCCTAGGCGTTCCCGTATGTAGTCGTCGACCACCGTCAGCATTCGGAAGCGCCGCTCGCTGTTCAACACGTCCGACACGAAGTCCAGCCTCTAGCGCTGGTTCGGCTTGTCGGGCACCATCGTTAGAGCGTTTTTCTGTCAATCTGGCTCATATCCAGCCGCTGTAAAGAATTTTGCGCATGCTTTCTGGTGAGACCTGATCGATCAGTATGCCGATCCTGTCCCACAAGGCGTCGCGTGTGCGTTCTGCGGCTTTACGGAGATGGGCCTCGAGTTTGGGGAAGGCCTTTTCGATGGGGTTGAAGTCCGGACTGTAAGGCGGGAGATAGCGCACAGTCGCACCTGCTGCTTCGATCGCGGCCTGAACACCAGGGCCTTTGTGTGAGCCGAGATTGTCCATCATGACTATGTCGCCTGGCCGCAGATCGGGTACCAGCACGCGATCGACATAGGCTTGACAGCTGCGTCCATTGATCGGACCATCCAGCACCATGGGGGCTACGATACCGGTCAGCCGTAACCCAGCGACGAATGTCGTCGTTTTCCAGTGACCATATGGCTCGGCGGAACGCAGCCTCTGGCCGCGCTGACACCGCCCCTAGCGTCTTGCCATATTCGTGGAAGCCCAGGTCTCATCAATAAAGACCAGCCGTTGGGGATCGGGATCGGGCTGGAGATCGAACCACTCCTGTCGTCGTGTCAGGATATCGGGGCGATCCTGCTCCGCCGCGTGAGCGGTCTTTTTTTCCATGTGATCTTATGACGCGCGAAGAAACGCCACAGCGTGCCAATTGCGAAGTGATGGCCGTCCTCAGCCAGTCGGGCGCGGAGTTCTGACAGGTTCAGATCATCCTTCTCCGCGATCAGCGCATGAATACGCTCCGCCTGCGCTTCAATCCGGCGAGCCAGACGATCCCCGCCACGGGGGCTGGCAACAGAACTGCCGGTCGTTTCGGCAAGAGCGCACCAGCGAACCGCACTTGCCGGACTGACGCCAAACCGTTCAGCCGCCTGGCGACGCGACAGGCCATTCGAAACGGCCGCGACAACACGTTCGCGGAGATCCAGAGACAATGTGCGTGATGACATCCACAACCGGCCCCCATCCCGGATGTCATCTTGAATCAGATCACCACCATTTTGGGCATCCCTACCGATTCAATTATCAAAGAAAACGCTCTAGCGGGGGGCATCAGATTTCCATCACTGATGGGGAAGTCAGGGCCTCGGCGACTGGGAAAGCTTTCTCACTTTTTATCTCCTCTGCCAGTCGCTCCGCCTCTGCCTGGTCCAACGTCCTCAAAGCGACCCGCGTCACGTATTTGGCCCTTTCAAGATTACCAGTCAGCTTGCATTTTATGATCTCCGCCTGTGTCTCACGAGGCAGCTTTGTTGGCGGCATCCAGATGGCCTTCAGCAGGTCCAGATCTCGCCTGGCCCTATCGCACTGGGCGACATGGCGGACTTTCCATGCGGCGATCTCTTCCTGCCTGCGCCTGTCTGCCTCGTGGCAGAGCGTGACGAGCCACTCCCTGCATGTCTCCCGTCTGACGATCTGCTTAAGCAGCTCACTATTCTCTCCCCGCAGTCGTGCATTGGCTTCCTCGCGTTCGGTCGGCACGGGCAGGCAAAGCGGCTCGGGTGGCGTGGCACGCAGGCCCAGATGCCAGAACACGGTCTCCAGCAGATAGCGCAGGATCTCGGCCAGTGTTTTTGAAAGCCGCTCGATTTCTTCGTCGAGATGGGAGAGGCGTTTCCTCTTCGAGAGGGCGAATACCTTCTCACGCAAGGCCTCACGCTCCCGCCGTGTTTCCTGCAGCTGTTTTCCGGTCTGCCAGAGCTGCCTGCGCGTGTCTTCTATCTGCGCAAACAAAGCCGCGCCTTGTTCATCGACAGAGCGCCGTGGACCATACGCCAGAGGCGGCTTTGCATTCAGTACCGTGCGGTACGCCCTGGCTTCACGTTTCCACTGCCGGATGTAGTAAGCAAAGTTCGGTGGCAGTTCATCGATACGATCCAGCGAAACGATCTTCGGCTGTTTTGACGAGGGGGGTGACGGTCTTGTTTTCGCAGCCACTCTCGCAAATGCTTCAGGGTCACGCGTCAGTTCCTCGAAGGGCGGCAGAAGCAGACCGCTCTGCTCTGCCTGACGTTCCATCGCAGCCGTCGCCAGAGCAGCACGCTCCAGGAGCGGTTTGACTGCTGCCCTGATATCTCCGCATCTCGGTCTGACAGCTTCATCCACCAGCATCTGGCGGAAATCCTTCATGCGTGTTTTCGTCAGGCGCGTGAAAGACCCGATCAGCACACCGTCTGACGTCTCGATGATATGCGCGTCCTTGCGGGTATCCTGTCGGTCTCCAGCACGCATGATCCAGCCCTTCGTTTTCAGCAGGGCGCGAAAACGATGCAGCTGATTATCCGATTGCGCCCAGAGAGAGGCGATAGCCTTCTTCGCTTCCGCAAGGTCCAGACCCTGTCGCTCGGCCATACGACGTGATTGCGAGGTGTAGGCTGCACGTGGAAGGGGCTGGGGTAAGCGTTTGGATGCGGATGAAGAAAGTGGTGTGTCAGGAGATGCAGGGGCGGTGAGGTTTGCACTATCGACTGCTGGCTCCTGCAGGACCGCCTCAAGCCGTTCCGCTTCGGCCCCCTTTCCTTCCTGACGCAGGGCTTTGACAATGGCCCGGTCATGCCGACCCGGCACCAGCTGATGCCCCAGACGGATTTCCTCGAGACGGGCACATTTCTCCAGACGCTGCCAGGAGAAGCGCGAGCTGAGCACATGGTCGTCCTGCCATTCAGGCAGGAGCAGATGCCCATGGGTGCTGCCATCCTTCTGATGCACGACCAGCGTCACGCGCTCCCTGTCCGCCTGCAGCTCACCGCACAGCCTGGCTGCAAAAGAGGCGAGGGCCTCGTCACTCATAGGCTGGGCAGGGTTAAAGGCAATATGACGTAAGCCATAGCGTATGCCCTCACGTCTTGCTTCCTTCATCCAGTCCGCAAGACACCAGTCACTGCCAGAGAGAACGCGTATGGCCTCATTCCTCGCGCCCTGTAGCACGTGGCGTGAGACGGCCTGATGACCGCTGGTGGTCCGGATACGGGTTTCCTGCACAATCATGCGTTCCCCTCCGGAGCTTGAGGCGGTCTAGTGCAGTGTTGTGGGCGAAGTCGCTAGCGGCTGGGATACTTCCGCCTCTGTCCCTGTCTCTGGTTCGACCATCTTCCGAGGTCGGGACGTCCTCCTTGCCCTCGTCACACGCATGGATTTGAGCAGGACATCGACACGGTCCTTTGTCTTCTCCAGCGCGTCGAGAACGTCCCCCGCCCGGACGGCGTCACCACAATTGGCAGAATGAGCCAGCTGGTTGAGGTTGTTGCCGATGCGCCCGAGCTCGCCGCGCAACTTGCGCAACGAGACGCCCACCGCCATCCCGTCATGACCGGTCAGGGCGGCTTCCTTCAGCAGGGAGCGCACCCAGAGGGCGGTGGTCTCATAACCCATAAGACGCGCTGTACCGGCCCAGTCGGCAAGCTCTTCAGGCGAGGCACGGACGGACAGGCGGGAGGAGCGGGCAGGGCCGGAGAGGCTGGCGACAGGATGCGTCACTGGCACGGAAACATGAGGCGAGGCAGGCATGGGATGCGCTTTCCACCAAGGGGGTCAACGGGGGCGACAGCCCCCTTGCCAGTTGCTTCGTGCACCCAACGGGTAGCCACGAAGCACTGCTGGCTCAGGGGAGCCAACCCACGAGCTCATGATAGAACAAGACAGGAACGAATGCCGGGAAGAGCAGGCGACTTCTGACAAACATCGAGCATAATGACGGGAATTTTCTGCCCTCCGTCTGCGAGGAAACCGCTCTCTTGCGGGCTGTCCCTCCGGTTTCCCGGAGGACTTTCCTCAGTTTTCCCCGGTCTCCTGTGGCGCAGTCTCAGCGGCATCGGCGGCGGCGGCAGTCTTCGGTTCCTCGACGGCCTTCAGTCTCACGCCGGGGCCGAACTGCTCATCGGCCGGGATGAACACCGCCCCACAGGCTTCCAGCGTCTCGCGCATGGCCCGCAGGGTGCGGATATGCGGAGTGCGGGCATTGGTCTCGAAATCGGCCACGGTGCGATGCGCCATCTCGGCCATCCTGGCGAGGTCGCGCTGCGAGAGACCCAGCATGGCGCGGGCGGCACGGCATTGCGAAGCAACAAGCGTCATGGAGGACTCCTGAAATGTGAGGGCAGGGGATGGAAGAGAGAAGGAAGAGGAAGAGGCAGACGATAGGGACAAAAAGCAGGGTAGGGAGATTGATGTCGATACTGCCTCATATGCGCTGCTTTCGGAAGGCGCCCGGGCGGTTTTCCGAAAAAAGGCCTGTGTTTTTTCGTGGTTTGGTGTGCTGGGGTTGTGATTGCGAGTCCAAACAGGATTGTAGGGAGTCCAAATATGGTTCGGAGTCCAAATACGTTGACTATGATGTAAGAATGCCGCTATCTGTCGTCTCGAGAAGGAGAACGCAGTCATGGCGCGTTATGGATATGCCCGTGTGTCGACCGATATGCAGAGTGTCGATGCCCAGCTTCCCGCTCTTGAAGCTGAGAAGCTGGACATGATTTTCGTCGAGACCGTGTCAGGTGCTGTTCCTGCCAGAGAGCGTCCCGTCCTTGCCTCGCTGCTGGACCGGCTCCAGCCTCACGACAGTCTAGTGGTAGTGCGTCTCGACAGGCTCGGGCGCGATGCAATCGATATGCTGCAGCTCGTCTCCGCGCTGGACGCACGCGACGTCAGAGTGCGCATTCTCTCGCTGGGCATCGAAACAGGCACGGCCAATGGGCGCCTGTTCCTCACTATCCTGATGGCCATTGCGGAGTTCGAACGCGAGCTCATTCGCGAACGTACCCGGGCGGGGATTGCGGCAGCGCGGGCAGCGGGGCGTCGCATCGGACGGCCCCGTGCGCTGACCCCGACGCAGACCCGGCATGTGAGGGCATTGGCGGCACAGGGTCTGTCTATCCGGGACATCGCGTCCGTCATGAATGTCGGGCGCGCTACCGTGCATCGAGCGCTGCAGGGCGAAGTTGGTCCGCAGCGGGCCGGGCAATCCTCCAGCGCCGCAGCCTGAGCCTGACGCCGGGGGGCGTTGCTTCAGTGACGGGGCCTTTGGATAAGCGCGAGACCTGCCAGACCGCAGGCAGCGACAAGCGCAAGCCAGTAGCCGCTATTCCATGAGGTGGCGTCAATCAGTGCGGTCGCCTGTTTCTGCACCATGGCTTGCAAATCATGCTGCATGGCGGCATTACCGCCAAAACCGCCAAGAAGCTGACCTGTGCTCTGGGCTGCTTCGGCTGCGAGGTGATGCAGCCGTGCATGCACGACCAGAGGCAGGGCCAGAAGCAGGAGTAGCGGCAGGGTATTGAGCAGACGCGCCCGGACAGAGCCGAGCCATGGTGTCACCCAGGGCAGGAGCGTGATGGCACAGCCGAGCAGGCGCCAGAAGCCGAGCGTCACAGCAATGCCTGAGCCTCCCGTCTGCACGCCGAGCAGCTGGTTCAGTGTGTAATCGAGCCTCATGCCCAGCATGGTATTGCCTGCATCGAGCGTCCATCCCGGCAGCGTGTAGAACCCGAGCAGCAAGGCACCTGACATGACCATACCGGGCAGGGTCATGCGGTCCCTCCGCAGGCGCAGGTAGGGCAACAACATAGCTCCCAGTGAGCCGCCATTGCTGCGCAGGGTCTGACCCAATGCGCTCAGCGTCTCATTGGCCAGCACATCGCGCCCCAGAACATGGATGGACGCGATGCGTCCTTCTTGTGTCAGGGTAAAGCTGACTTTCTGGTTCAGGGCCGGGGCTGCCGGTCCCTGCCAGATGCCGGAGAGCATAAATTCATGTTGTTTCCCGTCGGACACAAGCAGGCCTGGTTGGGCGTCGGGAACGCGGATGATTGTGCCGCGATTGGCATCATCGGCATTGACGGTGCCGGACGAGGAGAAGGGATGGTTCATCGGTCTGTCCTCACAGGGCGGGCTTGGCGGTGGCATGCGCGAGTTTGGCGTCAATGGCTGCATTGAGCTGCCGGATGATCTCGGCTGTGATGGCCTGTTCGGCACCGATATCCTCGGTCGTGATGCTCAGGCTGCGCACGGCGGACGGGTTTTGCGGGACGACGCTGACATCGATGCGCAGCCAGGCCTGTGTGGTGGCAGCGCGAGGGTCTGACGAGGGCGAAGGATCAATCCCGGTGCCATCCGCTTTCTCAATGACGCTGCCGTTTTTGAAAGCGTAGAGCGCGGTCGCAGCACTCCCACCCGATAGCGGCGGCAGATGCGCCGTGTAATGCGCAGTGAGTTCGACCTTGAGGGCATCGTATCCCGGTGCATTGAGGGGCGGGTAGGAGACATTGCGCTCAATCCGGGTCACCACGCCGCCCATGACCGGTGGGGCGAGGGTGACATCGATCCTGTCGTTCTCGCGCTCGCAGGCCAGCGATGCCGGATAGGGCTGGCTTTCGATATCCACGCCCTTGTGCGATGTCCGCAAAGTCTCGGTTCGGATGCTCGGTTCTGTCTGACAGTACTGGCGCAGAACACTGGTGGCTTCGGGGGCGGACATGCCGAGCGAGAGACCGAGTATGGAGGCCTGACCAAGCGCATTGCTCATTCTGGAATAGGTGAGCTTCTGCGTGAGTGCGACGCCGCCATTATCCTGTGTCGCAGGAGACGCCGGGGGTTCCGTGACGTCCCCCTGGCCAAGCGCATTGGCTGCATTGACCATGTTGCGCCGGAAAGCCTCCATATCCTGGGCCTGAGCGAGCGGCGCTGAGGCCGCAGACAGCAAGAGGCAGGTAATGACGCGTTTCATGGTTTCCCCCGGAATGATGTGACGCAGGCCATCACAGGGCCGGGACAGGTGTCAGTCTGAGCCGCCCAGACGCCACGACAGGGCAACAATGGGGTTGAGCGGAAGCCCGACCCTGCAAAACCCTTGCTCTGACGGGCTTTCTGGCGGCTCGACCTTGTCCTGGCCGGTTGTGATGACCGGTTCACAATCCGTCGGTTTCGGGACGGCACGGCATCGGGCGGTGCGTCCTGTCTCCAAACCATGTTCCGGAATAACCGAGGGGGTTTTCATGACACGGTATGGCTATGCACGCGTCTCAACCGATGATCAGACGCATGATCCGCAGCTTCTGGCGCTTGAGCGCGAAGGGGTGAGGGAGATCGTGCTCGACACGGTTTCCGGCGGGGTTCCGGCTGCGTCACGACCGGGTCTGTCCGGGCTGCTGGCGAAGCTGCAGCCGGGCGACAGTCTTGTGGCAGCGCGTCTTGACCGGCTGGGACGGACCATGCTCGACGTCATGGGGCTGGTGGGCACTCTCGTGGAACGTCAGGTACGCGTGAGACTTCTCGATGTCGGGATCGAGACCGGCACGGCAAACGGGCAGCTCTTTCTGACCATCCTTGCCGGGTTTGCCGAGTTCGAGCGCGAGATCATCCGCGAGCGAACGCGGGCAGGGCTGGAGGCGGCGCGGCGTAGCGGGTCACGGCTCGGGCGGCCTGCGCAGCTGACCGAAAGGCAGCGCAGGCACGTGCTCGAACTGCACAAGGCCGGAAAATCTTTGCACGAAATTGCGCAGATCATGGGTGTCTCGAAAACCACGATCTGGCGCGCAGTTTCCTGCGGAAGAGAGCGTTCCGGAAACGGAGGTTCCGGGACGGATGACCGGGCCGCACGGTCGGTCCAATTGACACCGACACAATATTGACCGTTTCCGGGACAGAAAACGTGGCTAGGGGAGTTAGGTTTGATGCGAAGGGGCGGCTACGGTGGGAGGGCAGACTGTCAGATTTTGGAGAGATTGACTCGAAAGCGGACGTCTCCGCCAATCCCGGAGGGATTCAATGCTGTCCTAAGCCGAGACTACAGGTTCGGTTGGGAAAGTCGATAAAGCGGGTCGTCCGGAGGTATTGCTATTTTATGTGAGCGCGATGACAATTCCAAATGATATTCTAAGCAAAATGCTCAGGAAATTGGCCCAATCACAGTTGTCGGCGATTCATGCGCGACTTGATGACTTCGATGATATGCTTTGCACGTTAATCCTCATCGAGGCCGCGCGGGTCATCGACTATGAGAACGTCCTGATGAGCTCCTGCGAAGACGAAAGCCATCATCTGCCTTATCCTGCCTTTGATGTCATGAGCCGGGGCTGGAATCCCCTTCTTCACTATATGTTGCCGAGGCTTCCAAGGATCATCGGTATTCCAATTCAGGAAAGCACGCCCACTACCCGCTCGCACGCGCGGTCTCTGCTTCATGCCTTCGGCAAGTGTGCGGTCCTCCAGAAGGCAGCCGACATGTCGCTCCATGCTTTGCTGATCGGGAACGAAACCGAAAGTGGTATCAGCCTCAAATTCACGATCGGCGATGACAGTGACCACTTCCTTGACCAGCTCGAAGCCGAAGCGCTCAAGCGAGCCTTGGGCGGCGACGCGGATTCAATGGCCATAGGCAGTATGACCGCTGCCGAAGTGAATGACCTCACCGCGTCGCTGGTTTTTCCATTTAAGACGGGTCACGGCACCATGATAGGCTACGGTGCCGATCCCAGACTTGACACACATTTCATCAACCTCGTTGGCGAGCGAGCTCTGGAATGGCGCGCTGAAGCCGGAATCCACCCCGACGTGCAGGCAGGTGAGTTGAACGGTGCGGACGTGGCAGCCGTCGTTATGATGCTCACCAGTGTCTATCTCAAGCACATCTGGTTTGTCGGCGTCGGAAGCAAGCGTCTGTCGGGTATCAACTACTGCATGAGCCTGACCATCTGGAAGAGGCCGAACGAACTCGTCGAGTCGATCTCCACGTTCACCGGAATAGATGCGGAACGAGTTGAGAACGCTTTCCGTGCGATCGTGGTCACTCGTCAAGATGCGGAATATTTTGGGGCTGAGTCGACACCCTTTATGCCGATGTTGTTGGAAATTTCCGATGGCTACTGGCTTGCTCCGGTCAGTAGCATTTTCCGCAATCCATTCATGGCGATCAGGATGCTCAACGAGTTTCGCAATCCTGCGACGGTCCAATCGGTTAGAGAACCGAGAGAGCAATGGATGATTTCGGAGCTTTACGCCCTGTTTGAAGGTAGCAGGTATCAGGTGGTTAAGCTGCCTACACGTCTCAAGAGGAGTGGCAAGCTTGTCACCGACATAGATGCTGCCGTGCTGGATATGACAACGGGCGAACTCGGTCTGTTTCAGCTCAAATGGCAGGACTTCAGCTCACACCAGCTCCGGAGCATCAGAAGCAAGGCAAAGAACTTTGTAGAGCGGGTCAGCTTGTGGGCTGATCAAGTGGAAGCGTGGATTGATGAGTTTGGCGAAGCTGAGCTGTGCCGAGTCCTCCAACTGAAACTTCCGAAGAGAGCTGCCCTGACCAGTGTGATGATGTTCGCGATAGGAAGGTCCGGCGCGCGGTTCGCCAGCTACGGGTTCGTACTCTCAAACGAACATATCGCCGCCTGCAATTGGAATCAGTTCGTCCGGCTGCGCTATGAGATCGGCCCGGCAGAGCGGGTTCTGTCAGAGATTCACAAGAGAATCTTTTCAGAACGGTCTCGCGTTGAGCTGCGCAGACCTCTTCCCTATTCTTTTGAAATCGACGGCAAAACCATATGCTTCGAGAACATGTGGAGCGCGGCTGACTGACCGTATTGGCGAGGGGTAATGGAATGGAAATGCCTTCGGTCCGCGCCTGCTTAATCGTCTCCAGTAGAACGGCGATGTTGAGAATACCCTGTTCCTTGGGAGTCAGCGTCTGTTTCAAGGTAGTGTTGTATTGCCCCGAGATTGGTGGAGACCAGTGCTCGCGTACCCTGTAGTCATTTCCGCTTTTCGGAAGCGAAAGTTTTTCCCGCGACGTCCACAAAGAAGCGAAAGCGGACGAACTGACGTCTAAAGATGTGTCTCCGCTCATCTTTCGGGAATTGCTAGATCAAGTGTCTCGTAACTGATCGCTTCGACAACACGCTTGAGGTTGGGGACGTCAATCGCGGAGGTATAGTTCATGGTCCCCTGGCTGCGATGCGTTGCTTCATGCCCAAGAAGACGGTCAATCCAGATCTCCCGTAGTTCATGCCCCGTGTTGCGCAGCTTGGTCGAGACTGTGTGGCGGAAGCTGTGGAAACAGACTTCCCTAGGGAGCCCGGCTCTGCTTCTGAGGCGCGCAAAGGCCTGAGAGAAGCTTGCCGAACGGTCGCCGGTTTTCGTGACGATCAGATCCGGGAACAGCCAGACCTGATCGGGCTTCATGAAAGACAGAATACCCTTTGCAATCAGCTCAGGGTGGATTGGTACGATGCGTGTGCCTGCCTGAGTCTTCGGGGACCATCCGCTCTCGCTGTGCGGGCGGATCTGGAAACAGGCGACACCCTCGATCATCTCGATATCGGCGCATCGCAGGTTGCAGATCTCACCCAGTCTCATACCTGTGTAGGCAGCAATATTGATGATTGCGGCTGCCGTGCGTGCAGAGGGCGTGCGGCCCGCCCATAGTGTCGCACTGAGCTGCGCCAGCTCAGCATCGCTGAAGCAGCGTCGTTCGACCTTCTTCGTGACATGGTAGTCCCAGCCCGCCCAGACATTGCGTGACACCAGATCACGTTGCAGCAGGAGCGCCCAAAGAGCGGAGAGACGCGAGAAGTGGTTCTTGACCGTCTTGGCGCTGATGGTCTCAAGCTTCTCGCTTTCAGCGCGAGCGACCTCGTCACGGATCGAGCGACCGTTGCGCTCCTTGCCGTGGGTGGAGGGAAGACGGAAGAGGAGATCACGGAACTCGCCAGCCGTCTCGCCGGTAATCCGTTCAACCTCCATGTCGCCGAAGGCATCAATGAACAGGTCAAGCGCTTTGCGCGTGCCGCGTTTCGTATCTTCTGAGCGATTGGTATCCGGGTAGATGAAACGCCCCGCAGCCATGCTGACCGTCAGAGGCTTTGAGCGGGAACCTGAGCTTGCAAGCTTTTTCCCTGGCGTGGATGGTTTGCGTGGGTCTGGTTCAGCAGTCAGCGGCACTGGGGCGATAGGTTCGCTCTTCGTGGCGGTTCCAATGTCGACGACGATGCTTTTCAGGAGATTGACCTGAGCGGCCAGATTGGCGGCCTCCGCACGCGCTTCAGGCAGATCCTTCTTCACGATTTTCCGCATCGTTTCGAGCCGCTCGGTATCCTTGGCAAGATAGGGGCCGATGATGGAGAGAAAGCGCGTCACAAGGTTGTTGAACTCGAGGAAGCGTACCTGAATCTCTGTCATTTCCCTCTCATGCTTGAGTTCGAGCAGGCGCATTTCGATGGCATGGGCAGACTCGGTATCCCGAACGAAGCTCTCATAAAAAGTGATGATCTCGTCTGGTGTGGGCGGTCGGTCTTTCGAGTCACTCATGGCGCGCACCTTGTCGAAGAACTGTCCGGTCCGGTCATATAGTTGTGCCGCCCGTCTGCGAGCTTCGAGTTTAGCCGAAGTATCAAGCGAAAGGGAGATCTCGGACCGCCTCAGGAGAGGCTGGATATCTTTCGGCACGGCCCTGCGAAAATGGTAGCGGGACCCGATCAGACGCAGCATCAAACTTTCCCATTCTGGGAAGAATTCCGGAAAACCCCGGTTTGACGCCTGGAAAGCCAAAAAACCTATCAATTTCAATGATATAGTGGTGCGAACTATGGGACTCGAAACCATACAGGTTCGAAACGCATCCAGATAAGGCACTGAAAAACAATCATGTTTCTCAAGCGATGTTGCGTGAGAGTGTAGCAGAGTTTGCTACATCCTCAAGCGTCAAATGCGTGTCGCGAGGCGCTGAATGGTTCTCAGTCCGACCCCATATTCTTTGGCCAGAGCAGTTCCGGTCTCTTCTCCGTAGCGCCTGCGGATAGCTTCCTGAGCTTGTCTGCTAAGCTTGGGTTTCCTGCCCATTTTCACGCCACTCTCCATGGCTCTCTTCCTGCCAGATTGGGTGCGGTCGATGATGAGTGCGCGTTCGAACTCGGCAAAAGAGGCGAGGAGGTTCATCGTCAGGCTTCCCATCATGTCATCCCTGATGGTGCCAACCCCTTGGATGGTTATGGCGATACCCTGCTGTCTGATATTTTGGAGGACGGTCAGGATGTCGAGGGTGGATCTTCCGAGCCTGTCGAGCTTCATGACGACCAGCTCGTCACCTGCCTGAAGCTTCTTCAGCAATTTCGCGAATTGTGGTCTGTCGTCAGATTTCACGGCGCCGGAAATCTTCTCCTTGAAGATGTTGGTCCTTGGGACTCCCAAGGCCATCAAGGCGTCTTCCTGTTCCTGTAGATCCTGTCCTAAAGTCGATACTCTGCAATAGCCATATTTCATATAATTCCCCTTATAGTTTTGGCGGGGATTTATGGCGGTTCATTTCTGGCTGTTTTCTGCGGTTTTACAATACCGCCATATTTCCCAATCTATGGCGGTATTATATCATAAATATTCTATATCGCAGGGCCGGTGGACTCTTGCGAGTTCTTCCAAGCGCTTGCAAGAAACAAGAGGTTAGCACCAGTTAAATGTAGTCCATATGCTGCCATATGAAGAGCAGGAGTGGGTGCATGCGAAGCCTCTCCGTGGCCTCCTGACGCATTTCTTAAGTCCGGGACGCCTGTCTTGAGCATGGAAACATAGGTATCAAAAGACTTGTCGGCTCCATCTTGAAATAAATTGTTCGCTCTAATAACGGTTACAAGATCGCCTGCTCTGGATTTTGATCCGTATTGCCAGCCTTTGTCATCGCATATCGCTTTCATCATAGACTCAAACGAGCGACCGCAAGCAATAATACAATCTTTTACGTTGCCTTCTCGATAATGTTTGTGGGCCAATCGATAGTCTGAGTCAGATTTATTGAATAAAGGGTTTGATAAAAATATTAGAGTTGGCTCCACAATTTCTTTGTGAATTAGAAGATTGTCCATTCGGATAATTTTATTGCCATCATATTGATATCCGAATCCCGCTTCTCGAAATCGCGTATTCAATTCTTCTATTACTTCTTCTCTTTTTTCGTCTTTGGGATAATTATGGGAAGGAACTACTTTTCTGTGTAAAAATATATCGCAAATATCCAAAAAACGGTTCAATCCTAGGTTCACATGAGTCAGAACCTTGTGCAGATCCGTTCTCGGATCACGAGATTTCTTATGTAAAAATCCAAGTTCCCGAGCTATGTCGCTAAGAAGATTATTCCATCGACCATTTCCAGATAAAGATTGAGGGGTTTCCACGTATGACGATGTGCTATTTCCAAGCAAATCTTCAATTAAATAAAGCAATTGCGTCTTGAGTATCTCTGGCACCTTATCATAGACGTAAACATCAGACGCTATACCGATAGATATTTTTTCTCTTTTTGAATACGTGTCGATATTGGCCATACTGTATGATTCTCCATGAATAATATTTAGTGACTGTACCAATGGAATTGTTTATCTAAGCTTTAGACTAAACCTCCCGTCCCAAAAACACCTGTTTTGGGAATAGTCCATTTTTGCATGGCTGTGAGCCCGGTCATGCACTTATGGGACGGGGTTTGTGATACGGTTTTCAGGAGTTCATCGCCCGCCATGCCGTCATCTTGGAGACGTGCAGGAGCTTGGCGACCTCTCTTGCTGAAAGCCCCTGTGCCTTGAGACGTCTGGCCTGAGCGAGGTCTTCCTCGGGCAGGGAGGGGCGCCTTCCCAGACGTGTTCCTCTGGCCTTTGCGGTCTCCAGTCCCGACAGCACGCGCTCACGAATGATGTTGCGTTCGAACTCCGCAAAGCCTGCGAGGAGCAACAGGAACAGCTTGCCTCCGGCGCCTGAGGTGTCGATGCCGAGGTTGAGGATACGCACCGCCACGCCTCGCTTTTTCAGCACATCAATGAGAGTCAGCACGTCCAGGGCGTTACGTCCCAGCCTGTCCAGCTTGGCCACAATGAGCGTGTCTCCTGCATGGAGCTTTCGCACCAGTCGCTTGAGCGCCGGTCGCGTCTTCCATGAAGTCGCCCCCGAGATGGTCTCGGTCACGATGCTGTCCTCGCTCACGCCTTCACGGAGCAGGTCGCTCACCTGATTGTCTGTCTGTTGTCGCGATGTGCTTACCCTCGCATAGCCATATTTTCCCATATTCCCGTCCTGTCATTGCGGGACAGCTTTTCGGTACGTCTGCACCCGGTTTCGCCATCCTCCCATTATCGTAACAGAATCAGGTGTTTACGGGATATCCTGGGGGCAGGTTCAGCACTGCACAGGGTGTGTGACGGCCTCGTTCCCTCCCGAATGAGCGTCTGTTTTTCCCCTGTTTATCGGAGGGGATGCACCCGGCATGGATGTCGAGATTTTCGGTCGCAAGGTCTGGATTTACGGAATCCAGGGACGGGTCAGCGGTTTGCGGTCATGGACCGAGACCCACACCACAACCTCGGGAGGACAGGTCAGGGATTGCGGACCTGGCGGTCTTCAGGTGGATGCACCACGGGTCGATGTCCACACCACCCATCACCAGAGCTTCTGGGTCATTTCGCCTTCTGGGCGTGAGTGGCAGGGCAGGGGTAACTATCCTCTGCGGGAGGGGCAGGAGGTGCGTGTTCTGTGGGCGGGGCTCGATGGTCAAACCACAACGGGTCATGTCGTGATGCATAACCGGACGCTCCAGAAGTTCTGGACCAATCCGGTGGATTTACCTCGTGCGCTGACCTTCCATGGCATCAAGCGCCTGACCCTGAGATATCTTGCTGTGCTGGCTGTGGTGTTCGGCGTCTCTTTGTACTTCCCGCTCACATACAGCGACGCTGGTACTGGCGCCTTTTTCAAAGGTCTGTTCGCGTGTCTGGTTCTGGTCGCTATCGGCGCCATGCATCGCGCGCGGATGATACGGGACAACCAGAGCGAAGCGCTCTCCGTCATTCAGAAAGCCGTCGCGAATGCCCCCGAGCTTCAGCGCTCGCTCTCGGCCTGACGCACAGGGGCAGGCTCGGCAGTTCCGGCGCCTCGTCTTTTTCTTCCCCACCTTATAAGGACTGATATCCATGAGACCCTTCGGTTCTCTGCTCTCTTTACTCGTGCTTGCGGGTCTCAGCTTCATCGGCACACGGACCAATAATGAGAGCAAATCCCTCGATGTCACGCTGAGGAACAACATCGTCCAGTCCCATCGCTTTACCGTCAAGCATATCAGCGGTGGTAGCGGGGTAAGGCAATGAGCGTTTTCAGATATTCCCGTTTTGCTGTTGCTTCGGTTTTGCTCGGTCTGGCCTCCTGTAGTGGTGGCGCTCCATCCAAAGAGGAAGTCAAAGACTTTCTCATAGCTCAGCTTGTCGAGCAGGCAGTTTCCTTTCCACCCCTCAGTCAGGAAAAGAAGGCTGAACTGACAACCGCGCTCAAGAAGAAAACAGAGATTCAAGGGCTGGAATGCACAGCCACGAAAGGATTCAAGGATGTCTGGGACTGCACGATCAACGTTGTTGCAGGGAATGACCCGAGCGTCTTACAGTTTCGCTTTCACAGGGACCAGAACGGAAAGCTGGCAGGCCAGCAGAAGGCTGAGTGAATAGGAGATAATTCATGAAAATAGTAAGTTTTGTACTGGCAGGCGCTCTGTTTTCCGTTGTCCCGTTTGTTTCGAGCGGTACAGCTAATGCGGATGATATCCACATGGCTCAGACCCGCTTCGGGCTGGCAGACGGGTCCAGTAATGTTCTCAAGATCAATGGCCGTCTCACGACTCCGGAGATTGACGGCAATGGTGGTATGTTTGTCGAGAAGATTACCGAAGCAGGCGATGCAGATTATCTGCTCGTGACCAATATTGGAGGTACGGCCTGTCCGGCGCTCTTTTCCATCGTCAGGGTCGCGAAAGCTTCTGCCACTCCGATAGCGTATTTTGGCAATTGTAACGACGAGCCGAAACGCATGGTGGTTCCGGGCAAGAGTATCACTCTTGCATTTCCGGCCTATCGCCCTCTTCATTTCAAGGGAACCCCGGCAACCACCTATGTCTACACCCTTGCAACAAATGAATTGAAGCAGGATGGCAAGCCTGTTCCAACTGCCTGCAAGGGAGGAAAATGCGAGTAGTCTGCCTCTCACAGGGTCAAGGATGACGGTCGGTTCTGTCTGTTCCGGTTTTTCAGGATTAGTCTCGTTTGAGGTGGGTTTTCAAGACCGGCGTCTGGCATGTGAAGAGTGTGCGCCAGACGTCTCATTGCTTCTTCCGGCCTCGTTTTTGCTATCAGAAGTAGCGCGACATCCTCTGTGCGTTTGAGGTGATCCATCAAACGGGCCATTTCGGCTTTCGATATGAGGTAGGTTTTCACCTCGGGCAGGTTTATCCAGTCGCGGTGTCTGTGTTCACGACTGCGAACAATCCAGTCCGCCATCCATTTCATTGCATAGAAGTAATTGCTGTCGTCGCTCATATCGAGCTTGCCGATATCGTGCCTGTGATAGCCGAGAGCCTCCAACGCTTCATCGAAGACGGCTCTGGCCTTGCGGGCTTCTGCCCTGTGCCATGGCGTCCAGAGTGTTACACGGGATTCCGCATCCAGCCAGTCCTGTCTCAATCCAGCCAGACGCTTCTCATGGCCAGCCCTGATATACGCTGTATCACGCGATTTCGGGTCGGGATGAGGTTCGGTTGGTAGATGAGACCAGCGGGACCGGAAGCTCTCGGCCAGCTCGGTCAGCAGGTCAGCGAAATGCTTCTGGCCATGGAGATGGTCTCGGAGTTGCTGTTCTTTCTCTGTCTGCGCTTCGTTGAAGTCGATGACGGCTTGAGCTTCCGATTGTGTCATGCCCCTGGTGATACTGGCGCGTGTTTTCGAAGATGAGTTTGGTACGGCTCCGGTTCCAGCAACACTCCCAGCGGTGGCGCCGGTTCTCAAAACAGGCTGTGATATTTTTCTCCCACTTGCTGGTTCAGGGGCTGTGCTGACGGAATCCTCGGAGGGTTTGTATGGGTCCGGTGAAGGTGTTCCATGCTCATCATCAGAGGGGTCAACGGGGGTTTCCCCCTTGCCAGATGGGTCTCGTGATGTGTCACGAGGGCCAGGGCTGGCTACGTCTTCCTTATGTCCCTGACGTATCGCGCTCTGCTCAGGTGTTTCATGGCCGAGAATAAAGGCGCTGAACTCTGCCTTGCGTACACCTAGCAGGCGGGACAGTGAGCCCACGATAACGCCATGCTCGTCTTTGAGAAGCACCACGTTGGGCTTTTTCTCTCCTGCCATCAGAGACCAGCCTTGCGAAGATATCGCACTCTGGAAGGCTTGCCAGTCTGTGCTTCCGGCATAGAGGTCACGGACTCGATATTTGATGTCAAAGGGTCTGGCGCCCTGTCTCTGACTGCGCCTGGATTGCGGGTCCGAGAGGACTGAGTTTGGCAAGGTCCCTTCACAGAGCACCTGTAATCTCTCGCGGTACTCTTCCGGGACTGCGTGATACACAGCCAAATTGTGGCGTCCCTTGGTTAGCTCCAGTCCGTGCTTTAGCTCGAATAGACGGGCGACCTTCTCCTGACGTTCGTAGCGGTGCGACACATCCAGAACCTTGCCTGTCTCTGCATTGGTTGTGCGGACCAGGATATGGCAGTGGCGGTTATCTGCCTCGCTATCATGGCGTATCTTGGTGTGAATGACGGCAAGGGCAACATCGGACGCTTTGAATCCGAACTCCTGCGCCAGCATGGTGATGCAGTCTGCGAACTGCTCAGTCGTCAGTTTCTCACGTGACGAGATCTGGAAGTGCTGGACAGCATTGACGCGATTGAAAGCCGTGGCATCCGCAATGCAGTCCTCTATGTCTTGGCGTCTGCCCTTCCATACCTGGATGCGTTCATTATCGCCGGTCTTCCCGACGAGGTGATGCCAAATGGCGCCGGAACCGGATGCGGTCCTGATGGGGTTGCTCTTGAGTATCATCTGACCCTCCCCAGCACGTGATTGATGCGGGCCTTGAGGTCATCGATATCCTGGGACAGGGACGAGACAGGAACCTGTTCTCCCGTGTTCAACCTGCGGGCAACCTGATTCAGGTTATTCCCTACAGCGGACAGTTCCTGACGCAGAGCCAGAAGCTCTCCAGCAATCAGGCTTCCGCCTGCCATCTCATTGAGCAGAACCCGGCGACACCAGTCCGAGACCCTGCGTGTGCCTGCCTTGCGTTTTATCCTTGCCTGTTCATCGGGTCTGACCCGGATGTGTAATGTCTCCGTTTTCATGGTTTGTCCTCATTTCTGAGGACTATTGTGACATGGGTTTATGCAAACTGGTTCCCAGCACATCTGACATGCTTGGGGTAATGTCATTGGCTATCGCCAACACCATATTGGGTCTTTTGAGCCTCCCTTTCCGCTAATTTGTAGATATCGTCTCCCCATGAGCCTTTAGGAGGTGGAAGTGTATGACGCCGGTAAGTGGCACTTTTCGCTAGTTCAAGAGATTTCATTAGCCAATCAATGGGCACAGATCTCTGGATCGTAGGCTCATGAAGGTTGGCGCCAGGCGTTACGACTGTCATATTATCGAGTCCAGCATCAACGCTGATTGCATAGACAAATAGGTCATCAAAATACACTTCAGTTAATAAATATTCATAGTTAGGGTCAATTGAGTACAGTATTTTCATCTTTTCTGGGTAATCCAAGATTTTATTCCTTAAGCGTTGCAATTATCGTTGTCGCAATCTTGCCTTGCATTGATGTGCGTGGGCTTGATGTCTGTTCCCATCATGTAAGGGGGAGGCTGTCCAAGGGAGTCCATACACTCGCAAGGCAGATCATAAGCTCGAACACCTTCTTGGTTTCTATATAAACAAGTTGGAACAGGACCAAAGTAAGAGGCTGTGTTTCCCTGCTTTGGCGCCTTTGAAATCATGGAAACCTTGGGCGTGTTTGTCTCCCTGAAATCCTTCACGACCCTGAAATGCAGGGTATGCAGAAACATGGTTTGCAGTCTCTGGGTATCGGTTCCGGCATAATGGAGATCAGGATGGCGAGCTGTCAGTCTGTTCAGTCTCTCATCAGCAAACCCACGGAGAAGCAGGAGAACAGCCCCTCCTAAGGTTTTCTGTTTCATCAGTTGTCTGGCTCTGCTGACACGCCACTCAGAGAGAGCGCTGGTGTCCTTACCCTCGTACACACCCCGGTAACGGCGCTTGATGTCTTTCCTCAGTCCGATGAATGTCAGGCTGGTTTCAGGCTTGCCATGGTCCTTGGTCGTATAACGTGACGCTCTGGCGACATCACGGATATCCTTGATGGCTTCATCACGTCTGTCGCATTCATTGGGGAACGCATCGAGTATCTGTTCCTCAACCCATGTCCTGTGTTCGGGTGAGACATAGAGCTGAATGTGATAATGCGGTGTTTCATCCCCATGCAGTTCCAGCGCTGTCATGCCCAGCAGGAGAACATTCTTGTCTCGGGCTTTACGTCTGACACTTTTCCAGCGCCTGCCGATTTCAGTCTTGGCCTGTTCGTAGGAGCAGTTGCGGTATTCTCCCGGCAGGGTGAGGGTCAGGAATAATCCGGCGTAGTTGAGGAAGTTGACGGCAAGGTCATGAATCCCATCGGCTATGGCAAGATTTACCGCGTAGTTCCTGCGAAGTTGAAACTGGCGCAAATCATGAGCAGACAGGCTTCGTTCGGGGTGTTCTGGATCAGGGAGGATGATGAAGCTTTTGGCGCTTGCGGTTCTGGCTTTATCGAAGTCCTGCTGAACCTTGTCGTGTTCCGGACGCAGGCCAATGACCCTGCGGAGATTGCGCCGTAACCTGTTGGCCTTGCGTGTAAAGACACGCCCGGTGATTCGTCTGAGTTCCTTCAGCTCGGCGTGAGATTGAGAGAGGAGGTCGAAGCCTGAAACCAGTTCATCTGGCTGTATTTCAACCCACGCGATGACCTCACGGGCGACCTGTTCGGCTTCCTCAAAACAGGCGAGAAAGACGCAGTTTTTTGCGGTTATTCGTGTGATTTCGTTCTTGTAGAACCCATGCAGGGGATACAGCCTGCGCCAGATATCTGGCCTGTCGGTTTTTATATAACTCTCTATCTCTGCATACTGCACATCATCCTACGCATTCCCCACGCAAAGCCCGGAGATGCGATAAATGATGTATACTGTCTGTCAGCGGTGCAAATCATAGCGTTACTCCTTCGTACAGCCGGTCTGGGTTAATTCTGGCTGTAGGAGGGAGTATAGCACTCAGATAAGCGTATTTGTGCGGATGCGGTATATTTCGTCAGGGAGACGAACAGAGTGTCTGTCTATTGTTGCAGGGCCTTGATGCGCCAGAACGCGGGATAGACGACAGCATCGGCGACCTTCTTCAGGTTCTCGACCTCGATTTCATCGAGATATTCCTTGATGCCTACCGAACGGCTTTGCCCTTCATGTCCAAGGAACTTGTCAATCCACACGTCACGCAGACCACCCTCGCCATGTTCATGGATATTGCGAAGCTTGGTGGAGACGTAATGACGAAAGGAGTGGAAAACCATTGTGGCAGGGATTCCCAGCCTCTTCTTGTGCGTCGAGAAGTTCCTGCCAAAAAGCCCCGACCGTCTCTTGTCCTTCCCTGAAAAGCTCAGCTCGTGAAACAGATAGGCATGACCTGCCTGTTTCGAACGCATGGCGAAATCAAGAAAGCCTTCGTCAATCAGTCGCTGGCAGACAGGAACAACGCGTGTGCCTGCTTCGGTCTTGGGGTTCCATTCGGTCCAGGGTTCTCCCTCTGTAGCCTCATGCTCCTGAATGACGATGCAGGGGATGCCTTTGAGAGTCATGATGTCCTGATTGCGTAGGCGACAGATTTCCTCCACTCGCATGCCCGTATAGGCGCCGACACCCACGATGAAGCCAAACGTCTCCTTTGAAATGGATGTGGCAATCTCGAAAGGGGCTTCTGCCAGTCGGGCAAGATGCTCGTCGCTCCAGCGGATGCGCCGAAGTTTTTTCTTCGTATCGAATGACCAGCCTGTGAACAGGTTTCTGTCCACGAGGTCACGCAGGAGATAATAGCGCCAGATGGCAGACAGACGGGAAAAGTTGTTTTTGACGGCCTTGCCCGAGACCGTCCTGAGTTGGAGCCGGGTCGATTCCTCTGCCAATTCGAGGGCGGTTCTTTTGTCGTTCTTCTTTCTGCCGTGGTATTCTGGAAGCTTCTCCATGACCTCCTTGAACCGTCCGGCATCGGCGCCGGTGTAGAGGCGTATCTCCTTGTCTCCGCAGACTTCGAGAAAGCGCCTGATGACATTGCGATAACCTCTGAAGTCGGCGTCCTTCCACTTTTGCGAAGAGGCGAGGATGAAGGCTTCGCTCGCTTCGGAGAACAGGGGGCTTTTGTCCGGCTCCTTCGGTTTGGTCCAGGTTTCGATATTGCTGAAGTGGCCGAGGATGGCAGACATCTTCTCCTGCACGTCGAATGCGGGGGAGTGTTGCACGATGGTCTGAAGCTCTTCCACAGACTCTTTCGCTGTATCGACGAAGGTCATGAACTGCTTGTGGTCCCGCATACGATGGAGCAGGTGTTCTGCGTTCATGACGCGATACTGGGACCGTAGCGCTGACAGCTCGCTCTCATAGGCAGAGATGAGACTGTCGAGCGTGACCCAGAGCTCGCGTCGTCTCATCAGCTCACGCAGATGTGTCGGAACGACACGTCTGAAAGCATATCCGGCAGGGCGTCGAACCAGCATTGCAAGGCCATGATGGGGCACCCGGATGTAGCAAAACACCGGGTTCAGGTTGCGGAAACCTGAAAAACACAATCATTTCAATGCTTTATGTGGTGCGAACTATGGGACTCGAACCCATACGCCCTTACGGACTCGAGATTTTAAGTCTCGTGCGTCTACCATTCCGCCAAGTTCGCACAGCACGGGTCTGGCTCTAGCACGGGGGAGGGAGCGTGCAAATCCCCAACGGTCAGCCTAGGGCCAGAAGCCCAGCGCCGTAGTCTTTGAGCCAGTTCTGCGCCTCACGTCTGTCGGGGTGAAAGCGCTCGACATGGTGCCAGAACGCGCGGCTATGATCGAAATGCGTGAGATGCGCGAGTTCATGAATCATGACGTAGTCGCGCACGCTTTTGGGCATCAAAGCGAGGCGCCAGTTGAGCATGATCCGGCCGGTACGGGCGCAGCTCCCCCAGCGTGTCCGAGCATTGCTACACACGATGCTGGTGGGTGTGCAGCCCATGGTCACGGCGTGCAGGCTGAGCTGCGCGGGCAGTGTGACACCGGATTGGTGTTTCATGAAAACGAGTGCGCGCGCCTCGAAACGTTCGAGCGGCCCGCCTATCGTGAGGCGGCCCTTTTCCAGTAACGCCGGTCGGCGTTGATCCGGGGCGTGATGCAACGTGATCGCCTGGTCGTTCAGTGTGATCTGTTGCTCTGGAACAAGCCGAAGCCTCGCGGGAAGTAAAGCGAGTTTTTCGTCTATCCAGGCTGAATGGGAAGCAACAAAATCCTGGGCGCGTTTGGACGAAAGCGACAGCGGGCAGGTAACGATTACCTGTCGCAGCACCGGGTCTATGCGCAAGGAGAGGCGGCGCGTCCGTGCAGAGCGACGCCAGAGAATGGGCCGATCTGTCGTGCTCACCAAGGGGTCTTGCGAGGCCTGCGCTTACGCTTTTTGCGCGCCACCCCTGAAGGAATTTCCGCAGGCCAGTCGACTAGGTGGTCTTCGAGCAGTCCGGCCTCGCGCTCACTGATCATCTTGCCGCGCCCGGAAATGCCCGCCTCATGAATGGACTCCACAGAGCCGGAACGCAGGGGGTGCCATTCGGGCAGATCCTGCCCATCGCGTATAAGAATATAGGCGCAGCTCGGGGGGAGCCAGTCGATATCGGCCAGAATGTCGGGCGTGAGCGAGACACAGTCTGGAACCTTGCGAAACCGGGTTTCATAGCTGGAGCAGCGGCATGACTGGAGGTCGAGCAGACGGCACGCGACATTCGTGAAATAGATGGCATCGGTTTCATCGTCGCGCAGCTTATGCAGGCAACACTTGCCACAGCCATCGCATAGCGATTCCCACTGCTCTTTGCTCATGTCCGAAAGAGAGGTCGTCTGCCAGAATGGAAACGCGGAATCAGCCATGGGCAAAGTTCGCAAGTGACAGGCAAAGCGTCAGGCAAAACACGAGGCAGAGAAAGGAGAGGGCGATTGGCAGTCGGAGTAGCGGCACCCATAAATAACGTATTCTGGCCGAGCGTCCCGCTCCCAACCCGGCTGCTGCGCGAGAAAGGCCATCGATCCTGCCTGAAAGGCGCCGGGTAACGGGCAGCAGGCAAAAGGGGGCAATCAGAAACCCCGCACCGAAGATGGCGAGCTTATGCCCTGGCCCTGCGTGAATGGCGCTCAGCCAGCATGCCCCGACCAGCCCACCAGACGCGCTCCCGACGAGAAGGCGCGGCAAGGCCCTCGGCACGATCAGCCGCAACAGGGCCAGAACGGCCAGGCAGAAGGCGGCTCCTGCAACAAGGAGCGCAAGATCGACCATCATGGCGTCGAGGTCAGCCATGTCTGGAAGCGTTTTTGCAGGGCATCGAAATTCATGGCCCAGAAGCTGTCGCTCATGGCGAGGCTGCCCAGATCGCGTCCATCCTGAGGGGCGTCCTGAGTGTCGTCATGAAGCGGCGTCTGATCGCGCAACATCTTGATGATCGCCTCGGTCTGGTCGGACGGGACATTGCGCGGGATCGCCCAGGACAGCTTCTGGCGTAGGGACTGACGCCACTGTGCCGCAAAAGAGACCTTTGGTCCCAGATCGGCCAAACGGTCGAACGGGGTCGAGAGCATGAGTGCTGCACCGCTATTCATGATCCGGCTTGCCTCCTCGGCGGTGCGCCACCACACGAGATAGGGCCTGAGCTGATCGAGCTTGCGAAAGGCGCGGTCGACACCCGCAGGTGAAGAGAGCACGCCATAAACGTCGCGCGATGCGACCCCATCGGCCATGAGCGCAATTTCGAGCGTGCCGCGCGGGTCGAGGCGCAAGGCGCGCTTGCCAGGATGGCGGGCAATATCCCAGAAATCGCTCCAGTCCGGTGCTGTGTCGCCCAGCCGTCCGCGATCCCACGCTAAAACGATGCTTTGTTCACCAGCCTGTATGCCGCAGGGTGAGGTCGCCGCCACACGTGAAGTCGTCGGTGCGCTCGGTGCGGGCAGGGTTTGTACCACACCGTCTCGGCAGGCAGCGTAGAGCGTCGTGTTATCCACCATGACCGCCAGCCATGGGGCTGTGCGCGCCTGGGCGGCCTCACGTAATGTGGCGAGACTGCCATCCCACTCGCGTAGCGGATAAGGCTGGTCAGGCATCAGAAGCGAATGGGCGTCGATGCTCCCTGACACGACGGCCAGAACGGGACGCGCCGCAGCAACGGGGCGGCTGTTTTTTTTCGTTTTGGCGTGCCGCACTACATGGTGTGCGGCATGGTGCGGTGTCGCCAGGGCCGATAGGGGCAGGCATAATGTCAGCATCATCACCCATCCTGCACGTCGTCGCGAGGCAGGGCACTTGCGGCCATGTCTGGAAGAGGGTGAAGACGCGCGCAGGAAACACCCTTTCCGGGCTGAAGGTGAAAGCAGAACTGCCCTTATAGATCGTCTTTCATGGGAAAGGCCACAGCCTGACTGGCTTGCCATGCAAGTTGCAGCAACGCGCCCTGGGTGACACCGCGCATGGGCTGCAAAAGAGGGCGGCGCATTTCGATTTCTCCCCCATCGGCCAGACGCAGTCTGAAGCGGATATGCTCCCCTGTGTGCAGAACCGACTGGATGGTTGCTACCAGCGGCGGCGTCTCATCGTCGCCCGCCGCCAGCGCACCGAAAAGCGGGGTCATTCGGTCGGGGCGTATACAGAGAATGCAGAGCGCGTCCACGGCAAGCTCGGCGTCGGCCATGGCCTCGACCACACCGCCACAGGCGAGGTGAATGCGCGCGACATCGTCCTCGATCTCCAGCACCCGTCCCGTGAGCAGATTGGCTTCGCCGAACAGGCTGGCGCTGCGAGCGTCACTGGGTCGTTCCATCAGGGTCGCCGCATCGGCACATTGAATCAGAGCGTGTCGGTCTAGCAGGGCAATGCGCCCACCAAGCCAGAGCGCGTCCTCACGGCTGCTTGCGGCATGAATGAGCGTAAGGCCCAGCGCGCGCTGCAATCTGGTGACCAGATCGCGTGTCTTGCTGGCGGCGCGCAGGTCGAGTTCGTTCAGCAAGCCGTCAAGAACGAGGACGGAGGGCGCACCAGCCAGGGCACGGGCCAGTTTGAGCCTTGCAGCCTGCTCGGGGGTCAACAGATCTGCGCGATGGCCGTTCTGGGCATCGAGGCCGACAAGGGCGAGCGTTTTCTTGACGGTCGCATCGATAAGCTGGGCAGCGGCGCCTTTGGCGCGCAGGGCGAGGGCGATATTGGCGGCGACGTCGAGATGCCCGAAAACCGGGTCTCTGGGCGAGACCAGCACGATCGCGCGGTGTTCCGGGGGCTCACTGGTGATGTCCTGCCCGTCGATAAAAATCTTTCCGCAGGTGGGCGATGCGAAACCCGCCAGCACATCACAGAAAAGGCTCAGGCTCTGGGCGTCTTCGCTCAACAGGCTGAGCGCCTCTCCCTGGCCGAGACGCAGGGAGAAGGGGGCGGCGGCCTCTGATAGGGCGAGCGCCTCGATCGCGAGGGGGAATTTGCGGTCTCGTGATGACGCAGACATGAAACCTCGCCTCTCTTCAGAACGTTTGGGCTCAAACCACTAGACGCGGTTTCTCACCGCGCAAGGAGTTGTGACATGAGCAAAACAGACGTCAAGCACACCGCCGATGCCGCTGCCAAGTCCGCGCAGGAGCAGATCGACGGCCTCAAGAGCCAGCTTGAGCAGCTTCTGAAAGATCGTATCAACCCGGCCCTTCTCGATGTTGCCGATCGCGCCGATCAGGCGGTTGCCAATGCGCGCGAGATCACCGATGTTCAGTTGCACAATGCTGAAGCACGCGTCCGGGCCCGTCCGCTTGCGGCTGTTTTGATTTCTGCCGTCATTGGCTTTATTGCAGGACGTGTCTCCAAATAGGCCGTCTCTTCCGAGACAGGGCGGCCTCTAGTTCCAACCCGTTCAAGGGGCGGGCAAGACCGTCTGTCCTGTTTTGGACCTGATCTTGCGGGTTCGCCCCTGAAACGATCACACGATAAAGGCTAGCGAATCTCCATGAAGGTCATCGATGTCGGGCAGGAAGCCCTCAAGGCACAGGGTGAGGTGATGCAGCGCGTGGCCATGCGCATCGGCCGCCGTGTCGCCTATTTCATCATTGCCGCCATCTTCGGCCTGTTCGCTCTGGTCTCGTTCCATGCTGTGCTCTGGGCCTTCGCCTATAGCGTTCTGCATTTTTCAGCTTTTGCCGCAGCCTGCTCTGTACTGGGCATCGATCTGCTGTTTGTGATCGTCTTCGCCCTTCTCGGGACGCGCAACATTGCAGACCCGGTTGAGTTCGAGGCGCGCCTGCGCCGCGACCGCAAGATGATCGAGTTCAAGCAGACCCTTGCGCTTTCTACTCTGATGGGGCTGCTGATCGGTCCCGTTGGACGCTTCACAGGCAAGCAGCTCTTTGGCGCGGTGCGGAATATCTTTACCCGCCGTTGAGCAGCCTGAACGGCTTGTGACTATTCTTGCCGGAAATCTAATGCAAAATTCAGGTTTGCCTTCTGGCAGGAGGCTCCTGTTTCCCCTATGACCTGTCAGCAGGAGCTACCGACCGACTGTCTGTAGCGCCCCGGGTTCGGTCAGGTCGTATCATCTGGTGTCCGCATCCTGGCGATCTGATGAGAAACTGATATTTTTCATCGCGTCGGGCTCTGCTCTCCTCTTTCTGATCCCGAAAGGTCGATGCTGAAAGGGGTGAGGGAGGCAGATGCTCGCAGAATTCAATCTATTCGGCGTATTGATCTCTCCCATCGCCGTCTATTCGCTCGCTGCGATCCCCGTCACCCTGTTCATCCGCTTTCTGCTCTGGCGCACAGGCGCCATAGAGTGGTTCTGGCATGTCGCCCTTTTCGAAGTGGCGCTCTACGTCTGCGTGCTGTGCCTGATGGTGCTGTATGTCTGAGCGGCAGGAGGCTCTTGCGGGTTTCCTCGTGAAACGACCCGTCCCCTCACATCATGGCAAGGAATCTCCTTCGTGCTGCTCGCCCGTACGCTGATCCGTGTTTTCCTGACATTAGCTGTGCTCGGGGTAACGCTCCTTCTGGGCTACACGCTATGGGAGACCTACATGATTGCCCCGTGGACACGCGACGGGCGCGTGCGGGTCTATGTCGTGGATGCAGCCCCCGAAGTTTCGGGCACGGTTGTGAGCGTGCCGGTGCACGATAATGATTTCGTTCATCGCGGCGACCCACTTTTCGTGATCGATCCGGTCAGGTTCCGTCTTGCCATAAGAGAAGCGCAGGCCCATCTGGCCAGCGCGGAAGAAGACCTGAAATTGCGCCGCAATGACGCCAAGCGTCGAATGGGGCTCAACGGTATCGTTTCGGCCGAGGAGCAGGAAATCTATAATTCGAATGTCGAAACGCAGGAGGATGCGGTCAATGCAGCCCGTGCGGCGCTCGATGTGGCACGCCTGAATCTGCAGCGTTCGATCGTCTACTCGCCTGTCGAGGGCTATGTGACCAACCTCAATCTGCGCGTAGGCGATTACGCGCATGAGGGACAGTCACGCATGGCGGTGATCGACGCCGATAGCTTCTGGATCAATGCCTATTTCGAAGAAACGAAAATGTGGGGCGTGCATGTGGGTGACGTCGCCCGCGTCAAGCTTATGGGTTATCGTGAGATCGTGCCTGCCCATGTGGTTTCAATCGCCCGCGGTATCAACGACCAGAACGAATCGCCCGACAAGCTGGGTCTGCAGGACGTCAATCCGATCTTCACCTGGGTGCGTCTGGCGCAGCGCATTCCGGTGCGCATCCATCTCGACCGCGTACCACCCGAGGTCATTCTCGCGGCAGGCATGACCTGCACGGTAACGGTCGGCACGCCTCCCCAGGGGCAGCGGGGGCGTCTGACCACCTGGCTGCAGAATCATCTCTGATCATGCTTGTTCTTCCCCGCAGGCTCGCCGCCCTGACACTCGCTGTTTCTGTTCTGGCCGGATGCACGGTAGGGCCGAATTACAAGCCCGATCGCATGAAGCTGCCGAATGGTTTCACAGAGGCCGATCATGCGGCAACGACCGAAGAAATCGCGCGCACCGAGGCGGAAATGAAGGAGTGGTGGGGGCAGTATAACGACCCTCTGCTGAACAAGCTGGTCGCTCAGGCCATCAAGGGCAATTACGATCTGCTCATTGCCGATCAGCGCATTATCGCCGGGCGCGCGATGCGTGAAGAGGCAGCCTCTGCGTGGTATCCACAGCTCGATGCCAATGCCGGTGGCGGGTCCAGCCGCTATTCGATCAATATCGATAACTGGCCGATCCGCCCCGGCAATCCGCAGAACCGCCCCGAAGCGTCGGTACTTACCTATGGGGCTCAGGCGAGCTGGGAGATCGATGCCTTCGGTCGTATCCGGCGAGAGGTTGAGGCGAGCGAGCGCGCGATCGATGTCAGCATCGAAGACAGACGCGCCACGCTCATGACACTGCTTTCCGACCTTGTGCGCGCCTATATCTCCTTGAGGGGCGCGCAGCTGCGTCTGGCGATTGCGCAGGCCAATGTCAAGAACGCGCAAAACGAGGTCGATCTCGCCAAGCGTCTCTATCTCGAGGGGATCGGCAACACGCTCCAGACCGCTCAGGCGCAGAGCGAACTGGACAGTGAACAGGCATCGCTGGAGCCGCTAAAGGCCCAGATCGACACGCTGAGCCATGGGGTGAGCGTACTGCTGGGAGATATGCCAGGCGATCTCAAGGCCGAGCTTGAAGCGCTTCCAAACGGTGCTGCGTCACTGCCGGTCATGCCGCATTTCCCGGCGACCTTGCCCTCTATCGTCGTCGCAAACCGCCCCGATATCCGTGCAGCCGAACGGAGCTACGCCGAAGCAACCGCACGTATCGGTGTAGCGGTGGCGCAGCTCTATCCGAAATTCTCGATACCGCTCACGTTCAACCCCAACGCCTCGGCCATGTATCAGGCGTTTCAGGTCAATGCGATGAGCTGGTCATTCATGATGCTGGCAACCCTGCCCATCATGCATGGCGGGCGTTTTACCTCGCAGGTCGTCGAGGCGCGCGCGCGCGCGGAGGCAAGTAGATTGACCTATCGTAAGACAGTGCTTTCGGCTTTCCGAGAGGTCGAGGACGCCATGACATCGTGGCTGCATAACGATCATTACGTGGCCCAGCTTCATCAGGCGTCGCTCGATAGCGGACTTGCCGCAGACCGGGCACGCCGCCTCTATGCGGCGGGTCTGACCGATTACATCAATGTGCTGACCACCCAGCGTACGCTGCTGGGTGCGCAGGATCGCGAGGCCGTGGCCCGCACCGCCCGCCTGCACGATACGGTGGCTCTTTATACCGCGATGGGGGCGGGTTGGCAGGGGCTGGCTTTGCGAGACACGGCCTTGCCAATCGATGCGGCCAAGCAGAGTATTCTGGCCAAGGCATTCTCGCGCTAGGGGCTGTGGCAAAGGCTTGCAGCCCGGGCGGTATGACGCTCTTGAATTGTTCCGCTTCGGACCAACATAAAACGTATGAATTCTGTAGTATTCAGGAATGATGAGGAGAAACAGGCGTGAAAGATCCTTATGCAGCGCTTGGCCTGACGCGTAGCGCCACGGATAAGGAAATCCGCAGCGCCTATCGCAAGCTCGCCAAGGAGCATCACCCGGATCATAATCCGAACAACAAGAAGGCCGAAGAAGCCTTCAAGGCGGTCGGCGCCGCTTACGGTATTCTAGGCGACAAGGAGAAGCGTGCGCGCTTCGATCGCGGCGAGATCGATGCCGAGGGCAATGAGCGCGGTCCGTTCGGCCCTGGTGGAGGTGGCGGTTTCCGCGGTGGTCAGGGTTTCCCTGGCGGCGGCGGCGGCCAGTTCAACCAGGAAGATCTCGGGGCATTCTTTTCCGACATGTTCAGCGGTGGGGGCACCGGTGCCGATTTCGGAACGGGACCTTTCGGCGGTGGTGGGCGTCGACGCACCCGTCGCGGTGCCGATCGCTCCTACACGCTGACCGTCTCGTTCGAGGATTCCGTTCTGGGCACGACGAGCCGCGTAACGCTGCCCGAAGCTGGTACGGTCGAGGTCAGGATTCCTGCCGGGATCGAGGATGGCCAGACCCTGCGCCTGAGCGGTAAAGGCGCGGCAGGAATGGGGGAGGGCGCTCCGGCAGGCGACGCGCTCATTACCATTTCGGTGACACCAAGCACAGTCTACACCCGCGAGGGGCGCGATCTGCGCGCCAGCGTGCCGGTCGATCTCACCACCGCCATTCTGGGCGGAAAGATTGTTGTCCCGACACCCAAGGGGCAAGTGACGATGAAAGTGCCTCCTCATTCCGATACGGGCACGGTGTTGCGTCTCGGCGGGCGGGGCGTGGCAGAGCAGGGCGCGCACAAGGCTGGCAATCTGTATGTCACGTTGCAGGTCAGGCTCGGTAAGATCGATCCGGCGCTCGAAGAGTTTCTGGTCAAACAGCAGGCTCTCCAGGGTGAGAAGGCCTGATATATGCCCATGAAGAGCAGTTTTTTCGACTGGAAGCTGATCTTCACCCGAGAGGTGATGGGGGCGGTTGTGGCGCTTCTCGCTACCGCAGCTCTGGTCGTGCTCTGTTATGGCGGGATGCGGATCTCAGGCGTCTGGGCGGGACTTTAGACTTTCGCTCGCTCACGAGTGTGATATCTCCGGGCAACTGATTTTCATTTGCCCGGATATTCCTTATGAGTTCATCCACCCTTTCCGAGCTGCCGACACGACGACAGTCCTTTTCGGTCGTGTTCGCCATCGAGCTGTGGGAACGCTTCGGTTATTACGGCATGCAGGCCGTTCTCACGCTCTATCTGGTGCAGCGCCTCGGGCTGAGCGATGTAGCGGCGAATGTCATGATCGCGGCCTTTGTAGGGCTCACCTACATCACGCCGGTTCTCGGCGGCTATGCAGGCGATCGCATTCTCGGGCCGCGCCGCACCATGCTCATGGGAGCTTTTGCGCTGATCTTCGGCTATGTGGCGCTTGCCCTTGCCGACCAGCATCGCCCTTTGCTCTTTTTTGCCATGGCGCTGATCTCGGCAGGAAACGGGTTGTTCAAGCCCAACGCCGCCAATCTTGTGCGGCGCATCTACGAAGGCGATGACGCTGCCCTCGATGCGGCTTTCACCATCTATTACATGTCGGTCAATGTGGGCTCGACGGTCTCGATGCTCATCACCCCTCTGCTTCAGGATCGCTACGGCCCTGCCAGCGCGTTTCTGACCTGCTCGGGCGGGCTGGTGATGGGGCTGCTCTATTATTTCTGGCGCCGTCGCTGGATTCATCATGCCGGCTCTGCGCTGGATCAGGGGCCGTTTCAGATGCGGCCTTTCATGATTGTGCTCGGTGGATTCGTGCTGACCGTGCTGATCCTGACCGGCATTATTGCAAGCCCCGGGATTGCCCGGCTTTGCGTCTGGGCGGCCAGTGTGGCCATCGTCATTCTCTGGGGGCGACTCTATTTTCGTTCCGGCGCACAAGCCCGACCCGGCCTGCGTCTGACTTTCCTGCTTTGCCTTGAGAGCATGGCCTATCTGATTTTCTATCAGCAGATGATGACCTCGCTCACGCTCTTCGCCCTGCGTGCGGTCGATGGCGATCTGCGTATCGGTGGCGTGACCCTTGTGCATCTGAGAGCCGGGCAGTTTCAGGCGCTCAACCCCATCTGGATCATGCTGGCCAGCCCGGTTCTGGCCGCGCTCTATAACCGGCTGGCCGCACAGGGGCGGGACCTGTCTCTGGCGCATAAAATGGTGCTCGGGTTCGGTCTGGTCACGCTTGGCTTTCTCATCTGGTGGATTGCAGCATCACACGCGCAGAATCTGGTTTCGGCATGGGTCATGGTGCTCGGCTACGGCCTGATTTCGATTGCCGAACTGCTGACCATGGCGCTCGGCCTGGCCATCATTGCGCGCTACACCGCCGCCGAAAGCAGTGGCTTCATGATGGGATCGCTCTATCTCGTCTGGGGTATCGCCATGTATGTGGGTAGCCTCGTAGCCAATTTTGCTGCGGCCACCGGTGAGCCCTCTTCGGGTGCCGCGGCGGCGGCACTCTATGTGCCGCTCTTCCGCGATCTGTTCATCGCGGGTCTGGTTCTGACAGGGTTGCTGATCTGCCTGCTGCCTTTGGCCAAGCGCTGGGATCGCGAGCACATGCTGGCGATGGGAGCCTCCGCAACGCCGCAGGCCCGTCCGTCCATGCCGCTCGAGGTTGAAGACTGATCTGCCGCCCCGCCCTGCCTGCGAGGGCAGGGTTTTGCCAATCGGTCAGGAAGATGCCTATCATCCCCGCGCTCAGAACGAGCCTGTTCAGAAGGACGACATCATGAAGCCGAGCTCACGTTACGCCCTCGCCGGTCTGGCCCTTATTGCCGGAACCGCTGCACTGCCCTGTCTGCCCGTGATCGGTGTCGTAGCGCCTGCCATGGCCGCCAGCGCACCTGCTGCCAGCGCGCCGCTTACGCTCAAAATTCTCAAGGTAGAAGGCAACAGCGCTGTTGCCACCGCAGATATCATGGCGGCTCTTCCGTATCACGTAGGCGACACCGTGACGCGTGACCAGCTCGATGCCGGTGTTCAGAAAGTGGCCGATCTCTACAAGGCCAAGAATCTCGGCGCCAAGTTCAGCGAGAAAGAGCGCTTCGTGAAGAACACGGTGCAGTTCTATCTCGTGATCGAAGAGCAGGCACCCAGCGCGGCGCCGGCTCCGGCGCCATTCGTGCTCGACAAGGTCGAGTTCGTTGGCAACAAGCAGGTGCCGACGGCGGAACTCGAGGCCGCTACAAAGCTGCATCCGGGTGCCACCGTCACGGCAGAAGCTGCCACGGCTGACACGGTCGCTATTCAGAAAATCTACCAGAAGCATAATCTGGGCGTGCAGATCCAGCCTGTTGCGACACAGCCCAACCACGACAATCACGTCGTGCTGACCTATCAGATCACCGAGAAGTAAGAGGCGAGCCCCCACCGGGGCTCATTTCCGGCCGATGCGATGTCTCGACAGAGCACGCGTCGGCCAGGTGAGGTCAGGATCGCCCGCTCTGCGAAAAGCCAGGCTTTCACGATAGTATTGAACCTCTAGTCTGACGCTAAAGCAGAGAAAAAGCTCTCCTCCAGAAGCGTCGGTTCCAGAGTGCCGGGCAGATAGAGCGGATGCTCCGGGCGACCGCCTTTGCTCAGGCGCATCACGTATAAGCTGACCCCGGCCTGATGCAGGGCGAGCGCCACCTTGTTGCCCTGTTTCCTCAAGGATGGGTGGGTAGGCGAGCCGTAAGCCAGAATGACCTTGTCGGATTCTTTCGCCATGGCGAGAAGCGCTGCGTCATTGCCCGGTCCTACCGGATCGCTCACTTCAAGCAGACGCTTCTGGTCCGTGCAGCGATAAGCAAAGCTGTTGCCGACAAACATCGCGCCATAACCCCAGCTTCGCGCATAGCGTTGGCATTTGGCCACGGTGCGGTCATCACCATATTCGGTCGCAACCGAAGGATTCATCATCAGCCACATGAGCGTGGGCCTGGTTTCGTCCCAGACACGATGAAGACGGTAGCGATAGCATTCTTGCGGACCGTCATAGACGGCAGTGCTGACGACATCGTCCTGAAGGCGTAACGCTCTGGACGAGCCAACATGATGGGTCGGGCTTTTCTTATCCATAGGCGAGAGGCGCGCTTCCCCGGCGGGTGAGGAAGCGCGAGAGTCCTTACTTCTTTCGGTTCTTCATCGTGTCGGCTTTGAACGTCTTCAGGGCCGCGAGGGCCTTTTCAACGTGATTGCCGGGTGATTCCGAACTGATGGTCGAGACGATCTGCCCCTCCGGTGCGATCACATAAGTGACGCGCTGGGCAATATCGAGCATCGGCATCTTGGCGTCGTAGAGACGCGTGACCTTTCCGTCGCTGTCAGAAGCGACCGGAAACTGTCCCTTGATCTGGCTGACCGAGAAATCGTCGAGCTTGCTGATCTTGTCCATCGATACGCCGATGACGCTGGCGCCGAGCGCCGTGAATTGCGGCATGGCATCGGCGAAACCATGGGCCTCCATGGTGCAGCCCTTGGTAAAGGCAGCAGGGTAGAAATAGAGAACGACCGGCCCTTTGGCGAGGGCATCACGCAGGGTGTACTGCATCTCCTTGCCATTCTGAGTGGCTGGCAGGGTGAAATCGGGGGCCTCGGCCCCCTGTTTCAGCTCCGCCCTCGCAGCAGGTGCCGCAAGGATCAGAGAAAGCCCGAGCAGGGCAGGCAGGGGTAGGAAGGCAAAACGACGGGACATGCGATCTCCGCACAAGATCAGGGTCAGAACGATGATCCCGGAGAGACGACCACGCAAGGTGTGTCGCGGCCCATCTTCCGGCAGGCTGCCACGGCATCGTCATGAGAGAGGTTGAGCAGACGCGCCCGATAGAGATGTGTCCGCCCCGACTGCACCGTGGACACCTGACTACGTGCGCCGGAGAGCGAAGTTCCTGCATGGGTCTGCGCCTGGGCAACCGCACGTGTTGCCTGCACGGCCGAGTTATAGGCGCCGACCTGGATGGCCCAGTTGCCGGACTGTCCGGCGCGCGGCGCTGCTTGCGCCTGAGTGCTGCGCTGGACAGGGCGTGGCGTCATGACTGCAAGCACGGGTTCTGCCGATAGGCGTCGCCCGACAGGAATGGGCTGCACAGGGGCACGGCCGGCCCAAGCCTGAGCTACGCCGTCAGAGGATGTTCCGCTATCGTCCTGCGTGTTCAGGCTTGCCATCTGTACTGGGGCTGCCCGCGAGGGCGAGGTGGCCACAACACCGCGGGCAGCCCAGGCGGCACTGACCGAAGAGCGGCTGTTCGCAGGAGCCTCGGCAACCTGCATTTCCTGCTGGTCGGCATGATAGGTCGCTGTCTGGGCCTGCTGGCGCCATGCGGCGCGAACGGAAGCCGTCTCACTGTCGTTCTGCGCGACCATCGTGGCGGCAGAAGGGTCATGCTGGGAGACAAGCAGGTCGGCAGCAGAACGGTTTCGCGGCCAGATACCGGCAATCTGCGGCCCCACATGGGCGACATAACGTCGTGTCTCTCGTGGCAGAGAGCGCCCACGACGCAGATAGGAGTCAAGACTGCCCGGTCCATCGTTATAGGCGGCAAGAAAGCCGGGCGAGCCATAGATGTCATACATCTGACGGATATAGGCCGTGCCCGCCATGATGTTGTCACGCGGGTCATAGGCGTCATCGCCCAGATTATACTGCGAGCGCATGTCGTCATAGGTGGGCGGCATGAGCTGCATCAGCCCCATCGCGCCTGGAGCGGAGGTCGTGAACTGTCCATTGCGGTCGTAGAGCCGCCCGCCGGATTCCTGCATCATCACGGAGCGGATCCAGGTGCCCGGTACGTCGAAACGCTGCGAGGCCTCTTCGATATAAGGCCCCCAAGGATCTTCCGGCGGACCGGGCGGCGCGTAGTAGGATTTCGCGTGTTCGCGGTAATCGGCGGCTTCCTGCGCGACAGGTATCTGCGGTCGTTGTGGGCCGCTGGCGCAGGCCGAAAGCAGGGCCGCTGCGCCCGTGATCATCAGAAGGCGTGAAGATTTCAGCCCCGTAAACAGGAACCGGCCGACTTCTTCGTGTCCGACCTTGGCATTCAAACGGCGAGAACGGGTCATGATGGGCTTCACCTGATGCAAACCGAGCGTAAACCGCATTCTGCGGCAGGAATGCGGCAAAACTACGGACCCCTATCCCAGAAAGATAGCAATAAATTGAGG
Organism: Asaia sp. BMEF1; assembly: GCF_051628905.1. Lineage (GTDB taxonomy): Bacteria > Pseudomonadota > Alphaproteobacteria > Acetobacterales > Acetobacteraceae > Asaia. Next base: position 1,300,386 of record NZ_CP157575.1, on the reverse strand, counting down.
CGAACTCTTCCCATTTTCCGACGGCCGCAGCTCCGAAGGCACGATGGTTGCGGAAACAGGGCTTATCCGCTAGGGCGGAACGCTCAGAGCGCAGAGAAGCAAGAACCCGCAAAATCCCCCGGAGGGACATGAGCCAGAGTCGATATGCCCGTGCATGGAATGATCTCGATTCAGGTCTGCGCGCCTGGCGGCTTGCTACTACGCTTGGCTGGACGGATGTCAGACTGCGTTATCGCGGCTCGGTGCTGGGGCCGTTCTGGCTGACCGTCTCTGCCCTGATCATGGTCGGCTCGATGGGTGTGATCTACGCCCGTTTGTTCCACATGAACCTGCAGGATTATCTGCCTTACCTCTCGCTCTCCCTGGCGTTGTGGCAGGTGGGCCTCTCCAGTCTGCTGCTCGAATCCTGCACCTGTTTCATCGACGCGGAGGCCAGCATCCACGCGATGAAGCTGCCCTTCTCGCTTCAGGCGCTGCGTTTGCTGGTGCGCAATGCCATCGTCTTCGCCCATAGTATTATCGTGCCTATTGGGGTGTTTGTGATCTACGGCGTCTTCCCCGGCCTGATCAGCCTTGCAGCCCTGCCGGGACTGGCGCTCTGGCTTCTTGACGGCTTTGCCGCCTGTCTGCTGCTTGGCGCCCTTTGCGCGCGATTTCGCGATATCGGTCCGATAATCGGCGCGTTCCTGCAAATCGCGTTTTACGTGACCCCGATTATCTGGAAGCCTTCCCAGCTTTCCCAGCATCAGAGCCATATCCTCGTCCTCAATCCGTTTTACGACCTTATGGAACTGGTACGAGGGCCAATTCTCGGCACTTTGCCAACGCTACCTGCTGTATCGATAGCGGTTGGTCTCAGCGTGGTCTGGTGCGTGGCCGCCTTCTTCTTTTTTGCCCGGACGCGAGAGCGCCTGGCGTTCTGGGTTTGACCGTCATGTCCCTGATTCGCCTGATCGATTATTCGCTGATCTATCCAATGTTTCATGGCAGCGCGCGGTCGTTCAAGAAAAGTCTCTTCAAAGGCGTCAAGAGCAAGGTGACGGACCGGCAAAGTGCTGGTGGCAGCATTGTCAGCCAGTCAGACACGACTGTGGTTCTGGCTCTGAGCCAGCTCACCCTCACAATCGAGCCTGGTGAACGGGTCGGGCTTATCGGCCATAACGGGGCGGGCAAATCCACGCTTCTGCGCGCGCTTGCGGGGATCTATGAGTCGCCTCTGGGGGTTCTGCATGTCGAGGGCGATCTGCATGCGCTTCTGAGCCCGCAGGCAGGCATGAATACCGATCTCACGGGGCGTGAGAATATCAGGCTTTATGCGCGCTATATCGGCCTCGGCGACGCTGCCACGACTGCCCTGGAGGCTGATGTCGAGGCCTTCGCCGAACTCGGCGCTTTCCTGGACCTGCCTGTACGGCTCTATTCCTCAGGGATGGCGATCCGTCTCGGCTTCGGTCTTGCCACTGCGCCGCGTCCCGAGATCCTGCTGATGGATGAGTGGTTCATGGCGGGTGACTCCCATTTTCAGGAGAAGGCGCGCGAGCGCCTGACACGCCTTATCGAGCATGTGCGCATTCTGGTGATCACGTCGCACTCGCTCCCGATCCTTCTCAAATGGTGCACACGCATCATCTGGATGGAGGGCGGGCGCGTCCGTATGGACGGCCCGCCAGATCTGGTGATCGACGCCTACAAGGCCGTCAATCACGGCTGATCTCAGTCCTTGAAGATGCCAGTGATTGAGGCGAGCAGAGCAAGCGCTTCTTCACGCGGGCGCTGGAATGTATTGCGCCCGATGATCGAGCCGAAACCGCCACCGGCATGAATGCCGTGAATGGTGTCCAGCAGCGCATCGGTCGTTGCGTGCTCCCCGCCTGAGAAGATGACGATGCGACGCCCGGCGAAGGTCGATTGCACCACGTGGCGAACGCGCGCCTCCATGGTCGAGATGTCGATCTTCTGATCGAGATAGACGGCCTTGGCTGAGGGAAGCGAAAGCGCGTCGGTCGGGGGTTTGACCTTGATGATATGAGCGCCGCATTCGGCAGCCATATGGGCGGCATAGGCGCAGATATCGATCGCGGTCTCGCCTGCCTTGTCGAGCATCGGGCCACGGGGGTAGCTCCAGACGATCATGACCAGACCAGCGGCCTTGGCTTCCTGCGCCAGTTCGCGCAACTCGTTCATCTGGTCGAAACAGTATTCGCTGCCCGGATAGATGGTAAAGCCGATGGCCGAGCAGCCGAGGCGCAGCGCATCGGCCACCGTGCCGGTCACGGCCTGGTTCTTCTCGGTGGCCAGCGAGTTCGAGCTGTTGCATTTCAGGATCAGCGGGATCTGACCGGCGAAGGTCGATGCCCCGGCCTCAAGCATGCCGACGGGGGCGGCAAAGGCGTTGAGCCCAGCCTCGATGGCGAGGGAGAAATGATAATGGGGATCATAGGCAGGGGGATTGGCGGCGAAGGAGCGCGCAGGCCCATGCTCGAAACCCTGATCGACCGGCAGTATGACCAGCTTGCCTGTGCCTGCAAGGACGCCCGTATTCATCAGGCGGACGAGATTGGCCTTGGTACCGGGATTATCGGCTTCGTAATTGGCAAGAATGGCTTTGACCTGGGGTGTCAACGACATGCAACGCTCCTGTCTTTATTATTGGTCACCGGGGCGAACGCGGTGACCAGAGGACTATAACGCTTTCTAACTGTCGCCACCCTCATCCGTTTCTTACGATAGCCGAACTAGCCTTCACAGATTCGATAGTGGCTTTCGCGTCGATGCATCCCGCAAGGACCTGCTGCGTTCACGCGGCACCTCCGTCTGCGCCCTGCTGCGCCGTTTCCCGCCTCGGGAGAGGAGAAGGAGAGAGGAACCATGATGCGACATTTCGGCCTGCTTACCTGTCTCGCGGCTGGACACTGCCTGTTTGCCTCATCGGCATTCGCCACGCCGGTTGCGCTTACCCATGCCCGACTGATCGATGGTACCGGAGCGGATGTCCGGCCCGACATCACGCTCGTAATCGATCACGGGCAGATCGTATCGATCGGGCCAAGCCCCGATCCCGGAGTGAGGACGATCGACCTGCAGGGCAGGACAGTCATGCCGGCCCTGATCAGCGATCATAGCCATGTCGGACTGGTTGACGGCATGACCACGGCCTCGCGCAATTATACAAGGGCGATCATTCTGGCCGCGCTCGAACAATACAGGCGTTACGGCGTGCTGACGGTTACGGCGCTCGGCCTCAACAAATCACCGCTTTTCGATCAGCTGCGCCGTGAGCAGCACCAGGGGGTGAATCCCGGCGCCGATCTGTTTGGCGTCGATCAGGGTATCGGCGCGCCCGGCGGGATGCCGCCTGAGGCCATGGTCGAGAAAATGGGGCATGATCAGATCTTTCGTCCCCATACGCCACAGGAGGCGCGACAGGCGGTTGATCGCATGGCCGATGAAGGGACCGATTTCGTCAAGATATGGCTCGACGATCTGCATCTCACCAATCCCGCCAAGCCGCCCCTTCCTCTGCTTGGCGCAGCGGTATGGCAGGCCGCCATAGCCGAGGCGCATAAGCGCCATCTGCGTGTGGCGGTGCATATTCATGATCTCGACCTGGCCCATCAGGCTCTGGCTCACGGTGCGGATATTCTGGCCCATGGCGTGCGCGACAAGCCCGTCGATGCGGCGCTCGTCACCCAGCTGAAGAACGCCGGTGCATGGTATATTGCGACGCTTTCGCTCGATGAATCGACCTATTACTTTGCCGAGCACCCCGAGACCCTCGACCAGAGCGTCGCGCGTGACGCCATGTCACCCGCCCTTCGTGAAACGGTCGCTGACGAATCATGGCGCAAGACGACTCTGACAAAGTCCAGCGTTGCCGCGGCCCGTGCGGCTTTGGCCATGAACCAGCGCAATGTGCTCGCGCTTTATCGCAGCGGCGTTCATATCGGCTTCGGCACCGATTCCGGTGCGACCCCGCTGCGACTGCCAGGATTTGCAGAGCATCGGGAGCTGATCCTTCTGGTGCAGGCGGGGCTAACCCCTCTTCAGGCGATCAATCTCGCCACCCAGAAAGCTGCCGCCCTGCTCGGTTTGCAGGATCGTGGCGTGTTGGCGGTCGGAAAACGGGCCGATCTGCTGGTTATTGACGGCGCTCCTGATCGAACCATATCTGATATTGACCTGATTTCTCAGGTCTGGCAGCGCGGCACGCCTGTCTCTGACGGACTCGTTCCTAAAGGAAAGACACCATGAACCGTCACATCGGGGCTCTTCTGGGAGCAGCTCTTTTCGTTTCTCCCTCGCTCGCCCTTGCACAACAGGCGCCAGTCATGTCTCCCGGGCACTATGCCGATGGTACCGGAAACAGCGTGATCGACAGGCTGAATGCCTCTCAGCTCAATGACAATTACAAAGGCCCCTATTATCATCACGGTGAGGCGCCCCCCGCGTTCAGGCCGGTTCCGCTCCCTCCCGAGCCACCGCCGCCGCCGCGTCACCCGCCCCGTCACCGCCCGCATCCTCACGCAATGCATCCGGGGCACGATATGGGGCATGACCAACCAATGGCTCCGCCACGCTGAGACGGTCGTTTGATGATCCATGCCGTCATTCTGGCAGGGGGCAGGGGGAGCAGGCTCGGCGGCTGTGACAAGCCGCTCCTTCCTTATGGACGAGGGACGCTTCTCGATACGATACTGGAGCGTCTTTCCCCTCAGGTTTCGACGATAGCCCTCGCGATCAGGGGCGATCAGACGGCTTATTCAGGCTATGACCTGCCCGCTCTGAAAGATGTATGGACCGATCAAGGGCCGCTCATCGGCCTTCTTTCCGCTCTGGAATGGGGGCGGAGCATGGGGGCCAGAGAGGTTCTGACCCTTCCCGGCGATACGCCCTTCATACCGATGGATCTCGTCTCGCGGCTCTCACCGGGTCCATCCTGCGCGATGAGCGGCGGGAGGCGTCATCCACTTGTTGCTGTCTGGCCAATCGCGAGCCTCTCCTTGCTTCGCGAATATCTCGTCAGCGCACACGCCTGTGGAGACCCCCGTCTTCTCGCTGTGTGGCGTTTCGCCGAGAAAATCGGCATGCGCGACGTGTCGTTCGAGGATCAGCCGGAAGACCCGTTTTTCAACATCAACACGCCAGCAGATGTTGCGACCCTCAACTTCCGTTCTCCTCTGATCGGCTAGATCAGGTCGAACTCCTGCAAGGCAGGCACGAAATTCTCGTTCTCATGGCGTGAGCGGGCGAGTTTGACCAACACGAAGCGTTGCAAGGGATCGAGCGTCTGCCAGACGGTCAGGCTCGGGGGCTGCACGTCGTCCCGTAGGGCCTGAGCCAGGACGCAATCTGGCACGGAACATGTATCGCGCCAGAGAAGATCATCGTTGCTGGCAAGCGCTTTGGGCGGCTCGTCGCAATGCGCAGCGATGAGTGCCACGAGCAGGTCGTGATAGGCGGCTTGGTCCGGCGCCGTCTCGCAGGGGCGATGCAACAAATCGCGACGCGTGTGCGGGGGGAACTGGCTCCATTGGCGCAGGCTCAACTTGATGCCACAGCAATCGAGTTTGAGACGCACCCTCATCGGAATGCAGTGAAGCGTACCGGCAAAGTCCTGCTCGAAGGCGAAAAAATCGGCATGGGGGTCAAAACTCATAAGGCACTCAACTCAACTGCTTCCGGTTTGATCAGGCGGTGCGCGCCGCAGAAAATGGCGAAGCGGTCGGGGCGGGCATTGCCGATGAGCGTCATGTCGGCCTTGCGCGCAATCTGTATGGCGCGGTCGGTGGGAGAGGACATCGCCACCAATGTCGAAATGCCCAGCGTCAACGCCTTCTCGATCATGTCGTAGGAGCAGCGACTGGTGATGAGGCAGAAGCCGCGCCCAGGGTCGCGTGGTGACTGGCTGAGAATGCCGATGAGCTTGTCGAGGGCATTATGCCGCCCGACATCCTCACGCACATAATGGATTACCCCGTCGGGTGCGGCCCAGGCGGCCGCGTGAACCATGCGAACCTTCTTGTTCAGCACCTGCAATTCGGGCAGGGCGCCAAGCGCCTTGCAGATGGCGGGTACCGGGATGCTATGGGCGGGCAGGCTCGATGTGGAGGTTGCAATGTCCTCCAGATCGGTCACGCCGCACAATCCGCAGCTGCTGCTGCCGGTCAAAAGCCGCTGTCCTCTGCGGATCAGGCGGCTGAAATCGCTGCCCGGAATGCGGATATGGGCTGAAAGCTGACCTTCATGCCGCTCTATGTGACAGGAGATCAGATCCGATGGCGAAGCGATGATTTTCTCGGTCAAAACGAAACCGAGCACGAAATCATGCAGATCGAGCGGTGTCACCATCATCACCGCGTGAACATGGAATTCGTTGAAAATCAGCGTCAGTGGCGTCTCTTCCGCGATGCCGAGTTCGATGCGCTCCTGCAAGCCGTCGGGCCCGATGGCAATGGCATGGCGAAGCAGATGCGCGGCAGCGAGACTGTCTGGGCGTATCGTCATGGCGCCCTCGCTGCTGAGATGACACGCACAGGGATCGATTTGGCAGCCGGAGTGCCGCTGATTTCGTCATAATGATTGAGCGGCAGAAGCGGGTTGAGTTCGGGGTAATATCCGGCAATCGCCCCGCGCGGTATCGGATAGGCGATGGCCACCAGATCGTCCACGCGGCGGGTAATGCCGTCTGTCGAAAGCGTTTCGAGACTGACGACCATTTCCTGCTCGAGACCGCGCTCCTCCATATCGTCGTTATTCATGAAGACAACCATGCGGGTATTATAGATGCCGCGATAGCGATCGTTCATGCTGTAGATGGTGGTATTGAACTGGTCATGCGAGCGTATGGTCGACAGGCGCAGCATGGTGTCATCTTCGACCATATCATCGACAGCAAGACCCGGGAAAAGCAGGAATTGCGCCTTCCCAGACGGGGTTTTCCATACCCGGCGGCGCGGGGGGATATCGAGATGGAAACCCTGCTTGTTGCGTATACGCGCGTTGAAATCGGCATAGATCTCCGGGTAGACGGCGGCGATCCGGTCGCGGATCAACCCGTAATCGGTAGAAAACAGCGCCCAGGGGATCGTGCTGTCAGGCAGGGTTGCCTGCGCCATGCCACACACGATGGCGACCTCCGAGAGCAGGTCGGGGCTGGCGGGCTCCAGAACACCGCGTGATGCCGTGACATTCGACATGGCATCTTCGATGGTAATGAATTGCTCGCCCGTCGCCTGACGATCGATCTCCGAGCGCGCGATGACCGGCAGGATCAGCGCATCGCGCCCGTGCACGATATGGCCGCGATTGAGCTTCGTTGCGATTCCGACGGTAAGGCTGAGGCGTCGCATCGCCTCATAGGCGCGCGGCGTGTCGGGAATAGCGTGAATGAAATTGCCACCCATACCGATAAAGACCCTGGCTGTGCCCGCCAGCATCGCCTCGACGGACTCGACCGCATGATGACCATGGGCGCGCGGCGGTTCGAAACCGAACACATCGCGCAGACGGTCGAGATAGGCCTGGGTCGGTTTTTCGTCGATGCCGACCGTGCGGTCGCCTTGCACGTTAGAATGGCCGCGAATGGGGGCGATACCGGCGCCTTTCTTGCCGAAATTGCCCCGCAGCATCAGAAAGGCCGCAATCTGCTGGATCATGCGCGCGCCCTGCTGATGCTGGGTGATGCCCATACCGAAGCAGATGATCGTGGCCTTCGACTGAGCATAGATAGAGGCAGCCCGCATGATCTGGGCTTTTTCGATACCCGAAATGCGCTCGATTTCGTCCCATTCCTGCTGCATCACTTCGTCGCGTAGCGCGGCAAATCCTTCCGTATGCGTCTCGATGAAAGCGTGGTCGAGAACCTGCTCTCCTAACGCTTCACGCTCGAAAAGCGCTTTCATCATGCCCTTGAAAAAAGCGAGATCGCCGCCAATGCGGATATGCACGAACTCCGTGGCGATGGCGGTCGAGCCGCCGGTTGCCATGGTCACGGGGTCCTGCGGCTCGGTGAAACGGATCAGCGCCCGCTCCGGCATGGGGTTGACCACGACGATCGGTACGTTGCGTTTGCGGGCATGGGCGAGCAGCCCCATCATGCGCGGCGAATTGGTGCCCGTATTCTGCCCGACGATGAAAATGGCCTCGGCGTGGTCGAAATCATCCATCACCACCGTGCCCTTGCCGACGCCTATGGCACCGGGCAGCCCGCGGCTGGTGGGCTCGTGACACATATTCGAGCAATCGGGAAAATTGTTGGTGCCGTAAGCGCGGATGAACACCGAATAGAGAAAAGCTGCTTCGTTCGACGTGCGGCCCGAAGTGTAGAACTCGGCCTGATCGGGAGAGTCGAGCTGACGCAGATGGGTGCCGACAAGATCGAAAGCCGCCTGCCATGTGCAGGGAACGTAATGATCCGTCTGCGGATCGTAACGCATTGGCTCGGTCAGCCGCCCCTGTTCCTCAAGCCAGTAATCGCTTTTTGCAGCAAGCTCGGTCACGCTGTGCTCGGCAAAAAAAGCGCGCGTAACCCGTCGTTTCGTCGCTTCTACGGCGAGCGCCTTCACGCCGTTTTCGCAGAATTCGATCTTCTTGTGATGTGTCGGATCGGGGAAGGCACAGCTCGGGCATTTGAATCCGCCCGGCTGATTCATCGAAAGCAGGGCGCGTGAACCCTTGCTTACAACGCTCTGTTCCAGAAGGGCTTTTGCCGTCGCCTTGACTGCTCCCCAACCCCCTGCCGGATGGTGATACGGCTTGAAGATGGTCTTGCGATCGGGCATCGGGCGGTTCTCCGTATTATGGGCAGCGCCTGCCACCATATACGCATGAACCTTTCCAACGCCCGAATCGCTCCCTCATATCTGCGTGAAGCCGATCAGAAGCTGCTGACCACCGAGAAGAACGTGCCGCGCCTTTGTCCGTATTGCGCCTGAGTGACCCCCACGCCGCTGCCATCGCGGATCTGGTAGCGATGGTCGAACAGGTTGACCACGTCGGCGCGCAGCTTGAGGCTATGTCCGACCGGCACCTTGGTAAAAGTATGGGCATAGCCGATGTTGAACACGGCATAAGACGGCTGTTTTTCCAGATTGGCAAAGCCACTGCGCAGGCCGTAGCCGTAGAGAAAATCGAGATAGGCCATGTCATGCTTGTTGGCGTAGGACACGCCTGCCGATGAGGTGAATTCGCCTTGGTGATCGAGCTGGATGCCATGGCGCCTGACGTAATCCAGTTCGGCGACTTCGAACTGATATTGCGCCGAGTTGATGTCTTTCGCCCAGGTTTTGACGAAAGAGAAATTGCCATAGACCGACCAGCCGCCATGTCGCCAGGAATTGCCGATTTCGGCGCCATAGACCCGGCCGCGACGATAGCTGAACGGCGCGAGAATGACCGCCCGGCCGAATTGTCCCAGATCGCCCTGATCATGCGCCCATTTGCCATAGGCATCGATCGTGATCTGGTAATCGCGGGTCACATGCTGAAGAATGCCGACATCGACGTAATGCGATTTCTCCACCCTCGTCGGCGTATTCTGCATTGTCTGCGGCTCATTCGTGGTGCCGGCAAATTTGGCGAGCGTCGCATCCGAAATATATTGCGGCGAGGGCGGTGCGAAAAAGCGCGAATAGCCGAAATGGACCGTGGTCGTTTTCGACGCCTTCCAGACCATATTGGCGCGTGGGCTGAGCTGACCCTCATTATGGAACGATGAGGCGAAGCGGTCGTAGCGCAGCCCATAGTTGAACGTTAGCTTGGGCGTGATGTGGAATTCGTCCTGGATATAGGCGCCCGCCTCGACTGCCCAATTTCCACTGTTATCGATGATCCGTCTCGGATCGATTGAACTCTGCTCGCCTGCCTCGTCGATCGGGAAGGCCAGCGTGTTCGTGTCGAGGCGCTCGGAAGTATATTGCCCGAGCAGACCGAAGCGCAGCACGTGATGGGGGGCGATGTCATAGGAGGTGTCGAATTGCAGCCCGCCTGTCGTGAAGTCGTTCACCTCATGTTGCGAGATGCCGGAAAAGGCGAGATCGCGATTTGGATCGTTGCGATAACCGATACGGCCATAGCGGAAATAGGGCGAAACCTGCAGGTTCATCTTGTCGGTGCTGCGCTGATAGGACAGCACGGCATAGTAGTTCTGCTCGGTCTGTCCATTGCGTAGCAGACGCGATTGGATGCCCTGATCGTCGGGAGCTATCGTGGAGGACTGGTAGAGGATCGGCAGACCGGTCGTGTTGGGTAGTTGAAAGTCCGAATAGGAGGCGCTGGTCAGAAGACTGACACGGCTTTCGTCATCGAGCTGATAGGCCAGATAGCCGAAGCCTTTTTCCTGCTGGGTGAAATCATGGGTCGCCCGGAAAGCATTTGTCGGGTTCTCGATGCCGATATCGTTGCGGTTATAGGAGGCTGTAACGAAATAATCCCAGCGATCCTTCGATCCGCCAAGCTGCAAAGAGGGGATGAACGTGTTGTAGCTCCCCCCATAGAGCGAAACCTGATTGTTCTTCAGAGTATCGCCCGTCTTGGTCTTCACATCCACCACGCCCGAGGTGCGAAAGCCGAACTGGGCAGGTAGCGTGCCCGTCAGCAGATCGACGGACTGGATGATACGGCTGTCGAGTTCCTGTCCGAAGCCGTTAAGCCCCTCAGGCAGCAATACACCGTTAACGCGATAGGTCAGCCCGCCGTGTTCGCCACGGACATGAACCTCGCCATAGGAGTCCATCACCACACCCGGCAGGCGCAGCAAAATCTGGCTGAAGGCGGCGTTTTCGCCTCCCGGCGTGACCTGTATCTGCCTCTGATCGATACCGTACGAGACGGCGCCCAGACCCGGCGCAATGCGCCCGCGCACCTGATCGAGATGGGCGGTCACTGTGATATCTTCCCGACCGGGCGGCAGCTGTGCCGTCGCCTGACCGCCCGCTGCGGGCGAGCGCGGCGGGGCGCTGTCAGCCCTTTTCTGTGCGTTCGACGAAGCAATTGCAGGAGGTGATTTTGTCGAAGCGGACGGGCTTGTCGTCGCGCGCGATGAGTGCGGATCGGGCATGGGTTTTGCCTTCTGCACCTCCTGCGGCGATGCTGCCGTCAACGCTCGCCCGTTTTGCGTCTTCCCATCCGCCGCTTTTGCCTCTGCTGTTGCAAGACACAGAAGGCACGGCCCGGCGAGAACCGATCCCATCAAAACCGGCTTGAGGAAAACCGGGGCGAGCGCGCTTACGGAACGAAAATAAGCAGATGTTTTAAGGAATCCCTTAAGCTTTTTTGAATAGCAATTGCTATATTGCGAAACGTAAGGGGGCATGGCTTGGTCTTTCAACGCGTTTCAGAAGGGGAAAGGAGAGCCTCGCCTCAGGCGGCGAGGGTGTCGTAGAGCAGTTTGAAGTTGAGAAGCAGGATGATTGCAGCCACAGCCCACGAAAGAGCCTTCATGCCGGGAGAGATCGTAAAGCGGCCCATCTTGCGTCTGTCGGACACGAACATCACCAGCGGGATGACAGCAAAGGGAAGTTGTAGCGACAGCACGACCTGGCTGAAAATAAGCAGCTTGCCTACGCCATGATCGCCGTAGAGAGCTGTCACGGCGATGACGGGCAGAATGGCCAGGCCGCGCGTGATCAGACGACGCGCCCAATGCGGGATGGTGAGGTGCAGAAAACCTTCCATCACGATCTGTCCGGCCAGTGTGCCGGTGATGGTGGAATTGGTACCTGCCGCCAGAAGCGCAATGGCGAAAAGCGTCGAGGCGATGCCCATGCCCAGAACCGGAGAGAGCAGGCGATAGGCGTCTTCTATCTCAGCCACATCCTGATGGCCGGTGCCGTGGAAAGCAGCGGCAGACACGATGAGAATGGCGGCGTTGATAAACAGCGCCAGCATGAGGGCCACGGTGCTGTCGAGCGTTGCCCAGCGTAGCGCATCCTTGCGGCCCGCATCGTTACGCCTGTAATCGCGTGTCTGGACAATGGAGGAATGCAGATAGAGATTATGCGGCATGACCGTCGCACCGATAATCCCGATGGCGATGTAGAGCATCGCGGGGTTGGTGACGACGCTGGCCCGTGGCAGGAAGCCGCCCAGAACCGAGGCCACAGGAGGGGAGGCGGCTATTATCTGCACGCCAAAACATACGGCGATGACGCTCAGAAGCGCGATGATGAACGCTTCGAGATAACGGAACCCGCGATTCATCAGAAGCAGCACAATCAGCGCGTCGAATGCCGATATCAGCGCGCCGAAAAGCAGCGGGATATGAAACAGCAATTGCAGCGCCACCGCCGTGCCTATGACTTCGGCCAGATCGCAGGCGATGATGGCCAGTTCGCAGGTAAACCACAGAACGAAAGATATGGCGGGAGAGAAATGATCGCGGCAGGCCTGTGCCAGATCGCGTCCGGTCACGATGCCCAGTCGTGCGGCGAGAGCCTGCAGCAATATGGCCATCAGGTTCGAAATCATGATGACCGAAAGCAGGGTATAGCCGAATTGCGCCCCGCCCTGCAGGTCGGTCGCCCAGTTGCCGGGGTCCATATACCCCACGGCCACCATATAGCCCGGTCCGACAAATGACAGAAAACGTCTTAGCCAGCCTGCGCCTTCAGGCGCCACACGGATGGACGAGAAGACTTCAGGCAGGCTGTGCCCGTCGGCGCCGAGCGCGCGCGTAAAGCGCCATGGCGTGCGCTTTAGGCCGGATCGGTCGGTTCCGATGTCTTCGGTTCCGGTCTGGTTGGGGCAGGTTCCCTGTGCGGGCGGGGGGCATGACATGGGGCGCTACTCAAACCTAAGGCTTATCAATATGCAATATGCTATATTAATCGAAAGCGATTATTCTGGACCGATAACGTCCTGTTGATGAAGTGGTTGGCTTTTGCCCTCTGTCAATGGCGGGGCTGCTGCGATCTGTTGCCCTAAGGGAACAGGTCTGGCGTTTAAGGTGTTAAGGCGATAGCGTTAAATGAGAACGATTCGCATAAAGAGCCTGGATTGCGCTACAGCAAGGAGTGTTTCGCCATGTTATGCACCGCCCCTGTCTCAGACGTCTCATTGGCAACGCTGCGTGGTGTTCCAGAAACCATGCTGATTACGCTGGCGGCGCGTGTTCTTGCCCCCGAACTGGCGCCCGATCTCGGGTTTCGTGACCGCACGGCAGAGGCGGTGGCGGCGCGGCTGGGTTTCGATCCGTCACGCTTTGCCGCCGATCGGAAATCGATGCGCGGGACCATTTTGCGCGCGAGATGGTTCGACAGTGTCATCGAAACCTGGCTGGCGCGTCATCCGGGCACGCTCTGTCTGAGTTTTGGATCGGGGCTGGATATGCGTCAGAACCGCCTGAACAATATCGATGCGGCGCTATGGTACGATATCGAACTGCCCGAAATCCTGGCTCTGCGCGAGCGGGTCCGGCAGCAGGGGATGATCGGCACCGGGCTGGTAAGCGATGAGCCGGGATTGTGGCTCGATGCCTTGCCGCACAGCCCCGGCCAGCCCATTCTGTTTTTCGCCGAGGGTGTACTGATGTATCTGCCACCCGAGATGGTGTGGCGTCTGCTCACCAGAATCAGGGATTTCGCCGCCGCGAGAAACGCACCGCTCGGCATTCTGTTCGACTATGTCTCGCCTTTCGTCTCCAAGCACGCGCACAGCAATCCGAGCGTGCGTCAGACAGGAGCGCATTTCGACTGGAGCCTGCGTAGTCCGCAGGAGGTGTCGCTGCGGCTTCCCGGTCTCGTGCTGCGTGAGGAATGCGATCTGGCGCGCGATATTAGTTGGGGTGCAAGCTGTGTATCGCGTGTCCATGCACTTCTGACGCGTGGGTCGCGGCTCTGCGGGGCGGCCCTGTTCGAAGCCCGGATTGGCGATTCCTGATCAGCCTCCATCAGGCGGGGCAGTGAGGGAGCCTAGCCCGCGGGCAAGGGCGCGGTCGAAGGCGGCGAGTGTTTCGTCGCTGACATAATGCTCGATCCCTTCGGCGTCGACGCGCAGGGTCTCCTCGCTGATGCCGAGAGCGCGAAGAAAACTCTCGACGATGCGATGACGGTTCTTGGCCTCATCGGCCACGCTCTGCCCTTTCTCGGTCAGAAAGACACCGCGATAGGGGCGGCGATGCACGTAGCCCTCGCTCGACAGGCGCGTCAGCATCTTGGCGACAGTGGGCTGCGACACACCCAGACGGGTGGCGATATCGACCTGTCTTGCCTCCCGACCTTCAGCCAGAAGATCGGCAATCAGTTCGACATAATCCTCGATCAGCGCATTGCGCCGGGCCGCACGATTGAGGCGGAACCCTTCGGATTGCGTATCCACGTCAGGAAGTGTGACCTCCGACATTGCCCTGGGCTCGTCCGTATGATCGCTGGGTTTCATGATGCCGCCTGTCATGATGCCGTCATCGCAGATTAGGCGGTCGATCTCAACCGGCCTGATACGGCGGAGGCGTTGTCTGGCTGGCCTCGCCATGTCATGTCTGTGCCACCCGATAAGGCGCCAGGCAGGAAGGACAGGATATGGCCGATCTCGACAGCATCGTTGCCGAAATCGCGCATGACATGCGTGGCATTACCGAACGCGGTCACGTCGCCGATTACATTCCGCCTCTGGCCTGTGTCGATCCGGGGAAATTCGGCATTGCCGTTATGGATGCCGGTGGCGGCGCGCATGTGGCGGGCGATGCCGATGAGGCGTTTTCGATCCAGAGTCTGTCAAAGGTCTTTGGGCTGACGCTTGCGATTACGCTTGAGGGCAGCGCGCTGTGGACCCGTGTGCGGCAAGAGCCATCAGGCAGCGCCTTCAACTCCATTGTGCAGCTCGAAAGCGAGCAGGGAATCCCCCGTAACCCGTTCATCAATGCCGGGGCGATCGTGATTTCTGATATTCTGGTGTCGCAGCTTGGTCGGCTGGGGGCCCGGCAGGCTCTGCTCGATTTCGCCCTTTCACAATCCGGCGCGCCGGAAGGCCTCTTTATCGACGAGAACATGGCGCAGCAGGAGCGTGAGACCGGGTTTCGTAACGCGGCTCTGGCCAATTACATGCGCACTTTCGGCAACATCCGAAACCCGATCGAAGACACGCTCGATCTTTATTTCCACCAATGTGCCCTGACCATGTCCTGCCGCCAGCTTGCAGGTATTGGCGGCTATCTCATGACAGGCGGGGTGGATCTGCATTCGGGTCGTATGGTCACCTCCGTGTCCAATACGCGCACGATCATGGCGCTGATGATGATGTGCGGCCATTATGACGGTTCAGGCGCCTTTGCGATCCGGGTGGGGTTGCCCGGCAAATCCGGCGTGGGCGGCGGCATTCTGGCCATTGCGCCGGGTCTTGCCTCGGTTGCGGTCTGGTCGCCGGGGCTGAACGCTCAGGGCAACTCGCTGCTCGGCACTCTGGCGCTGGAGAAACTGGTGCAGAAAACGGGCTGGTCGGTCTTTAACCCGTTTCCGCTCTCGGTTCAGAAAATTACCTGATCTGTCAGAAGGAAAAGTCGCATGAGCAAAATAACCCAGTTCTCGACGATCGGCGCCCTGATGGCCGGGCATTTTCGCGGCGAGGCGCCGCTCTCGGCATTCTGCTCGCATCGGGCGTTCGGCCTCGGTTGTTCTGCTGAAATCAGCGGCGAGCTGACCATTCATGAAGGACAGGTGCATGAGGCGACAGCCGGTGAGGCACTGCATTGCCTATCGCGCGAAACCGAGATTCCCTTCATTCAGGTGACGGATTATACGCCGCAACAGGAGCGGGCGGTGACGTCCATCAACCACGAAAATGCGCAGGCGCAGCTCAGCCGATTTATTCGACCCGATAACATCTTTCTGGCGGTCTCCATCGGCGGCTGTTTCGAGCATCTCATACTGCGCCGTCCTCATCGCGCCGATGGTGGCAGCCGTAGCGTGGATGAGGTTGCCGCGTCGCAAAAGGTGGATCGTCACGAAGGGATCGCAGGACGCCTGATCGGCTTCTGGACGCCCGAATTATTCGGGCGTGTTTCTGTTCCGGGCTTTCATTTTCACTTTCTTGACGAGACTTCGCAGATCAGCGGTCATGTTCTCGAGTTTTCAGCACAGAAAGCTGTTTTGAGCTTTGAGGAAAAAACAACGATTGAAATCGTAAATCCGGCAAGCGCTGCCTTCCGGGCCCTCGAAATCGATGTTGGCGCGCTCGATGAGATGATTCATCGTATCGAGAAGTAGCGATCAGGTCTGACCGTCGGTCAGCGAGGCATAAGGGTCATCCGAATTGCGGGATGGATGTATCCTCTGTTGTCGGGCTTGCGCCCGGCGCAAGTCGGTAATCACGCAATATGTTGTCAAATCGATACGGAACGCGTAGGTCCGGGTCTGTGAGTGCAGGCATTGAAGGATTTGTGACGTGATCCGTGCCGTGACGATCGTCTTGTTCCTGTTGATGGCAGTTTCTCACGAGGGCCAGGCCCAGCCTTATCACCCGTCAATCCGCCCTTATATCGCGGGCAGTTCGCCGCATGGTCGTCACAATGAGGTTCTCGTCCTCGGCACGCCTCATCTTTCAGGGCTTCACGATCGTTTCCGCCCTGAAAGCCTCGAGCCCGTTCTGCTCAGACTTGCTGCGTGGCACCCGGATGCGATAGCGACGGAGGATAGTTCCGGCCTCCTCTGCGATGCGTTGCGCCATCAGGGAGCGGAGCAGGCTTCTGCCGCAGCACGCTATTGCCCGGATTCTGCCCCCGCCGGAAGAGTGCTTGGGCTGAGCGTGGTCGCCGCCAATGAAGATGCCGAGCGGCTGCTCGCAGCCTTGCCTTCGCGGCCCAGTCCAGCACAGCGTCGTCGGCTGACGCTGGTTTTTCTCGCTGCCGGAGAGCCGAATTCCGCGCTGGTTCAATGGTTGCGCCTGTCGGTGATGGATCGGCGGGCCGCTGATGGTTTGACGCCCGATCTCGTCGCGCAGCTCACTGCCCGGATGAAACGCAGGAATGAAAGCGGCCTGATCGGTGCAGCCTTGGCGGCGCGACTGGGGCTGGAGCGCGTCTGGAGCGTTGATGATCAAACGTCCATGGGGTCGATGCCGGACGAAAAAGCCTATGCTGCGGCCGTGCAGAAAGCCTGGGACAATCCCGCTACGGCGGCGCGAATGGCCGAGGAGAAAGTACTTTACGCACAAATCGACCAGCCCGATGGTCTGCTCAAGCTTTACCGTGTTTTCAACGCGCCTGCCTATGCGGAGCAGGCCTACCGATCCGATTGGGGCGCGGCATTGGCCGAGTCCTCTTCGCAAAACTATGGGCGTCGCTATGTCGGTTACTGGGAGACGAGAAATCTGCGCATGGTCGCTAATATCCGACAGGTGCTGGCTCGCGCACCCGGCACGCGACTGCTCGCAATCGTCGGAGCCTCTCACAAAGCCTATTATGAAGCCTATCTCGACCAGATGCGCGATCTCGATCTAATCGATGTCGAAACGGTTCTCGAATAGCCCCGCACCGCGTCTGGTCGGTTTCATCGGAGACGGGCTTTGCAGATGCCGTCTGCACATGATTTTCCGCAGGGCTCATAGCTTTTTCCCTCCAGCGAGAAAAGCCGTGGGAGGGTATGAGAAGCTTTTCGCGCAAACAGATAGTCTACGGCCGGAATAACGAGACTGCCGGGCTGATAACTGTCAGTAAGTCTCGTGCGGGCGCTCAGGCGCGCCTTCCATACGGGGAAAGATAGTTTTGCGCCTTGATCGCGCCGAGCTGCCTTGTGCCCTGGCCGCGACATGACATGATGGCGCTGTCCTGCCTATCCAGTCCGACAAGGTAACATGAAGCCGCTCGATCTTGCCGTTATCCTGCTCTATTTTGTTGCGCTCTCGTTCCTTATCTGGCGCGTGAGCCGCGGGGCACGGGGATCGTCCGAAGATTTCCTGTCGGGCCATCACGACTTGCCATGGTGGGCGCTTTGCCTGTCTCTGGTTGCGACCGAAACCTCTACGCTGACCTTCATCAGCATTCCGGGTGTCGGCTATACGCAAGGGCTCGTCTTTCTCGGTATCGCTGCCGGATATTTTGTCGGGCGGAGTGCGGTCGCGCTGTGGTTTTTGCCGCGTTATGCTCAAGGTGCGCTAACCAGCGCCTATACGTTGCTCGCTCATCGCTATGGACCATCAATGCAGCGTCTGGCCTCGGGGGCCTTTCTCGTCACGCGCTTTCTGGCTGAGAGCATTCGCCTGCTGGCGGGGGCGCTGCCCGTTGTCTGGCTTTTTACCCATAGCGGGTTGCCGGTCGGGCGCTGGGCTGTTCTGGGCAGCATTCTGTTCTTCACCCTTGTTTATACCATCCTCGGCGGGTTGCGCGCCGTGGTCTGGTCGGATGCGATCCAGCTCGGGCTCTACGGCTTTGGTGCCGTGTTCTGTGTAGTTTTCGTCGGGCTGCATCTGAGCGCGGCGGGTTGGCATCAGGCCTGGCAGACCGGGCTTTTTCAGATCTTTCACCCCCTCAGCGCCCATAACTGGTGGCGTGACCCGTTCACGCTCGCTGCGGCCGTGATCGGGGGGGCGGTGCTTTCCGTGGCGTCTCACGGCACCGATCAGCTCATGGTGCAGCGTCTCTTGGCGGCCCGTTCTCTGCGCGAAGCGCGTCTTGCGCTCATCGGAAGCGCCGTCGTCGTGGCGTTGCTGTTCGGCATGCTCTCTCTGCTCGGCGTGCAGCTCTGGATCAGTCAGGGGGGACAGAGCCTTGCGGCTCTGGGCCTCGACACGCCTGATGCGCTGTTTCCGCATTTCATTGTGAGTTCTTTGCCTGCCGGGATATCGGGCCTGCTTATAGCCGGGGTGTTGAGTGCCACAATGGGGTCGCTCTCTTCCACGCTCAACGCCATGGCGGGAGCGAGCCTGACCGATTTCGGCCCTGTGCCCCGCCGCTGGGTAGAAGCCGGAATGCGCGCCGTCGGCTACAGGCCCGGTGGGCTTTCCGCCCCTCGTTTCCTGACGCTTTTCTGGGGCGCCGTGCTGCTGCTGGGCGCAGCGCTGTTCACCATGGGGAGCAAATCTGCCGTTATTCTCGGCCTGACCATTGCCGGATGGTCTTACGGGCCGACTCTGGGGGCATTTCTCTGCGCGTTGTTTCTGCCCCGCCTTGGCAAGTCTGCGGTGCAGATCGGGTTCGTGGCCTCTCTCGGGGCAATGGCACTGGTTCTTGTGTCTGGCCAGATAAGGGGTGTCGCGATCGCCTTTCCGTGGCTTGTCCCGCTGGGCATCCTGTTTCACCTTGGCGCCGCCGGGCTCGCAAGCGCCTTTGGGTTGGGACGAAACAGGCCGGAAGAGGCCGTAAAGGAGCATCATGACCGATAAGTCGTCTTCCCCACAGACCGAGGCGCATGACCCGCGCTATGCGACAATCGAACTCTGGCCGACTGCGACCATTCTCGACTCGCTTGCCGAGGCTCAAATGGCCGCAACAGCGCTGGTTCGCGCTGCCGTGCCTGCGCTTGAGGCGGTTGTGGAAGCCGCCCTGCCGCGTCTTCGTGAGGGCGGGCGGCTGTTCTATGTTGGCGCAGGCACGGCGGGGCGCGTCGGGATGCAGGACGGGGTGGAGCTGACCCCCACCTATGGCTGGCCATCCGAGCGTCTGGTGCTGATGCTGGCAGGCGGCAGCGGCGCGCAATCGCAAGCAGTGGAAGGCGCAGAAGACGATGAAGACGCTGCCAGAAGCGAAATGGCGGCCCATCAAGTCGGGCCCAATGACGTTGTGTTCGGCATCGCAGCCAGCGGCAATACGCCCTATAGCTGCGCCGCGTTGAAGGCCGCTCGCGAAGCGGGCGCTCTGACTGTGGGCATAAGCTGTGTGGCCGATACGCGGCTACTGCGCGAGGCCGAGCTGGGCATTCTGCTGCCGACCGGGTCGGAAGCCATCGCCGGATCGACCCGTCTCAAGGCGGGTACGGCGCAGAAAGCGGCGCTGAACCTGCTCTCGACAACGCTCATGATCCGTCTTGGCCATGTTTATCGCGGGCTGATGGTCGATATGCGTGTCACCAATGCCAAGCTCGGCCGCCGCGCTGTCACGATGGTGCGCAGCCTCGCAGGGGGCAGCGATGCCGAGATCGACGAAGTGCTCAGGCTCAGCAAGGGCAATGTCAAACGCGCCGTTCTGTTGCGTCACGGTATGACGCTGGATGAAGCCGAGGCCGCGCTGGCGGCACACGGTAACAACCTCCACGCCATTCTCAAATCGTGAGCCCCGCATGACATCGCGCCCTGCCGAACCGGGATTTCTGCGTGTCATCGGGCTCATGAGCGGCACCTCGCTCGATGGGGTCGATGCGGCGCTGATCGAAACTGACGGTACCCGCGTGGGGCGCCGTGGGGCATCGCTCAGTCTTGGGTACGATCCAGCGCTGCGTCAGGCGCTCTACGCCCTGTTCGACCGTGCCGCAGAACTGCGTGGTGACGAGCCCGAGCTGCTCTCGGCAGAGCGCGCATTGACGGATATTCATGTCGAGGCCGTGCGTCGGGTTCTTGAGATCGAGGGCGAGGCCGATCTGATCGGTTTTCACGGCCAAACGCTGTTTCACGCTCCCCAATCGGGGCGTACTTGGCAGATAGGCGACGCGCTGCGTCTTTCGGGTGCGACGGGGCTGCCGGTCATGCATGATTTTCGCAGTGACGATGTGCGGGCAGGGGGAGAGGGGGCGCCGCTCGCGCCATGGTATCACGCAGCCTGTCTGGCAGGGCAGGAAGGACCGGTTGCCATTCTCAATATTGGCGGTGTGGCGAATGTCACTTTCGTCGGTCGCGACGGTGCTGTTCTCGCCTGTGATACCGGGCCGGGAAACGCCTTGCTCGATGACTGGGCCTTGCGCCACACAGGGATCGCTTGCGACCGCGATGGGGCTCTCGCGTTTGCGGGAAAGCCGGATCTGGCGGTTGTCTCGGAGCTGCTTTCCGCGCCGTTCTTTCGCCGCCTGCCGCCCAAATCCCTCGATCGTCAGGCTTTCATCGTGGCCCTAGATCTGCTGACACCGCTTTCGCCGGCAGACGGCGCTGCAACACTCGTCGCCTTTACGGTGCAGGCCATTGCCGCAACGACCCTGCCAGAGGCGCCGCGCGCGTGGTTTGTCTGCGGCGGAGGGCGCCATAATCCGGCGCTGATGCAGGCTCTCGGCGCAACGCTGCCAGGCAGCGTCGAGCCTGTCGAGGCACTGGGGTGGGATGGCGATATGGTCGAAGCCGAGTGCTTTGCCTATCTCGCCATGCGCAGCCTGCGCGGTCTGCCCCTCTCGGCGCCGGGTATCACGGGTGCGCCGGGCCTCTCCACCGGCGGTCGTCTGAGCTGCGCTGCAATCCGCCCTCCCACCGGGTTCTGGCAGGCTGTGCCACGCCCCAGCAATGGAGGTGAGGCATGATCCTCATTGATTGATGTGGCATCTGGGCATGCTCGATTGACAGTTTCGGCACGCTGATGCGTTGATACAGTGAAACAAAGGATGGACCGACCAATGGGCAAAATTCTGGCAATTCTGGTGGGTGCGCTCACCCTGACCGCCTGTAATGGGATCGACCATGCGGCCTGTGCCAATGATCCGACAGCGAGTTCCTATTCGGTCAATAGTCCTAAGGATGTTCTGCACACCTGTAACTGAACACATAACGTAGCCGTGACTGATCTGAAGATGACAGATGGGTCATGTTTGCGTAGGGTTGACGACAGATAAACACTTCGGTGACGCAGGGTGGTTTTTCCTGTCAGGCGCAGCGCGCAGTGTGAGCGCGCGTGTCTGAGGCAAGGCTCTCCAGTCTATCGGGAGGACATTGTCGATGAGTCCCCTGCGCTGGCAGATGATCGCTCTGTGTTTCGTCGCCAATATCATCAATTTTCTCGATCGCTCCAATCTGGCTATCGCGGTGCCACGCATTGAGGCGGATCTGCATCTGTCGCCGTTTCAGATCGGCCTCGCTCTGAGCGCCTTTTTCTGGACCTATGCGCTGATGCAGATCCCGGTAGGCTGGTTGATCGACCGCTTCGGGGTTCGTCGCTGTCTGGCGGGGTCGGTGCTGTGGTGGTCGTTTTTCACGGCGGCGACAGCCTTCGTCACGGGGTTACCGAGCCTGATAGGGGCCCGCCTGTTGCTGGGTATCGGCGAGGCGGGGGCTTTGCCGGGCTTTGCGAAAGTGGCGTTCAACTGGTTTCCCCGCACCGAGAGAGGCTTCGCGAGCAGTATTTTCGATAGCGGCTCGCGTGTGGGCTCGGCGCTTGCGTTGCCGCTCGTGGCGTGGCTCGTCGCGAGTGTGGGCTGGCGCCGCTCCTTCATCTGGACGGGCGCCCTGGGCTTTGTCTGGGTGGTTGTCTGGCTCTGTTTTTATCGCGACCCCAAAGACCACAGGCGTGTCACCGAGGCGCAACGCGCGCTCCTGCGCGACAGCCAGGGCAATGGGCAGGCTCTGACCGAGGCCAATCCAGTCTCGCTCGGCTATCTGCTGAAACAGCGCACCATCTGGGGCATGATGATCGGGTTTTTCTGCCTCAATTTTGCGATCTATTTTTTCATCACTTGGTTTCCGACCTTTCTGATCAATGCGCGGCATTTTTCGCTTCAGGACGTCAAATATTACGGGCTGTTCCCGGCGCTGTTTGCCATTCCTTTCGGCTGGATCGGCGGGGCCGTTTCCGACGGGCTACTGCGGCATGGCTGGAGCGCCACAAGGGCGCGCAAGACCTGCCTTGTGGGTGGCATGCTTGTCTCCTGTGTGATCGCTTTCGCCCCTGTCGTCGACAGTTCGGTCACAGCACTTGTGCTGATGGGTATTTCCTATGCTGCGCTGGCCTTCACCGCTGCGAATATATGGACCTTGCCTGGCGAGGTAGCCCCGAGTGCGGCCAATGTCGCTCTGATCGGCGCCTTGCAGAACGGTGCGGCGAATCTTGCGGGTATCGGCATTTCGACCTTCACCGGGCTTCTGCTGATGCTCACCGGCGGTTCGTTCGTCCTGCCCCTTGCCGTTGCAGGGGCGCTCTGCCTCGTCGGTGCCTTCGCCTATCTCGTCATCATGGGGCCTGTCGAGCGCATTCCCTTTCCGCAAGACACGCCAAAGTGAGACCCGCTGGGCGAAACGCGCGCGTTTCTACGGGGCTTTTACGTTCTTATCACCACAAGACAGGATTATGTCCATGACACAGGCGCTCGTCATCCACGCTCCCCACGATCTCCGGGTGGAACAGCGAGAGGTTCCGGCGCTGGGTCCGGGCGAGGTGCGTGTGCGTGTCGAGGCAGGTGGTATCTGCGGCTCTGATCTGCATTACTACCACCATGGCGGTTTCGGCGCTGTGCGCATCAAACATCCGATGATCCTGGGCCATGAAATCGCGGGACATGTTGCCGAGGTGGCCCCCGATGTGGTCGATCTTGCCGTGGGGGATGTCGTGGCGGTCAATCCGGGTCTGGCCTGTATGCATTGCGCCCAGTGCCTCGCAGGGCGCGCCAATCACTGCACCGATATGCGTTTTTATGGCAGCGCCATGCGCGACCCCCATATTGACGGTGCCTTCAGGCAGGATCTTGTCTGCCATGCGCGTCAATGCGTGAAAGCCACGCATAAGAGCCCGGCAGAACTGGCACTTTCAGAACCTTTTGCCGTGGCACTTCATGCGGTCTGTAGGGCAGGGTCGCTGATGGGTAAGCGTTTGCTGGTGACCGGCGCAGGGCCTATCGGCACATTGGTGGCGGTCGCGGCACGGCTGAACGGCGCCAGAGACGTGATCGTCACCGATATTCTCTCCGGGCCGCTGGCCATCGCCCGCAAGGCCGGAGCCGATCGTACGATCAACTCGCGCGAAACGCCCGAGGCGCTGTCGGCTTTGGGGCGCTCAGTCGATGTGCTTATCGAATGCTCCGGCAATGAGCAGGCCCTGCGCGGTGCGCTCGACCTGATGGCGCCCTGCGGCATTATCGTACAACTTGGTCTGGGTGACGATGTCACCCTGCCGCAGAGCCGTATCGTGACGGGTGAACTGAGCTGGGTAGGGTCTTTCCGCTTCCGCGAAGAGTTCGCCCTCGCGGTCGATCTGATCGATTCAGGCAAGGCCGATCTGTCTGCTCTGGTCACGCAGCGTTTTGCCCTGCGTGACGCAGGCAAGGCTTTCGATCTTGCTTCGAACAGGCGTGAGGCCATGAAAGTGCTACTTGAGTTCTGAGACCGCCTTTGCCCTGAGCGAGATGTTCTGCCTTTCGCAAGAGAGACGCTATACCGTTTTACTGAACGTTCGTCCGATCTGAGACTGGAAGCCTATCGCGAAACTCTAGGGTGCGACCAAGCCCTCGAGGAGATAAGGGAATTATTGGCTAGCGTTCGAGGCGCTCAGTCAGGGGATTTAGAAAGAGGTCGTCAACTCTGCGTTTCCGGCTGAAGGAACGCGCTCGCCAGTGAAGGTTACTGTGTTGAAACGGGATACGGCGCGGGCCAAAGTGTCGGCGGTCGCGACCAGATTTCCTACCGCTTCGGCACTCTCTTCTGCGGCGCCAGCGTTTTGCATCGTCGTTTGTTCCAGCCCCGACATGGCACTATTCAACTCGCTGATGCTCTGCGACTGTTCCTGTGTTGCTGCGGCAATTGTCGAGACGGCATTGCTGATCGCTTCGACCTGCTCCATGACTTTCTGTAAGGCATTGCCTGTTTCCCGCACCTTGGCGGCACCGGATCGAACCTGTTGATCCGATTGGGCGATAAGGGCACCTATCGCCTCTGCGGCCTCCCGTGAGCGTTGGGAAAGGTTCCTCACCTCGTAGGCGACGACCGCGAAGCCTTTGCCGACATCCCCCGCCCGAGCGGCTTCGACACTGGCATTAAGCGCCAGTAAATTGGTTTGGAACGCGATCTCGTTGATAATCGAGATAATTCCGCCGATTTTCTGGGAAGAGTCCTCCACGGCTGCCATGGCAGATATCGTGTCATTTTTCACCTGTTCGGCATGCTTGGCTTCCTGCCAGGCAACCGAGACCAATTTGTCGGTCTTGAGGGTCTGCTGCGCAGTCTGGCCTATGCGCTCGGCAATCTGCCCGAGGGTAGCGGACATCTCTTCACCGGCGGCGGCCTGTTGTTCTGTGCGGTTCGAGAGCTGCTCCGCGCCATGTCTGATGTCATGCGCGTTTGTCAGGATATTGGTGGTCTCGGACGAAATGTTGTTGATCGTCTCGGAGAGGGTTGCGGCTGTCTGATTGAAATGCAGCTTGAGGGCTGCAAGCCTCTCGGGAAAATCTTTATCGCTGATCCTGCGTGTGAGGTCTCCGTTGGCCAGGGCGCTCAACGCCTCACCCAGGATCTGTACCGCGGCCTTGTCCTCTTCGGCGCGGCGTGTCTGCTCGGCCTGCATTTCGAGGCGCGCTTTGTCCACATCGCGGAGATAGGTTGAGATTGTCAGGTCGATTTCAAGAAGGATCGCCTTGCTGAGAGCGACAAGTCTTTCCGTTAGCGTATCCTTGCTGCGGGGCGAAAGACGCGAGAATATGTTCCCGGTCGATGTATTGCGAATAATCGCTTTGAAAAGATGCTCCATTACGAGACCGTAAGCGCCGATATAGAGGCCGGGCTCCAAGCCGATACGGGCATGGGCAGCGCCGATCCTGCTGACATTATCGACATAATGCTGGTCGAATCGGGCTTCGGCTATGCGGTGCCAATGCGTTACCTGAGCCTGTTTGGCGTGTTCCATGTGGGCGGGTGTAGGAAAGAATTTTTTCGTATCCGGCGCCGCGCCGATTTTGCGATAGAGGCCCTCGAGTGCCTCCGGTATTTCTTGGTCGATCAGATCGGTTATCGATCTGAGCGCGCGGAGATCGGTCTCCTCCATGCCGATGAAATTCCGTTTGCGCTTGAAATCAGTCGGCGTGGTTTCGGTCATGAAAATTCCGCTCTTTACGTTAATTGTCGTTAACAACTGTCTGGACACTTGTATCAACCCGGTAGCGTGACGCTGTAAAGATCAAATCTGAAGAGTGGGACGGGAGAGCGAGGGGCTAATCCCACCGCTCTCTACCATCTAGAAATAAAGTAAAGCGTCACGAGAATGCTCAATGGCGGCCGATAACGGTTCAGAACTGGGCGTCAACTGTGCCGATAAACTGGCGGGGTGAACCGAAGAGGAGATTGTTGCCGTAATTGATGCCCCTGCCTTGATAAGGGGCATCGTTCCAGCTGAAGCTGTTCGTGATTTCAAGCCTCCAGAGCGGGCGTATTAAGAGACAGGTCATTGGCTTGGGTGAAGTTCCCGTAGCCGACACACCCGGTGATCTTGCCTGTGCTGCCAATGGGGGGGCTGAAAGGGTCTATTCCCTTCAGGAAACAGCGCTTCGCCCGATCATTGTGCCCTGACGGTCGAAAATGACCACATCAAGTTGACATCCCGGATCGTCCAGCGTCTCTCTGGCTATCCTGGCAGCGCGTTGCGCAATCAGCTCTCCGAGCCTCTCATCGTCCAACGCCGCATAACCCTGTGCAATGGTCTGGGCATCCTTCAGCCGGTCGATCTGTGCTTTGCTGAGGCGCAGAGGGGCGGCAAGACGCTCAAGAGCCTGAGGGTCGGCCAGAGAGCGGCTCGAATGCAAATCGAGATGGCCTTGGGCAAGTTTGGTCATTTTCGCCAGCCCGCCTGCGATCGTCAGGCGCGGCACAGAATGGCGGCGTAGATATTTGAGAAACCCGCCCGCGAAGTCACCCATCTCGATCAGGGCACTATCGCTGAGACCGTAAAGCTTGCGTATGGCGTTTTCGGATGTTGCTCCCGTGCTGCCTGCGATGTGAGGCAGGGCGAGGGCGCGTGCGACATCCACACCGCGATGGATTGAGTGGATCCAGGCTGAGCATGAATACGGAATGACGACGCCGGTCGTGCCAAGAACCGATAATCCACCCAGAATACCCAGCCGTGCATTGAGTGTGCGCTCGGCCAGTTTCTCGCCATTTGCGATGGAGATCGTGACGCACGCATCCACGGGGCCGGGGGTAATCTGCTCCAGCGCTGCCCGGATCATGGCGCGTGGCACAGGGTTGATTGCGGGTTCGCCGGGAGGGAGTGGCAGGCCTGGCTGGGTAATGGTGCCAACGCCTTCTCCCGCGCGGAAAATGACTCCGCTTCCCGCCGGGGCCGCCTCGACATGAACCGTGATCAAGGCCCCATGGGTGACATCCGGGTCGTCTCCGGCATCCTTGATCACGTTTGCCCAGGCGCTGCCACCGTCACGCCCTGACCCGTCGAGCGCGAAGGCAGCCTCCTTGCCGCCTGGCAAGCTGATAGTGATAGGGTCGGGGCAGTCTCCTGTCGTAAGCAGCGACCATGCCGCCTTGGCGGCGGCGGTGGCGCAGCTTCCTGTCGTCCATCCCCGGCGCAGGGAAGTGGCTTGAGTCATCTCTGCTTTGCCTCCCTTCCTTACGGGCCGCCAGAGGCCGCGTCATTCTGCGTATGCATTCTTCTTCGCATTTCAGGCCAGTTCCCGCCAGAGCCTGTTGGGAAACGTCTCTTGTCGCCATTCGAAGAGACGCCTCACAATATGGGCAGATTGGCCGTTTTTATGGCGAGTAATGAGAAGGACTCTGATAGATTTTCTGTCGTAATCGAAAAGAATAAGGAGGCCCTGACAATTCCCGAGCCTGTTCTGGCGATCATGATTATCGCCCTCATCATCTTTCTGGCCGCTTTTTTCCTCCTTGGAGGCGTGCTGATCGTTCCGGGGCGAATGGTCTATGTCACAGAGTTTCTAGGAAAGCCCCAGCGCAAACTGCTGGATAGCGGCCTGCATTTTCGCATTCCGATCCTGAATCGCGTGCCCTACAAAGTGTCTCTGCAGCAGATGCAGGTCGAAACCTCATCGGAGGTCAAGACGCGCGATGACGTCTTTATCGAAATCCGCTGGGTGCTGTTATACAGTGTGCGCGATGACAGCGAGGCTGTGTTCAACTACGCCTATAAGGTCTCGCAGCCCGTCAAGCGGCTGGTTTTCCGTGTCGAAAACGAAATCAGGCAGATCGCTTCGACCATGTCGCTGGCCGAGCTGTATTCTCAGAGAAACGAAATTGCCCGGCGGGTGATCGACGATCAGGTGGCCGATGCGCTCGAGTCAGGGCTCGATATCCATGGCGTGACCATTGAGCAGCCCATGCCGCCGCGTGAGATTCAGGAGGCCATAAACAACAAGCTGGCCGCGATCGCCCGCAAGGATGCGGCTCAGGCGGAGGCCGAGGCCGAGATGGTAAGACGTGTCGGCATTGCCAGAGCCGAGGCGGAAAGCAAGAAGTTGCAGGGTGAGGGCATCGCCAATGAGCGCAAGGCTATCGCCGCCGGTTTTGCCGAGGCGGCGGAGCTGTTCCGAAAGAGTATTCCCGATGTCAGCGAAGAAGCCATTCTGACGCTGATGCAGAATGTGAATCAGGCCGATATGGTTGTGACCGCCAGTCGCTCGGGCAAGGCGACTGTGATCTTCGTGCCGATCGACATGAATAGCGGTCAGATTGCCGCTGCCGCTTCAGGGCAGTTCATCCCGACCGCCGGGTGATTAGCACCTGATTGCCCCCTCGTGCCGCTAGAGCAGTTTGACGGGGCGGCAAATTCCTATGACTTTCCTATAAGGTTGCCGGCTGCGTCTTCTGTCATTCCTATGGGGCACGGATCGATAATCAGGCTCTCTTCTGGGAGCCTTTTTTCATGCTTGATGCTCTTTACGGTGCGCTCGGGCTTTTGGGCTTTATGCTCTGCCTGGGCTTCATCTCGGTCTGCAAAAGGATCTGACATGACGCCCGATCTCGTTCTGGGCGGCATCGTGACGCTTGGCCTTCTGGCCTATGTCACTGCCGTCCTCCTCCGTCCTGAAAGGTTCTGACCGTGTCCCTTTCTGGATGGATCACCATTGCGGTGTTCTTTCTCTGTGTCGTCGCACTCACGCGACCGCTCGGAGGCTTTCTCAAACGTGTGCTCGAAGGCGAGAGGCACTTGCCGGGGCGGCTTTTCGGCCCGCTTGAGCGCGGAATCTATCGTCTCGCAGGTGTCGACCCGGCGCGTGAGCAATCCTGGTCGCATTATGCGCTGGCCGTCATCCTGTTCAAGATTTTCTGCTTTATCGCCGTCTACGCGCTATTACGCCTTCAGGGTCTACTGCCGCTCAATCCGGCGGGATTCGGGGCGGTAGCGCCTGACCTGGCGTATAATACGGCCATCAGCTTTCTGACCAATACCAACTGGCAGAGCTATGGTGGCGAGACCACACTCAGCCCGCTCAGCCAGATGCTGGCTTTGACGGTGCAGAATTTCGTTTCCGCCGCCGCGGGCATCGCCATCGCCGCGGCCATCATGCGTGGCTTCGTGCGACGTAGTGCCACGACCATTGGCAATTTCTGGGTCGATCTGGTGCGCGTCACGCTCTATGTGCTGCTGCCCGCCTGTGTGTTGCTGACCCTGTTTTTCGTGCTTGAGGGGGTGCCGCAAACATTATGGGGCAGTGTGACCGCCTTCACGCTTGAAGGGCATCAGCAGACCATCGCGCTTGGACCTGTTGCCTCTCAGGAGGCGATCAAGATGCTGGGTACGAATGGCGGCGGGTTTTTCAACACCAACTCGGCCCATCCATTCGAAAACCCCAATGCCCTGACCAATTTCGTGCAGATGCTCTGTATTTTTGCCCTCGGTGCGGGACTGACAAACATGTTCGGCCGCATGATAGGGCAGGAGAAACAGGGCTGGGCCATTTTCTCGGCCATGGCGGCGCTGTTCCTGATCGGAGTGGGCGTGCTTTACTGGTCCGAAGCCCATGCCAACCCGCTCTTCGCCTCGCTCGGCCTCGATGGGACACTCGGCAATATGGAGGGCAAGGAGACGCGCTTCGGCGTCGTCGCATCGGCGCTTTTTGCCACCGTCACCACCGATGCCTCATGCGGCGCGGTCAATGCCATGCATGAGAGCTTTCTGCCGCTCGGTGGCATGGTGCCCCTCATCAACATGATGCTCGGTGAGGTGATTTTCGGCGGGGTAGGCTCCGGGCTTTATGGCTTCCTGCTCTTCGCCCTGATTGCCGTCTTCATGGCCGGTCTGATGGTCGGGCGCACGCCGGAATATCTGGGCAAGAAAATCGAGGCACGCGAAATCAAGATGACCATGCTGGCCGTGCTATGCCTGCCGCTGGTCATGCTCGGCTTTACGGCGCTTGCCGTCGTTATTCCCGCAGGGCTGTCGGCCCTGTCCGCCAGCGGCCCGCACGGGTTCACCGAGGCGCTCTATGCCTATACCTCTGCCGCCGCCAATAACGGCAGCGCCTTTGCAGGGCTCACCGCCAACAGCTTCTGGAACGTCACTCTGGGAATAGGCATGATGATCGGCCGGTTCTTCGTGATCATTCCGGCACTTGCCATTGCGGGATCGATGGCTGCCAAGAAGGTCGCAGCCCCCACGCCCGGCACTTTCCCGACCGATAACGGGCTGTTCATCGCGCTTGTGGCCGGTGTGATCGTGATTGTCGGTGGTCTGACCTTTCTTCCCGCTCTCGCTCTCGGTCCGATTGTCGAGCATCTCGCGATGCTCCACGGCACCATTTATTAAGAGGCGCCTGTCTCATGATTTCCTTTCCTTCTCCCGCGCCCCGGTCTGACGGGGTGCGCAAAGAGCCGCGCGCCCGTGCGGGTGTGCTGAGCAGCGCGCTGGTCATGCCCGCAATGGCAGAGAGCCTGCGCAAGCTCGACCCGCGCGTGATGATACGCAACCCGGTCATGTTCGTGGTCGAGGTGGTAACGGTGCTGACGACCGTTCTTCTGCTTCGTGACGTCATCAAAGGGGCGCCACATGCGGGTTTTGCGCTTCAGATCACGCTCTGGCTGTGGTTCACCCTGCTTTTCGCCAATTTTGCCGAAGCCATTGCCGAAGGGCGTGGCAAGGCACAGGCTGACTCCCTGCGTCGCACCCGCACCGAGACGCGCGGCAAGCGCCTGCTCCCGACAGATAGCGGCCTGTACTCTCCCGCCGGGCTTTATGAGGAAGTCGCGGCGCCAGAGCTTGGGGTGGGTGATGTGGTTCTGGTGGAGCCGGGCGATTTCATCCCGAGCGACGGCGAGGTGATCGAGGGCATCGCTTCTGTCGATGAGTCCGCCATTACCGGTGAATCCGCCCCGGTCATACGCGAGAGCGGCGGCGACCGCTCGGCCGTGACGGGCGGCACGCGTGTGCTGTCAGACTGGGTGATCGTGCGGATCACAGCGGCGCAGGGTTCGACCTTTCTCGATCGCATGATTTCCCTCGTCGAGGGTGCACAGCGTCAGAAAACTCCCAATGAAATCGCGTTGACCATTCTGCTTGCCGGCATGACGCTGATTTTCATTATCGCGGTGGCGACCATTCCTTCCTTCGCCCATTACGCAGGTGGCAGCATTTCGGTGCTGGTGCTCGTAGCGCTTTTTGTCACGCTCATCCCAACGACGATTGGCGCCCTGCTCTCAGCCATCGGTATTGCGGGCATGGATCGCCTCATACGCTTCAATGTGCTTGCCATGTCGGGACGCGCGGTCGAGGCGGCTGGCGATGTCGATACGCTCCTGCTCGACAAGACGGGCACTATCACGATCGGCGACCGTCAGGCCTGCGCCTTCATTCCCGCACCGGGTGTGACAGAGCAACAGCTTGGCGATGCCGCCCAGCTTGCCTCTCTGGCGGATGAGACACCTGAAGGCCGCTCCATCGTCGTGCTGGCCAAGACGCGTTTCGGGCTGCGCGGGCGAGAGCTCAATGCCACTGGTGCGCATTTCGTGCCCTTCACGGCCCAGACACGCATGAGCGGCGTCGATATCGGGGTGCGTCAGATACGCAAGGGCGCGGTCGAGAGCGTGATTGCGGCTGTCGGTGAGAACGCCGCCTCTGTTGGGCAGATACGCAGCATTGCCAATGGCATTGCCCGACAGGGCGGCACACCGCTTGCTGTGCTGGATGACGGGCGTCTTCTTGGCGTGGTGCATCTGAAAGATGTGGTGAAAGGCGGCATACGCGAGCGCTTTGCCGAATTGCGCCGCATGGGTATTCGCACCGTCATGATCACGGGTGACAACCCGCTGACCGCTGCGGCTATTGCCGCCGAAAGTGGTGTGGATGATTTTCTGGCTCAGGCGACACCCGAAGCCAAGCTGGCGCTGATCCGCAGCGAACAGGAATCAGGCAAGCTGGTCGCCATGTGCGGCGACGGTACGAATGATGCCCCCGCACTCGCCCAGGCCGATGTGGGTGTTGCCATGAATACCGGCACAGTGGCTGCGAGAGAGGCCGGGAACATGGTCGATCTCGATAGCGACCCGACAAAGCTGATCGAGATCGTGGGTATCGGCAAGCAATTGCTCATGACACGCGGCGCGCTCACCACCTTTTCGATTGCCAATGACGTGGCCAAGTATTTCGCCATCATTCCGGCGATGTTCGTTGGGTTCTATCCGGCGTTATCCGGGCTGAACATCATGCATCTGGCCACGCCGGAGAGTGCGGTTCTGTCTGCCATCATTTTCAACGCGCTGATCATCATTGCGCTTATTCCGCTCGCCCTGCGTGGCGTGCGCTATCGCCCGGTCGGTGCTGCCGCTTTGCTGCGCCGCAATCTGCTCATCTATGGCGTGGGTGGTCTGATCGTGCCGTTTGTCGGCATCAAGCTGATCGACCTTGTCGTCACCCATATCGGTCTGGTCTGAGGAAATACTCATGGTCCTCTCTCAACTGCGCCCGGCGCTCGTCCTGTTCCTCCTGCTCTCTGCCCTGACCGGTCTGGCCTATCCTCTGGGCATGACGGCGCTTGCAAATCTGCTCCTGCCGGAAAAGGCGACGGGAAGCCTCATCCACGCCAAAGGCTGGGTGATCGGCTCGAGCCTGATCGGGCAGGATTTTACCGCGCCCCGCTATTTTCACGGGCGCCCGTCTGCCACAATCGGGCCTGACCCCAAGGATGCCTCGAAGTCGATTGCCATGCCCTACAACGCAGCGGCCTCTCTCGCCTCGAATGCCGGACCGACCTCGAAGGTGCTGCTCGATCAGGTGACGGCGCGCGCAGCTCAGCTTCGTGCAGAAAACCCCGATGCGATGGCGCAGGGATGGCGTATTCCGGTCGAACTCGTGACCAGCTCTGCCAGCGGGCTCGACCCCGATATTTCCCCCGATGCCGCGCTCTTTCAAGTTGCCCGCGTAGCGAAGGCGCGCGGCGTGTCGCCGGATCGGGTGCGTCATCTCGTGCAGAGCCGGACAGAAGCGCCGATCCTCGGCTTTCTGGGGGAGCCGCATGTCAATGTGCTGGCGCTCAATCAGGCGCTCGATAGACTGGGCCAATGACCCCACGCGATTACGACCGCCCGGACCCTGACGCGCTGCTTCGCCAGAATGGCGGCTCATCGCGCCGGGGAAGGCTGAAGATCTTCCTCGGTGCGGCGCCCGGTGTCGGCAAGACATTCGAGATGCTCACCGCGGCCCATCAGCAGCAGCGTGAAGGGGTGGCGGTACTGATCGGCGTGGTCGAGACCCATGGTAGGAGCGAGACCGCTGCTCTCGTCGAAGGGCTAGCCGCGCAGGCGACGCGCCCTGTCGCCTATCGCGGGCAAATGCTGCAGGAGATGGATCTCGATGCCCTGCTCGAAAGTCGTCCTGCGCTCGCTCTGGTCGATGAACTCGCCCATAGCAATGCGCCAGGCTCGCGCCATCCCAAGCGCTGGATGGATGTCGAAGACCTGCTCGCTGCGGGCATAGACGTCTATACCACGGTCAATATTCAGCATCTTGAAAGCCTGAACGACGTCATCGCCTCCATCACCCGCGTGCGCGTGCGCGAAACGGTGCCTGACCGGGTAGTGGAGCAGGCCGATGAGGTGGAACTGATCGACCTTACCCCGAACGATCTATTGCAGCGTATGCGCGATGGCAAGATCTACGGCCCGCACACGGCGGGTCGCGCCATGCTGCATTATTTCTCGCCGGGCAATCTGACGGCCCTGCGCGAACTGGCCCTGCGCCAGACGGCGCAGCAAGTCGATGCGCAGCTTGTCGATCATATGAAAGCCAATGCCATTGCTGGCCCCTGGGCAGCAGGCGAGCGCGTGATGGTGTGCCTCACCCTGCAGGACGGCGATGCCAGCCTGCTGCGTTATGGCAAGCGCCTGGCTGACAGGCTGCATGCGCCATGGATCGTGCTGCATGTCGAGACCAGCCGCGATCTGACCGATGATGCGCGCGCCCGTATGGCGTCGCAGATGCATCTGGCGCAATCACTCGGGGCCGAGACCGTGACCATTCCGGGTCATGATGTGGTGCTCGATGCGCTTTCCTACGCCCGTGCCCAGAACGTCACGCAGATCGTCGCCGCCCATCCTGCCGGTTCGGGCTGGGTCGGGCGGTTGAGGCAGATTCTGGGGCGCAGCACGACCGAGCGGCTTATCCAGCGCTCAGACGGTTTTCCGGTGCATGTCGTGCCGCGTTCTGGCGAGGCGGTAACTGGGCGTCTGCGTGAGAAGATTAAACCAAGCCTGAGCCCTTATCTGGGCAGTACGGCCATCGTGCTGGCGGCGCTGGGTCTGGCGCTGCTGCTGCGTCAGGGGTTTGAAGTAAGCAATGTCTCGCTCGCCTTCCTGACCGCCATTCTGGGCGTGGCGGTAGCCTATGGGCTCTGGCCGTCTCTTTGGGCCTCGCTGCTCGGGATGCTCTGCTTCAATTTCTTTTTTCTGCCACCGCTTTACACTCTGACCATCGCAGCGCCCGATAATGTGGTGGCGCTGTTCTTCTTTTTCGCCACGGCCCTGATTGCGAGCAATCTGGGCGCGCGTGTGCGCAGTCAGGCCGTGGTGGCGCGGCATCGGGCCGAAGTCACACAATCGCTCTATCATTTCAGCCGCACCATTACCGGCATGATCAAGCTGGATGATCTGCTCTGGTCGGTCAGCCACCAGATGGCGACCCTGCTCAATTGTCGCGTCGTGCTGCTGATGCCGGAAAACGGGGTGCTGCGTGTGCAGACCTCCTATGATTCCGGCCATCCGATTGGCGAAGACGGATTTGCCGCAGCAAGCTGGGCCTGGAAAAACAACCGCGTGGCCGGGCGTGGCTCCGATAATCTGCCTGGCGTGCGCTGGCTCTTCATGCCGCTGCGCACGGGGCGCGGGCCAGTGGCCCTGCTCGGGATCGACCGCGACCGCGGCGGCGCCTTGCTGGATGCCGAGCAGCAGGGCTTGCTTGACGCGCTGGGCGAACTGACGGCGACCGCGATTGAAAGCATTCTTCTGGCCCGCGATCTAGACCGCGTGCGCCTCGACGCCGAAACCGACCGCCTGCGCGGGGCGCTTCTGACCTCCATCTCTCATGACCTTCGCACGCCGCTCGCCTCGATATTGGGCGCGGCTTCCAGTCTGCGCGACTACGGCGAGGCTCTGGGGGAGGAGGGGCGTCACGAGCTGCTCACAACACTGACCGACGAGGCCGAGCGCCTGAACCGCTTTGTCGGCAATCTGCTCGACATGACGCGGCTGGAGGCTGGCGCCCTGCCGCTGCGTCATGAGCCGGTCGAGTGCGCCGAGGTGGCCGCTTCCGCGCTCTCACGCGCCGCGAACTTGCTGGACGCGCATCCTGTCGCCCTTGAGGTCGCGCCCGATCTGCCGATCGTACCGCTCGATGACGTGCTGCTTGAGCAGGCGCTGTTCAATATTCTCGATAATGCCACCAAATATACGGCGCCCAGCACGCCCATTACGGTCAGGCTGTCGGTAGAAGCGGCGCATCTTGTTATCACCATTCTGGATGAGGGGCCGGGCTTTGGCGCGCGCGACCCGGCGGTGCTTTTCGCCAAATTCACCCGCTTCGCCGCTGCTGACACGGCGCGGGCGGGCACCGGGCTGGGGCTTGCCATTGCACGCGGTTTCGTTGAAGCGATGGGGGGAGAGATAACGGCGGCAAACCGACCCGACCGGCAGGGGGCCATGTTCACCCTGCGCTTTCCTCTGGCAGAAAAGGCACCCTGATGAGCGACCCGACCCTTCTGGTTGTCGATGACGAACCCGCCATCAGGCGCTTGCTGCGCACCACCCTCGCGAGCCAGTCATGGCGTATTCTCGAAGCCGGGTCTGGCGAGCAGGCCCTGCAACGCGCCAGCGAAACCCCGCCCGATCTCGTTCTGCTCGATCTGGGCCTACCGGATATGGACGGGGTAGAGGTGTTGCGCCAGCTACGCCGGGAGCGGCCCAATCTGCCTGTGGTCATTCTGTCAGTGCGCGACGACGAGCGCGGCAAGGTTGCCGCCCTCGAAGCTGGGGCGGATGACTACGTAACCAAACCCTTCAGCATGGCCGAACTCATCGCCCGCCTGCGCAACGCCCTGCGCCACGGCCTGCAACAGGAAGGCACGGTGCCGCTCTTCACCTCGGGCGATCTGACCATAGACCTCGTCCGACGCCAGATTTTTCGGAGTGGCGAAGAACTCCGCCTCTCCCCCCGAGAATGGGATATCCTGCGCATGCTGGTGCGCTACGCAGGCCGCGTACTGACCCATCAGACCATCATGAAACAACTCTGGGGCCCGACTGGCGATGTGCAGCAATTACGGGTCTATATCCGTCAGATCAGGCAGAAGATTGAGCCGGACCCTGAAAGGCCTAGTCATATCCTGACGGAGACGGGGGTGGGGTATCGGCTAGTCGATTGCGCAGTATCGAGAATCGAATGAGTCTGCTATGTTGGGGACACCAGTTAGTCCGTATTCTCAACGTTAACATTTGGAAGCGAACGTCACTTCGAACTCTAGAGCGGCTAAAGAATTTGCCTGAAGTTGTCCCAGAATGCCTTCACTCTCGCCGGCATCTCAATAATTAGATACGTGAAGGAGGCCGGTGCCTATGTGCTGTTGATAAAAGGTCTTTGCCGACTGGCTTGGACGTGATTCAACGCTGGTCCTTACGGAGACCTATGGATGGGGTGGCGATCTGACGGGCGAGGAATGGGGAATCATTGGCGGCCTACTGTAGCCTGAACGTGGCCGTTGGTTGCGACCTGCGCAGTATATCGTCTGTTTCTCAACGGGATGCTTTTTGCCCTACGAGTTGATTGTCGGTTGAAGGACATGCATGAGCGCGGTTGAAAATGGAATTCGGTCTATGTGCGGTTCCGTCGATGGGCAGAGCTGGGTATCTGGGACCCTCTGCTGGAAACGCTGGTCAAACTTGGTCTAGTCGATGACTGACAGCATATGATCGACACTACGGTCGTTCGGGCTCACAGACAGGCGGCTGACGCAAAAGGAAGATTTTGGTCGAAGCCGCGAGGCTGTACAAGCAAGATCCACGCCCGTGCTGACGGTCAGGAACGCCCTCTGGGCTCCAACCTGACGGGGGTGAAGTTTCTGATTATTCCGGCGCTGATGCCCTTATGGACCTGTCGGTCGCGAGACCGCGCAGATTTCTGGCCGACAAGGGATATGATAGTGATAGGATACAGGAGAGCCTCCTTATCCGAGGCATTCTTCCCATAATCCCATCGCATTCAAATCGCACAGAGGATATTCCCTGCGACTTCCGTAGTTATCAGGATCGCAACCGTATCGAGCGGATGTTCAACAAACTGCAGTAGTTTCGACGTACCGCCACACGCTATGATAAGACGAGAAAATCGTTCCTCGCCTTTCTCAACCTTGCAGCCGTAGAACAGTGTCTTCCATCTTTAGTCAACTGAAAATAAAAATGTTATTTTTGCAATATTATTAGATCAGGTCTTCCGAGCTGGAAGTATTTTAAACACTCAAAGAATTGGAATTCTCTTTCTATAAATTTTTCCAACCAATCATAATCTTTACCGGTATGTTTCAATATGACGTCAAAACAGGATTTGTGCCAATTATCTGCTATAGGGTCAATTAGCGTACCAGTCTCAAGCAGGATTTTATGCTTTACGTCATTGGAGAATTTTAGTTCGGTCTGCAAACGGTTCGCCAACTCTAAATAGTAAGTCCTTCTAATCATTCCAGACACAAACGTCGACCACCTAATCCTCCGCGTTTCTACTTCAATTGGAAGCAATGTCCTAATTCTTTCCAACAATCTCACAACAAAAGTTGAGGATAATCCACTCTGAATAGGTAGCGCGCTGGAGATAAGCGTTATTGCTCCGGATCTAAAAAAACCGTCAGAAACGCTATCGCTTCCTTTGTCAACCGGACTGGTGTCACATGCGCTCAAGATAATAATGGGCGATACCTTAATGTCATTTACTATATCATTAATGTAAACAGGTCCATTCTTAAGCAACAAAAAGC
The DNA here is from genome assembly GCF_051628905.1 of Asaia sp. BMEF1. Classification (GTDB taxonomy): domain Bacteria; phylum Pseudomonadota; class Alphaproteobacteria; order Acetobacterales; family Acetobacteraceae; genus Asaia. The sequence continues at coordinate 1,262,152 of NZ_CP157575.1, read as the reverse complement.
CACCTTTATTCTCATCATGCCCGCCATGCATATCAAATACTGTAATAAAGAAATTATTTTCGTTTATTGCTTTAATAAAGTTATCTTTGCCGTCTACGTCTATAATTTTCACATTAACATCTAAGCGTTCGCTGATGATTTTTTCCTCCGTATCTTCACCAATAATACCGAATAAATTTTCAGTATCTTTTTTGTCGTAAAGTTTTCCCACATTAATACATTTTTGGATTTTGTCAGACAGGTGGTTTTTTATTGAGTCATCATCTGCAAATGATCGTATTATCAAAATATTTTTTAAGTCTTTCGTTTTCAATAAAATAGGATTATTATTAGAGAGTAGTTTACATGAAATATCTGTGGGAAAAATAGGTATCCTACTAACATCATGCCTTACCATAAGAGGAAGGCCGTCTTGGGATGCCCATTCATACGGGATATTTGAGATAAACTGCAGTCGAGAATTTCTTGATTTTGAAATATAATCCAAAATATTACCAAATTTTTCTGAAAAAATTTCTTTAAGGGACAACATTATCTTCTGTATTTTATTATAATCCTCTCGATCTTGCTCTGCTAACATCCTGATAGTAGGAAAAAAGTCTTTATTTGAAGCAGGAATTTTTATTACGGGAGCTATTGTGTTTGCTGCACAAATCGAAATTAGGGAGTCTAAAATACCTCTCTCAGACTCTAACTCACGCAGTAAAATATTATTTTCTAAGTTGGGCGATATTATACCATTATTGAAATTTTTTATCTGTAAAAATCTATTTTCTGGGTCGATATCTCCATTTTTATTTAAACTGTGCTTTGAGTAAAGTCTTTTTTCTAAGATAAATTTGAAATTGCCAGACATATCAACAAAATAATACTCAATTGGCACGCACACGTCACCACAGTCTGCATTTTTAACAACTTTACTCCTTATCTCGTTTATGGAGTTAATATACTTCTCAATATCTTCTTCATTAAAATTATCTGGGGTTTCTTCGGTCTCAAACGAGACCCTCATGGAGGTCATAATATTTTCAATAGGATACGTGTAAAAATTACTCTTGTAAATTAGACTAGATTTAATATCTGTATAAATAATCTCCAGTCCGACGCAGTTTTCTACATATGAAGCCACATCAATATAGGAAGGTGATAACGATTTTATTTTATGAGTTAATATTTCTTTCATGGTTTTCTGATTCATAATTTCTTTATTTATAAATCCGCGACTAAAATCAACAGTGATATCGTCACATACAAAAATCGTATTTTTATCTATTAAGTTAATGTCTGTCGAATTTTTTGAAAAGACGACTTTAATGATAGATTGAATATCCTTTACTTTTTCATAATCATCGAAAAATACAATATGGTACCCAGGAAATTCCCCGCGCAATCTAAGTTCTATCATTCTTTCTTTGCGACAATAAATTTCTCCAATGTCTCTTTGGAGTGTGGATATTTTTTTTAGATTTTCATAGTTATCGATAATAAACTTTGGGATTTCATAAATAAAAGATTTTTCGTTGCGTGAAAAATCGCACTTAATACAATAAGTAATAGTTGGGATATTATATTTTTTATTGTCAATCATTTTTTTCTCCAGTTTTTGTTGATATATTTCGTAATCGTATTTATTGGATCTATCATAAGTAGGACATTATGTATACTCCTTCACTTTTCTCGCTTACGTGCAGGACACATTGGTTTTTTCAAAACGATTTTGCTCTAGGCTTAGTAAGAAGGGCCTATCCTGAGTTTCGTATGTTTGGTGTGATGCTGAGGAAGGATAAGCATCATCGATTTGTGAGGTGTGAACTGGCCCCGGGATTGACGGAGACCGGTCCGGATACGCCATGAGCCACGTCTGCTATGGTAGACGACGAGCTAATTTCCGGCGTCCGGCATGTAGGCGAGAGCGGACACAGTAAGAGACTGCGTACTCAGACAACATCTGAGTTAATCGATTTCGTCTACGATACCTTATTGATCGGTCAAGGCATGGAGAAAATTGATGACTCGGTTGCGCTCGACAGGCGTGAGCGCTGGGCTCATGCGTTTTTCGAACGGGGCATCGGCGTTGTCTATGTTCGCTTCATATTGGTCCGGCAGGTCATTATGCAGCCTTACTGACCCACCCAGTCGTCGCGGATAGAACCGTTCCGGCTCGATATCCCGCAGCACATAGAAATCCATCACCTGACGCAGCGAGGTGAAGACGCCGTTATGGAAGAACACCTTGCGTGTGGCGCTGTTGCGCAGCGATGGGGTGCGGAAGAGGCCGCAATAGGCGTCGTTGTGGCCAATATCCGCGCGACCCGCCGCGCAGAGGCCGAGATCGTAGGTGCCTTTGGGGGCGAGGGGGTTACGTGGGGCGGCGAGGGCTTCGTATTGATGGTCGGTGAAGAGCGGCGGTCGACCTTCCTCATCTACCGTGCTCAGATGGCAGGCGGCGCAATTGCCTTTCGCCAGGTCGTTGAAAAGTCTCAGCCCTTCGGCTTCGTCTCGTGTCAGGTGGGTTTTTCCCTCCAGCCAGGCATCATAGCGGCTCGAATAGGGGTGAAATGACGGCGCCTCGATCTGGTAGCGCGCCAGCGCGAAAAGCGCCTCGGCAATCAGCATATCGTCAGAAGCATGGGCGCCGATCAGGCGAAACAGATCGGCGCTATAGGGCGCATTCCGCAGGCGGGCCGCGACACCGGCGTGGGTCGCCGCCATCTCGCGTGCATCGAATAGCGGTCCGGCGGCCTGGCTTTGGAGCGTGTCGGCCCGACCGTCCCAGAACAAGCCGCCCTGCGGCACCATGGCCTGCGCCGAGGCGCCGGTATTACTGGCCGATTTGACGCCTTTAACACTGGGCGGTGGTGGGGGAGGCGGCGCCGTCTCGCTGGTGGCATTATCAGGGCCAACGCTGAAAGGCGGCTGGCGCTCGCGATAGGTGAGCGAAGGCACGGCACGCACGCCGAACTTGTCCATCGCCACACCGCCCTTGGCGAAAGCCAGCGCGTTGTCTGGCGCGTAATGTGCGCTTGGCACATGGCACGAGGCGCAGGAAAGCTGCCCAGACCCGGAGAGCCCTTTATCAAAAAACAGCGCCTTGCCCAGTTTCGCCATGGCAGAAAGCGGCGCAACGGGGGGGCGCACCAGCGTGACAGGGCAGGGGTTGCTGCCATCGCTGGAAGGGGAACAATCCTTAGCCAGTGCGGCTGGAGCGTTCGCCATCAGCGTGGCAAGCAGAGACGCCTTTGTCAGAAAGCTGCGGAAGCTGGCGCTCTGCCCGAAAGCACGTCCCGAGCGTTCTCCTCTTCCGACGAAATCAGAAAACCTTTGGCGCATCACGCAGCACCGATCCGTCTTTCGGCGCGAGATAGAGCGGTGTGGCGTCGGGCTGGCTCTTGAAGTCGAACAGCCCGTCCATATCCTGCGCATCCTGATCGAAAGACCCGCCGCCAAGACGTGCGCCTTCAAGGAAGTTGTTCTCGATAAAGCGCAGAACCGAGCTTTGCGTCAGCAGGGTATGATCGATCGCATTCCGGCGCGCCCAGGGCGAGAGAACCAGAAGCGGTGTGCGCGTACCGGGGCCGCAGCGTCCGTTTACCGGGGCGCCCTTCACCCCAGCCGACGGGGCTCCTTTGCCACACTGGCCGGGCGTGTTGAGCTGGTCGGCCTGCATGTCATGCGAGCTGTGCTGCACAGGCGTAAAGGCGTGGTCATACCAGCCATCGGAATCATCATAGGCAATGATGATGGCCGTATCCTTCCATTCCGGTCGCGACTGGATGAAATTGACCAGACGCACCATGCCTTCCTGTTCGTCCAGCGGGTCGGAGTAGCCGGCATGCGCATCCTGAAACGCCGGGAGCTTCAGGAACGACACCGCAGGCATATGGCCCGCATTGGTGGCGGCGATGAAATCATCCAGATCATATTCATGGTTGGCAGGGTCTTTTGTCTTGCCATCCACACCCATGGTCTGACCAATGGCCGCTACGCCCGAGGGACGCAGATGCTTCGGGTTGGACGTGCTGGGGTAATACTGAAACCAGTTATGATGCGGGATGTAGTCAACCACCGTCTGCGCCACGACGCTCGAATAGGTGGCGCGCTGGCAGCCGCTCGTGCCATTGCGGTTATGCTGCGAGAGATCGAACCCCGCCATGAACCCGCCCCAGCTCACGTTTTTCGCAGTCAGCAGATCGCCGATATTGCGGCCTTCCATCCAGACCTGCTCACCCGGCACCGAACAGACATCGCCCGTCGGGTCGATATCGTTGATCATGGTCATGCCGCCTTGCCCGTCATTGATGAAAGGCGAGACCGCATCACGCGTCGAGGGCTTCTGCGAAGAGGCCGTAATATGCAGCCCGTTGGTCTGACCCGAAACGATTTCGAGCGCGCCGGGCGTCGAGGGGCCATAGGTGTCGGTATAGGCGTTGTCGCTCATGGCAAAACGCTGCGCGTAGCGCCAGAGCGCGGTCACGGTGTTGCCGTCGAAATATCCCATGACCTGCCCGCGCGTGGCAAAAGCTCCGACGCCACCGGGCGAGCCCCGGCCTGTATGCAATGGAAAGAGATCGGCCTTGCCGTTGTGATAGGCCATCTGCTCGGCTGTGTAGCCGTGATTCTGGTCTGCCGTGCTGGCCTGTGTCCGGTCGAGGCGGAAAGGAAGCGCCGCATCGGCACCATTGGCGGGATTGGTATTGGGGTTGGTGACCAAAAGGTTCGATCGCAGCAGCGTATTGGCTGGCGGCGTTCCAAGTCTGGGCAGAAACACCGGCTCGCCTTCAGGATTGGCGGCCTGCGGATAGGTGGCAAAGTAGTGATCGAACGAGACGTTCTCGTCAAAGATCACCACCACATGCTTGATCGGCGTTTTCGTCTGTGTCTCGGCCCGAGCCGTTACGGGGGCACTCAGGCAGGTGAGGGCGAGAAGGGCGGAGGCGAAAGAACGGATCGGAAAACTCATGGGAAAATACGACAACACCTGTTCAGAGAAGATAAAGCGCCGGTCTCTCCAAGCACCGAAAGAGGCACCGGATAGGTGAGAGACCAGCCACTTGTGGCTCAGGTGCGATCATCGTCGCGCAGCGTCTCTTCGTCCAGAGCCATCAGCGCGCCACGACGCGATTGCAGTGAAATGGCAGTCAGACGATGCTCGCGCCATGCCGCGACGAGCGTCTGGCGCCAGCGATCCGAGGGAGCCGCAGGGGTTTCGTGCTGAGGCTGATAGTCCATTGACCTGCTCCTTTTTTAGAAGGCCGTCGGGTTACGGCGCCTCGATAAAGGATTCGCTGGCAGTGGTGTGTGACCGTTGCATGAATTCAATCGGAGGGAGCGTATGGACGCCAGATGTGGCGCACGCGAGTGCGTGTAAAACAGGGTATCGGGGCGGCATGGGCTCATGACCGCCCCGATTGGTAATTTCCCCGAGAGGAAGCGCCGCGATGTCGCATCCCGGATCAGTTAAACCCCGCCGATACCCCGGCGAACACACCAAACCCGTCGCCGGGCTGGAAGGCGGCTAGCTGTTTGCCCGCGGCGATGTAGCCCGGCACGACGATGGAGGCGTAGTGGGTGTTGGCGAGATTATTGAACGACAGGAAAACCTGACGATGCTTGTGCGGCCAGTCATAGCCTATGGTCGTGTTGAAGATATGATAGGACGGCGCAAAATACGTGTCGTCATATGAGCCTGATACTTTCGACGATACCTGCGTATTGAAATTGGCATAGAGCCCGTTCTTCAGATCGAGGCGTATCTCGCCCTGATAGAAATGGGCCGGAATGCCGGGCAGTGCGTTGCGGCCAAAGACGGCGTCATGTTTGAAATGGAAATCCTGCCAGGTATAGGACTGTCTCAGCCCGAGCTTGCCGCCTGACCATTTGATGAGATCGGTTTCTAGCGAAGCTTCGACGCCCTGATGTGTCGTCGGGCTGGCATTTGAATAAGTCGTTGCGCCGTAGAGCTGTGAGAGCGGCGTCATCACCGTCAGCAACTCGTTGCGAACGTCGGAGTAATAATAGGAGACGCTCCAGCGATTATTCTTCCAGTCGCCGCGCGTGCCGACTTCATAGGTCGTGGCTGTCTGGTTATCCAGCTTCACGCCCGAAGCATTGAGTCCCTGCGCCGGGCCGGAGGTGTAAAGCGCGCCTGAGAGAAGCTGCCAGTCATTGGGCGGCTGGAAACTGCGGCTCACATTGCCGTAGACTGAAGCATGGGGGGAAATAACATAGCGAAACCCACCGCGCGGTGTAAAACCGAACCCTGACGTACTGACCGAGCTCGTCGTGGGATAGGCGACATCCATCGAGCGCTGCACGAAATCGAGGGCACCTGCGGCAGTCAGCCAGAAATTATGGAAAAGCTCGTAATTGTTTCGTATATGAAAATAATTATCCGTTCCGCCGTAATCCGAATGGCGCAACACGGTGCCAAACGGGATTTTCGCATAAAGCCCGGTGGTGGTGCGTGAGCGGTTGGTCTGCCAGGCTTCCAGATCGCTATAGGTGTCGACGCCGAAAAGTGTCTCGCTCTTATGACCCCAGAGCTTGTCATTACGGCTGTAGCGCACCACGCCTGCAACGGTCTTGTATCCCCAGCGCTGGGCGGTTGCCGTGTTCTGGATATCGATTGGCGCATCCTGATAGTCGAAACCGAGTTCGAGCTTCGATTTGTCATCGATGCGTATGGTGGTCATATCGCCATAGAACTTGCTGCCAGGCTGGATGCGATGACCATGCAGCGTGGCGTAGAGCGCCTGCGCCTGTTTGGGATTGGTTTCGATCTGGTCACGCGTCAGATAGCCGGGATAGCCGTTCTGCGTCTGGCGATACCGAAAGAACAGTCGTGTCGAGACATTGTCGTTGAAGCGATAGCCATAATTGGCGTTTACGCCAAAGCTGCTCGCCGCTGTCTGGGCCTGATAGCCGCCGCGATAGGATTTGGTAATGCTGATATAATAATCGGACTTGCCGATGACCGCGCCAGAACTGATCTGCTGCTTGTTGTAATTGAAACTGCCTGCTTCGACGCGTGCCTGAAAATGATCGGCGGTGTAACCTGTGGGCGCGACATAATTGATCGCCCCGCCAAGCTGCAGCCCGCCATAATCGAACGCGTTCGCGCCGCGCAGCACCTCGGTATACTGAATGCCGAGCGTCTCGAAGAGTTCGTAAGGCGTGCCTGCGGGGGTGGTGACGGGCAACCCGTCGAACATCATCAATATGCCCGAGCGGAAATAATTAGTGCCGGTCTGGATCCCGGAGCCGCGAATGGAAAGGCGCAGCCCGTCGCCGCCGCCTGAGCTTTGAGCAAAAACGCCCGGCTGGAATGCCAGAATATCGGCATTGGTCAAATTGCGGCTGCGCAGCACCTCTTTCGAATTGATCACCGATACCCCGCCCGGCACAGTATCGAGCTGGCGGGTGGCCGCAGCAGCAGGGGAAAGGCGCTGTTGTGACACGGTAATGGATTCAGCCGAAGGGGTCGGGACGGGCCTGTTGGCCGCCGAATTGGCGGGCGCCGTCGCTGCACGGTTCGATGCGGCGTGGCGTGTCTTACTGCCGTCTTTCGAAGCCAACTCGGCGGCAAACGCAGCTTTATGGGGAAGCAGGCTCATGCCGGTAAGAAGCACCAGCGAATTGGCGCTGAGGAAGGCGCGTCGGGGGGAGAGGAAGTCAGATCGGTGGCGGTGTTTCATTGGGTCGATGTCCGTTCGAGCGATAAATAAAAACCATGGGGAAAGGCGCGGACGAACATCGTGACCGGGCGGCAAAAATTGGGGAGGCGTCGTTTTTCATCATGTCAGTTCTTTCCGGCTAGGATCTGTTTCGGCTGAAGAGGGCGCAGTCAGTCGGAAGAATGACAGCGCTGCAAAAATGACTCACACGCTGTGTTCTGACGGGCAGAGCGTCTCGCGTTGCAGTGAGGTGCGGGAGACATCAAGGGCGCGTTGCAGCGTCTTGTCGCTATCGGCATCGTAGCCGAACACTTCCCAGCGCAGGAGGAGATGCAGGGCAATACCAACGACCGGCGCGATCAGGATGACCCAGAAAATCGTGGTCCCCATCGAGGTAAAGGCCGAGGGCAGCACCCACATGCTCAGCGTTCCGGCAAACCCGGCAACGAAATTGGTAAAGCCAATGCCTGTGCCGCGCAGTTCGGTCGGATAGCTGAGTGTCGGATAGACCATTTGCTGGCAGCCCGGCCCGAAACCCTGAGCAAACAGAAAGGCGGCAAACCCCGTGATGACCAGTACGATGCCGAGCGTGGAATGCGGCGTGCCGATGAGCGCGAGAAGCAGAATGCCGAAGCATTGCAGCGCATAACCGGCCAGCGTGATCGGGCGGGAGCCGAAAGAGCGGGTCAGACGCACACCCAGAAAGCCGCCACTCAGCGCGAATACCAGATTGAGCGCGATTGAGACGATGAGCACCTGTGTGCGGTCCAGATGCAGCATGGTGCTGAGCAGGCTCGGCGCGCCGAAAGCGATGGCGGCGTATGACGTGGCGCTGACGATCTTCATGCCGATCACCAGAATCGTGCGGCGTAGCAATGGCGCGCGCAACAGAGCCAGAAGACCGGGAGAGGCGGCACGCGGGGGTACGACCGTGATCTGGAGTATCGGGTCGATCCCATGCGTCTTGCGCAGGATACTGGCGGCTTTTTCCAGATCGCCATGACGTGCCGCCCAGATCGGCGATTCACTCATATAGCGGCTGCGCACCAGAATGATGATCAGCGCAGGCACGGCGCCGAATCCCAGAGAGGCACGCCACAGCCAGTCGGGATGGCTGGCAGGCACGATCGCGTTGAGTGCAAAGACGATCAGAAAGCAGGCAGAAGACGCCGCATACCAGGTGGGGCACCACGCAGCAGCGCGTCCGGCCTTGCTGCCCTTGCCTGAGAGCTTCGAGAATTCAGAAAGAAAAGCCATGGCGACAGGCAGATCCATCCCGACGCCGAACCCCATGGCAAAGCGCGCCAGAATGAGAATGCTGGCCGTGGGAGCCGCCGAGGCGACCAGAGCGGCGATCACAAAGCAGGCCATATCGGCCATGAAAACGGCATAGCGCCCGATACGATCGGTCAACCATCCGCCCGACAGGCTGCCGATAATCGTGCCTGCGCTCATGGCTGCCGCGACCATGCCGGTTTCGGACCCCGAAAGGCCGAAATATTTCTGCACGTCGCCAATGCCATAAGAGAGGGTTGTCAGATCATAGGCATCGAGAAACACACCGCCCAGCGCGAGCATGACGATGATATTCGCATGTCCCCTGCCTGTCGGCCCCTGATTGACGAGGGCGGCAATATCATCGGCCGTGCGGATGACGGGGCGGGCGGTATGGTGAGGGGGCAGGGCACTCATGAGCGCACCTCGTCTGAGAAAACATATCGGTTTTGCGGCACCAGCGCTGCGAGGGTGCCTGCCACTGACTGGGCGTTCTCCGTCACTTCGGGCAGTCCCATCAATTCGCCGAACTGGCCGCGTGACAGTGGCCCTGCGATCAACAGATCGGGGATGCTCCGTGTGCCGACACGCGCATGATGATCGGGCCCGGTATGAAGGCCGAGCCCCACGGGATCGGCTTCAAGTAGCCCCGCCTCAGCGAGAGTCTGCAGATAGGGTGTGCGATGCACGATCCCGGCATGGTCGGGACCTGTCGTGTTGACCAGATGATCGACGACAAGCGTTTCTTCCTGACCGCCTCGAGGCTTCAGCGTCAGTTCGATCCCACCTGTCACGGCATTGGCGGAAAGGAGACGTGCGGCCCTGAGAGTGAGACGTCCTTCGCTAAGGCGTGTTTCGAGGATGCGATCCAGCTGAGGCGCGATACGAAAGCGATGGACGTCCCAGAAGGGGCGGAGATGGCGGATCAGCCTGCGACGTTCGGCTACGTCGAGCGCGCCCCAAAGGCTGCGCCCCTGTTTGCGCACAGCGTCGATGATCTCATGCCAGTAGAGATCCTCATGGTCGCGCAGTGCGGAGCGGATGCGGCGCAGCAGCCCGAGCGCCGTCGGGGAGGGAATGAGCCTCAATATGTCCGAGAGCGCCGAAGCCTGCGGGGCGTGAGCGCGCGGGCGCAGGCCTCGTCTGGAGAAAGCCAGAATCTCGCCCTCATGGCCACGCGCCGTCAGGCTAGCCACGATATCGGCCATGGTGAGACCCGTGCCGATGATGGCAACGCGATCCTGAGGAGCGATGCGAGAAAGGGCGTCATCGCGCCAGGGATTGCCGATAATGCGCGGCTCCTGGGCCAATGGCGCCAGAGGGTGCGGGAGGGACGGCGCGGGATGCGTCGTGGCAAGCACCAGTCGTTGCGCCAGAAGAGACGAGCCGTCGCTAACCGCAATTTGCCAGTTCTGCCCTTCGCGCGTCACGCTCTCTGCTGTGCCGCGTAGATGGCGCAGCCTGCCAGTTTCCAGATAAGGGGCTAGCCGCGCCGTCAGATAATGACCGAATAGCGCGCGCGATGGATAGAGGTCGCCCGATGGCAGGAAAGCATCGGGGTCGATGGCCGCCAGCGCGTCGAGATCGAGCCAGTCGCGAAAATCGCCCGGCTTTGCCGTTTGCAGGCTCATGCGCGAAGCGGGCACGTTGATGCGATGTTGGGTGTCACGAGTGCCATAGGCCTGTCCCGCGCCGAGCTGCTCACGCGGCTCGACAAGGGTCACGCCATGACGCCCCAGATCGGGGCGCTGGCGGAGCACATGCCACGCCACCATCGCGCCGGTCGCGCCGCCTCCGATGATCACGATCGGAACGGGCAAGTTGTTCTCGATCGTCATGAGGAGGAAACCCGGCTCGGTCGGTGGCTGCCTGCAATGGTTTCGCCAAACGGCCCCATATTGCTTCTCTGCGGCGACACGCGCACGGGGTGGGCGGTGGGCAGCAGCGGCAGGACCAGTTCTCCGAAGCGATAGGCCTCTTCGAGATGCGGATAGCCGGAGAGAATGAAACTGTCACAGCCGGCTCGTCTGTATTCGTCCATACGCTCGGCGATGGTCGCTGGGTCGCCTACCAGCGCCGTACCTGCCCCGCCGCGCACCAGGCCCACACCGGCCCAGAGATTGGGGCTGATCTCCAGCTTGTCGCGACGGCCGCCATGCAGCGCGCTCATACGGGCCTGCCCGACGGAGTCGAGACGCGAGAAAACCGATTGCGCCTCGGCAATGGTCTTGTCATCGAGCTTGGAGATCAGGCGATTCGCTTCCTGCCAGGCCTCTGCCGTGGTCTCGCGGGCAATGACATGAAAGCGTATGCCGAAGCTGACTTCGCGCCCGGCTTTCGCCGCTGCCTCGCGCACGCGGCTGATCTTTTCGCGCACCAGTGCCGGGGGTTCCCCCCAAGTGAGGTATTTTTGCACGCGTCGCGCGGCGATATCGATGCCGACATCCGAGGAGCCGCCGAAATAAAGTGGGGGACCGTTTTCCTGATGCGGGGGGAAGAGCAGGCGCCCGTCTTCGATACGGAAATGTGGCCCCTCATGGGCGATGGTCTCACCACGCAGCAGGCGCGAATAGATGTCTAGAAATTCGTCTGTAATGGCGTAGCGCGTGGCATGATCGTGAAACAGCCCGTCACCGCCATTCTCGCGCGGGTCGCCTCCTGTCACGACATTGATGAGCAGCCGCCCACCGGAAAGCCGGTCGAGCGTTGCGGTCATGCGTGCGGCCAGGGTTGGCGATTGCAGACCCGGACGCACGGCAACGAGAAATTTAAGACGTTCGGTCGAGGTGACGAGTGCCGAGGCTACGACCCAGCTATCTTCGCAGCTTCGGCCCGTTGGCAGCAGAACGCCGTAATAGCCCAGTGAATCCGCAGCACGGGCGATCTGTTGCAGATAGGGCAGATCGACCGCCCTTCCGCCTTCGCTGGTGCCGAGATAGCGGCTATCGCCATGGGTTGGCAGAAACCACAGCACGTTGATCTTCTCTGGAGCGCTCTCTCCGGAGGGAAGCCCACCCGAAACGGTTTTTTCATGGACAGCGTTGAACGGGATCGTGGTCATGACAGGGCGCTCTCTCTTAGGGTGTTCGTATTGGGGGCGTTTATCGGCTGGGTCGCCGCGGGTTGGAGGGCTGTTTCCCGACAGGCGGCCTGTACCGGGGGCGTCGCAAAATTCGCGCGATGGGCCGCCGCAGGGTGACTATCCGGCAGGCGGTCGCGCCCTGTCAGGCGATGGCGAAGCGTTTCGCCGGGTTTCGCAGGCATGGGTAGGCGGCCACGGCGCCGTAATTCAGGCGCGATGAGAGAAGCGTAATCATCGAGCGTTTCGAAGCTGTGATACTGGCGCAGATTGATGCCATCGATCCCGTCTTCATCGAGCCAGATCTCAAGCTCATCGGCGATCTGCTCCGGCGTGCCGACAGCAAAAAACCGTCCTTCATCGAAGCTTGCGATCTGTTCCAGAGCCGCGCCAACGGTGAGTTCCGTGCCGAAGCGGCGCCCCATATTGCCAAGGCTGCGCCCGCTCTCTGCCAGTGCCTGACCGATGGTGATCGACGGATCGAACTGGCGCAGATCGATTTCGGCCTGAGCGTGTACGAGGGCGCCTTCGACGCTGTAATACTGCCGATAGCGCGCGAGTTTGGCCTGCGCCTCCTCTTCGGTACGTCCGGCAATCAGCCCGGCCATCACATAGAATTTCAGCGCAGCAGGATCGCGGCCCTGAGCGGCGGCTTCTGCTCTCGTGCGGGCGATATGGGCGCGCACTTCATCCTGTGTGCGGCCGCCGATAAAAATCGCCTCGGCATGACGGGCGGCAGTCTTCAGGCCGCGTGCGGAGCCGGTTGCCTGAAACAGCACAGGCGTGCGCTGGGGCGTCGGCTGGACCAGATGCGGCCCCTCCACCCGAAAATGCGCGCCTTCATGATTGATGTGCCGCACGCGGGAAGGGTCGGCATAGCGATCTGATGCGCGGTCCTGAATCACTGCGTCTTCGTGCCAGCTTCCCTCCCAGAGCTTGTAGAGAACGTCGAGATATTCATCGGCGCGGTCGTAACGACTGTCATGCTCAAGCTCGCCATCGAGTCCGAAATTACGGGCGGCATTGGGCAGATAGGAGGTGACGACATTCCAGCCGACACGCCCGCTGGTCAGCAGGTCCAGCGTGCTCATGCGACGCGCGAAGGAGAAAGGCGGCTCGTAGGTGGTCGAGAATGTCGCGGCAAAGCCGAGCGTTTCCGTCACTGCGGCCATGGCCGGAATAAGGGAAAGAGGGTCGAGATTGGGGATTTGCAGCCCCAGACGCAGCGAGGCATCGAGCCCGCCAAAACGGTCATAAATTCCGATCACATCGGCCAGAAAGATCGCATCCATTCCGGCGGCTTCGGCGCGTCTGGCGGTGTCCAGCCAATAGGCCATCTCACCGAAGCGATGGCGGTTATTGCCTTCCTCGCGCCACATGCCGTGCACGATATGGCTCACACAGGCCATCTCGAAGAGGTTGACGTGCAGGGTCTTGCGGGGGCCGGTTTGAGTATGAGCCGGCTGGCGCGAGGAAAGGGTCATGCGGCTTCTCCTGTGCGGCGGCTTTCGGCCAGTCGGCGCAAACCGTCGCGATAGGGTGTCCAGAGACGTGTGCCGTTCAGCGCGACATCGCCGAGTTCGCGCTGGCGCTGCGCTGCCGGGTTGTGCGAGGCGAGGGTTCGGGCATTGCGCCAGTGGCGATCGAGATCGAGGGTTTCGGAAGTGGCAGAGGCGCCGCCAACCTCGAAAAGCGTCGTGGCGGCTTCGAGTGTCTGCTGGGTGATGATCTGCTGCGCCTTGAAGATCTGCTCCTGCGCTTGCTCGATGGCATCGTCATCATGGGCGCCAGCAAGGAATAGCGGCTCGATGGCTTCGAGCGCCCGTGCGCCCTGATCTGCCAGAACGGCTGTGGAATAGGCGAGAGAAGACAGGCGCCCGACCACGCTTTGTACGATCGGGTCATGCCTCTGGCTGACCTTGCCCGGCACGCCGAAAACGCGCTCGCGGGGGCGAACGAAAGTGAGCGCGTCCTGCAGCACGGCCTGAGCGATACCTGCCAGCGTGGTGTTGTGGAATTGCTGGTAATAGGCCCCGAGAAAAGGCTGGCTGGGAGGCGTGTCGGCAGGCGCACGCTCGACGATCTGATCTGGGGTAAGGGCGACCTGTTCGAACAGGGTCGTGCCGCTGCCGGTCAGACGCTGGCCGAAACCATCCCAGTCATCCAGCCTTGTCACGCCCGTCGCCGTGGCAGGCACCAATACGCGCACCCTGTCACCGCCGAATGTCGCCCAGACGATAATCCAGTCTGCATAGAGCGTGCCGGTGGAATAATATTTCCGCCCGTTGAGTACGAGACCGTTCGGGCCATGGGTCACTGCGGTCGTCACGCTGGTCTCATTGCCGCGCTCGGCCATGGCGGCACCGAAAAGCTTGTTCTCCCTGATCAGACCTTGCCAAGCTTCGGCCTGAGGCAGACCCGCCCGCAGTGTTTCGACAAAGGCGAAATGAGCGCGGAAAATCTGGGGCAGATTCGAATCCGCCCGCGCCAGTTCGCGCAGGTGCACGAAACTCTCCGACAGGGTCAGCCCGTAACCACCCTCTTCCCTGCCGAGACGCAACCGACCGAAACCGGCGGAAGCAAGAGTCGAAACGGCATCATGAGGACGTTTTCCGTTTCGGTCTCGTTCGGAGGCGCCTTTGCCTATATCGCTAAAAATTTCTGTGAAACTCATCGAGTGTCATCCCTTTGAAACATGGACCGGGGAATATTCCACATCTAGAAAACGTTATTACATATTTATAACAAATCAATATGTGAGCTAATGTCAACGCGAATCATGTTGTTTATAAAAACCACTAAAAATATTAGTTTAATTTACTTAGCTGAGGGCGCGGCCTCAATCGGTTCGGGTTCGCCGACGTCTGTGGCAACACGGCCATTTCGGGCTGCGTCAAGGGACGCTAGAAGTGCGGGTTACGCGCTGAGCGAGAGGAATGCAGCATGGCGGCCGAGGCCTGTCTCGAAGGATGGAAAATCGCGATCAGCCGCGATACGGGCGCGCTTTATCTCGCGATCGTCGAAGCCATTGCGCAATCCATTCGCAAGGGCGAATTGCAGGAAGGTGAGAAGCTGCCGCCTCAACGCGTGATCGCCGCCCGCATCGGCACCAATCTCAGCACCGTCACACGTGCCATTGCCGAAGCGCAAAAGCGTGGTCTGCTCGACGCCACCATAGGTCGCGGCACTTTCGTCAAGATCAATGCGGGCGGCGGCTCGTGGCGTGCGGCGGGGGGCAGCGTTCTCGACCTCACCATGAACTCACCGCCCTTGCCTCAGGATCCTGGTCTTCAGGCCATGATCCAGGGCGAAATCGGCGCAATTTTTAGGCAGCAGGATGCGCAGTCGCTCATGTCGTATCGCGTGACGGGCGGTACGTTGCAGGACCGGCAACTGGGCATGCAATGGCTGTTGCCGGTTCTGGGCAGGCGTCGCGCCAGTGAGATGCTTATCGTGCCCGGCGCCCAGGTGGCCCTTTCGGCCATCATGAGTTCGCTCGTGAAGTCGGGCGAGACCATCGTGACCGATCTCTATACCTATCCCGGCATACGCTCGATCGCAGCCCAGTTCGGCTATGTGCTTCTGGGGGTGGAGCAGGATGAAGAGGGGATGGTCCCCGAGGCACTCGAAGAGCTTTGCGCCCGCCATCGCCCGCGGGTGCTTTACTGTACGCCGACGTTGCAGAATCCGACGACCGCCACATGGTCAGTGCCCCGTCGAGAGGCCATTCTGGCCATTGCACGGCGTTATCAGATCACGATTGTCGAAGACGACCCGTACAGCCTTCTGCTCAAGGCCCCGCCGCCGACGCTGGCCATGCTCGACCCGACCCGCGTGATTTACGTTGCTACAATGTCGAAGGTTCTGAGCCCTGGTCTGCGCACGGCCTATATCGTGTTGCCCGGTGCGGATATGACCAGGCGCATTACCTCAGGGGTGAGGGCGATCTGTCTTGCCAAGGCCGGTATTCTCGACGCCATCGTTTCACGCTGGATTGAGACAGGTCTCGCGCAGCACTGCCTACGTAGCGTTCGTGATGAGCTGACGCAGCGTCATGCGGTCATGCGTCAAATTCTGGGTGAGCGGGCGCCGGACAGGGCGCCGAGCCCGCATGTCTGGCTATCCCTTCCGGAATGGTGGAGCAGCGCCGACTTCGTGGCTTTTGCTCGCCGTCAGGGTCTGGCACTCGTGCCCAGCTCGGTCTTCACCGTCAGCGGCGATCCGCCCGCGGCCGTCCGTGTGGCGCTTGGAAGCGCGTCGGGTCTTTCCGAACTGCGGGACTCTCTGACCAGTCTACGCTCCGTGCTGGAATATCGCCCGGCAGAGGGTTTTTCGGATGTGGTCTGAAGGGCAGTGAGTGGCGGAATAACCACCGGAAGCGTTTCTTACCGCGAATTCATGTGAAACGCCCTCGCTGGGCAATCACGAAAAAGAGAGGATATATCTGTTTAAAAACAGATGCTTGAGCGAGATATGGTAAATTGATTTCGATTAAAACCAAAATTGTATGTATTTGTATGGGTTAAATCCATTGTGAATGCATAAAAGTTTTTATTGTATGGTTTTTGTTATCCATACAATTTCTTGCGTCAATGGTCAGAACTTCCCATAAAGTAGGGCACCAGCCGCTTTCGCCCCAGTCGGATTTCTTAAAGCCGGACATGAAAGGCAAACGGCGTTGCTAAATAAGCAGGGCGCCGCGGACGCACCATCCACCGCAGACGCCTCTCTTAAGGAGAGACAGGATGAACGCAGAACTCGCCAATCCCTCACTGGCCGCACAGGAAGCATCCGCTCAAAAGCGCCTCCGTTATCGCATGATCGCCATGGTCGTGGGTGTGCTCATGTTCCATGTCTGCCTGGCCTGGGCCGTTGCAGGCACATCGGTCGACATGCAGGACCATTTCCACACGAATTACTGGGCATTGGGTGGCACGCTCTTCTGGGCCATGTATGCCGTCTATAATATGAGCGTTTCCTGAGAAGCGGGGGCGCTACCCGAGCCGTAGTATTGAGGGGTAAAGGCGCCATATCTTTTGGCGCCTTTCTCATTGATTCCCCGCTCAAGCCTCAGGCTGGGGTCGGTCAGTTCTGTCTGACCAGAATGTCGATAGGCACTCGCTTGTCGAGATAGGCAAGCGAGAAATTGCCGCTTTCATGCGTCACCCCGTCATGAAGCAGGCTCTTCCACCCGCCCTGCGTAACGATGGCGGTGGCCTCCCACCCGCTATCGGTGGTCGTCAGATCATTATTGGGCGAGAGCGCCATGGTCAGACGCGGCACAATAACGAGACACGCCTCTGCAGGGCTTTCACGCTCGAAGGCTACAATATGCTCGGCAAGCGGCCCCGTGATGGTCAGGGGCAGATAGCGCCCGCTTTCGAAGAGGTCGGACTTTCTCAGGCGCAAGCCGAGTGTCGTCTCAATAAGGGCCTGCTTGGCACGCCCGGTTTTCCAGTTGCGGCAGCTTTCGACGAAGTTCGTGCCTTTTTCCAGATCCTGCGCCAGCTTCGTATAATCGATGGGCCGGCGGTTATCAGGGTCAACAAGGCTGAAATCCCATCCTTCTCGCCCTTGATAGAGATCCGGTACGCCGGGGCTGGTCATACGCAGGAGTGTTTGCGCCAGACTGTTGAGAGCGGCGCTGTTTTCAAGCCGGTTAATGTAAGTGGTGATATCCGTATGGAAATCGCCGGCCACGCAGTTCTTTGCAAATGCCAGGCAGGCCCGCTCATAGGCTTCATCGGGATTACTCCACCCCGTTCGCTCGCCTGCTTCGCGCAGTGCTTTCGTGAGGTAGGCCTCGAGACGCTCCGGGTAGTCCGCCATCTCACTTTTCTCAAGCGGCCAGGAGGAAATAAGCGTCTGGAAAATAAAATACGCATCCGCCGGGACTGGCGATGACCCATGAGAGGTTTTTTCGAGCAAAGACAGTGTCTGGGTCAGCCAGTGACGGGCTGTATGCGGCCACTCTGCCTCCGGCTCGCTCAAGACCATCAGCCTTGCGCGGCCATCCTCTCCTCGCTTGTGGTCATGGGTTGCTGTGGTCAGCAGCGCCTGAGGATGTGTGGCGAGACGCTCCTTGTTCAGGCTGTGGAACTGTCGAACCGGGGCGGCAAACCTGTCAGGGCTGCATCCGACATCGTTGCGTGAAAGCAGACGGGCATAGCGGTAAAAGGCGGTGTCTTCACCAGCCTTGGCGGTAAGTGGTGCCGTCAAATGCTCAAAACGCTCAAGGATGTCCTGACGTTCTGCGGTGTCGATACGCGCATCGGCAAGATACTGGCATAACCGGTCGAGAACATCGTGCTGATAAACGGGCAGCATGTGCTGCGCGGCGAGACGCGCCCGATCGATTGCCCTGAAATCGGCACCGGAATCGCCCCCATCGGCAAAATAGCTGCGATAGACCGGGAACGCTGTCAGCAATGCCCGCATGGCGGCACCCAGAGCATGGGCCGTCAGATCGCACTCCTGCGGAAATTCTTTTGCCAGCAACGTCACCAGCGTCTCGAATTCACCGGCGAAAGAAGTGTCCAGCTTTTCGTGGCGGGCGACTTGCTCGACATCTTCGAAATCGGCTGGACCAAAGAGCGACCAGAGTTCGGTGATCGGCGCTTCGCCGTCGGGATGGTGGAGAAGAAGATCGACCTGTTCGAGAAAATCATAGCCGGTCGTACCTGTAACGGGCCATTCGAGCGGCAGTATTTCGCCTCGCTGCAGAATTTTTTCGATGAAGAAAGGCGCCTGTTCCTGCAAAGGCTCGGGGCGTTCGCGGCGCAGCGCGTCGAGCCGTGCGCGCAGGCGCGAGCAATATTCCGCCGGGCGTGCAAGACCATCCACATGGTCGACGCGCAGACCGTCGATCAGCCCCTCGCGATAAAGGTCGAAGACCAAGCGATGCGCGTCGTCGAACACGTTACGTCGGTCCATACGCAGCGCGACGAGGGAGGTCACATCGAAAAAGCGGCGCCAGTTGATAAGATCGCCCGCCACGCGCCACCAGGCAAGACGATAATGCTGGGCTTCGAGCAAGCTGCGCAGGCGTGCCCGACCCGACTTGGTGTGGTGGTCGAGCAAGGCTGCGATCCGACCCTTGAGGTCTGCCCCTGACGCAGTATCGAGAAAAGAAGCATCGATCGGCTGGGCAT
Source organism: Asaia sp. BMEF1 (assembly GCF_051628905.1). Taxonomy (GTDB): domain Bacteria; phylum Pseudomonadota; class Alphaproteobacteria; order Acetobacterales; family Acetobacteraceae; genus Asaia. The sequence goes on along the minus strand of NZ_CP157575.1, from coordinate 1,242,974 downwards.
TGTCGTGCCCCGCCTCTTCGAGGAGCGATTTTGTGCTTTCAGGCGAGAGCGGGAAACGCTGTTCGCCATAACACAGCATGGCATGAGTGCTCGCTGCGTCAAAGCCAGGCGTGAGTTCACCGGACTGGATGACGTCTCCCAAAGGCGCGCCGAGGAAAGGGAGAAGTACCTTGTGATGCAGGCTCTTATCGGACGGTCGCCAGTCGATGTCGAAATGCTGCGCATAGGCGCTATCCTCGCCGAGCCGCAGAACATCCATCCACCAGCCATTATCGGGGCCAACCCCCATATGGTTGGGCACGATATCGAGGATCAGTCCCATGCCTTCCTGACGCAATCTGGCCACCAGACGGCGCAGCCCGTCTATCCCGCCACGTTCGGGGTCGATGCGATGGCAATCGATCGTGTCATAGCCATGCATTGAGCCGGGTGTGGAGGCCAGAAGCGGCGAAGCATAAAGATGGCTTATTCCCAGTTTTCTGAAATAGGGGATAAGGGAAATTGCCTGATCGAAGGTGAATTCGCGATGGAATTGAAGTCGAAGCGTAGCCGTGAAGGGAAGGGGTTTCATTTACGTTACTCCAGACCGGCGACGAGACTGCCAGGCGGTAGTTCTTCTACTGCCCGTCTGGTGGCGGAGCTATAGAGCAGCTTGCCCGGTTCACTGATTCTGCATGTTTCGTGATCGGAGAGATTGAGAGCGATGGTCAGAATGGCACCATTATCGAGCTTCCATCGTGCCAGAACGGATTTATCGCCAATGACGGTCGCATTGAGGCTGTGCGCCTGAGCCAGATAGGGGGCAAGCCAGCGTTGACGTAGCGCCAGCAGGCTGCGTGTCCGGTCCAGCCAGATGCGGCCTTCTGGCGTGCTGCGTTCTTTACGATCGGGGCGTGACCTGTCGAAAGTCGAGAGCGCGTTGGGGTCGGGGATCGTCTTGCGTTTTTCCGGGTCCTGAAACGCCGAGAATTTTGCAAATTCCTTGCGTCTTCCCTCGCGAACGGCATCGGCGAGTTCATCATGGAAATCGCAGAAGAACAGGAAGGGCGATCGACATCCCCATTCTTCTCCCATGAAGAGCATCGGCACCATCGGGCTGAGAAGCAACAGCGCATAGGCGGCGTGGAGCGCCTCGGGTGAGGCGAGCGCGATCAGACGCTCACCCAGAGCGCGATTGCCCGTCTGGTCGTGGTTTTGCAGGAAAAGAATGAATTTAGAAGCAGGCAAGTCGCCGCTCGGCATGCCGCGCTTCTTGCCGGAATAGGGATTGATTTCGCCCTGATAGGCGAAACCTTCGTGAAGTACGCGCGCCAATATGCGTGTCGGATGCTCGGCGAACATCTCGTAATAGCCCTCAGTCTCCCCCGTGAGCATGACATGAAGCACGTTATGCCCGTCATCATTCCACTGGGCAGTGAAGCCGTCGCGAAGCAGCCCGGCATCGTTATTCTCGTTTTCGAGAATGAGATGCACATGACGCCCTTTTTCGACGTGCTCATTGACGCGTTGGCGCAGCTTGCCGAACCAGGCATGGTCGGTGATGGCCGAGGCCGCGTCTATGCGTACCCCGTCGAAGCGGAATTCCATCAGCCAGTAGAGTACATTATCGATGAAGAAATCGGCCACTTGCGGCTTGGCAAAAGCAATGCCCGTGCCCCAGGTGGAATTATTCTCATGGTCGAAAAAGGCTTCGGCGTATTCGTGAAGGAAATTACCGTCAGGGCCGAAATGGTTGTAGACTACGTCGAGAATGACCATCAGCCCTTTCTGATGTGCGGTATCAATCAGGCGCTTGAGGTCTGCAGGCTCGCCATAGGCATTGGCAGGAGCGTAGGGCAGTACCCCATCATAGCCCCAGTTTCTCGTGCCGCCGAAGCTGTTGATCGGCATGATTTCGATTGCGGTAATCCCGAGCGTTTTAAGTTCGTCCAGCCGGTCACGCACGCCTTCGAAGCCACCGAGCAACCCGGCATGAAGTTCGTAGATGACAGCTTCGCACCAGGGGCGCCCCTTCCATTGCGGGGTCTGCCAGACATGGTCTTCAGGGTCGGGGACGACACTTGGGCCGTGAACGCCGTCGGGCTGGCTTTTGCTGGCGGGGTCTGGGACCGCCAGATCGTCGCGCACGCGATAGCGGTAGCGCGCCCCTGACGGACATTGCGTCACAAGAGTGAAAACGCCTTGATCGTCGCGCAGCATCGCGCGTGGCGTCTCATTTTCGAGTTCAAGAGAGACGGCCTGACACGAGGGCGCCCAGAGCGCGAAACGCGTCGTTCCGTCACTCTGAGGATTGGCACCGAACCGGGTCTGGTAGAGAGGATGTTGCTGCATCGGTGCCTCATTGAGGAAGAAAACTCAGCCGCGTTTCGGGGTGAGATAGAGCACGGCCAGGGGAGGAAGCGTCAGGACGAGAGAATGTTCCATTCCGTGAGCATAGTCCTGCACGGCTCGGATAGGGTTTTCATGGTCGATCCCTGACCCGCCGAACTCCACGCGGTCTGTATTGAGGCGCTCTTCCCATTCTCCGCCAAACGGCACACCGACGCGATAATCGTGATGCACCACTGGCGTCATGTTGCACACGACGAGAACGGGAGGCACATCGGGCGCCTGACGCAGCCAGGCAAAAACGGTATTCTCCGTGTCGTCGGCAATAATCCAGCGAAAACCGTCAGGATCGAAATCACGGGCCGAAAGCGCGGGCTCGTGCTTGTAGAGTGCATTGAGCGTGCGCACTGTCTCGTACATGCCGCGCCCGAGCGTATCATGCATTCTATGCCAGGCCAGTTCGCGGTCATTATGCCATTCTTCCCACTGGGCGAATTCCCCCCCCATGAAAAGCAGCTTCTTACCAGGATAGGCCCACATCAGCGCGTAATAAGCGCGTAGATTGGCGTGACGGCGCCAGTCGTCCCCCGGCATGCGTGAGAGGAGCGACCCTTTGCCATGGACGACCTCGTCATGCGACAGGGGCAGCACGAAATGCTCGGAATAGGCATAGACCATTCCGAATGTGATGTCCGAACCGTGATGGCGCCGCCAGAGCGGGTCGTGCTGCATATAACGCAGCGTGTCGTGCATCCAGCCCATATTCCATTTGAAACGGAAGCCCAGTCCCCCTGTTTCGGCAGGAGCGGTCACACCGGGCCAAGCGGTCGATTCCTCGGCGATGAGAGCCGCATCACGGCAGTAATCCCTGACGATGCCCGATAGCTCGCGCATGAAGCTGACCGCCTCGAGATTTTCACGCCCACCATAGATATTGGGGCACCATTCGCCATCCTTGCGGCTGTAGTCGCGGTAGAGCATCGAAGCGACGGCATCCACACGAAGCCCATCGAGATGGAAATTGCGCAGCCAGTAGAGAGCGCTGCCCGTAAGAAAATTGCGTATTTCGGTACGGCCGAAATTATAGATCAGGGTGTGCCAGTCCTGATGATAGCCCTCTTTGGGATCTGAATGCTCGTAGAGATGCGTGCCGTCAAAGAGAGCCAGCCCATGGGCGTCGGCCGGGAAATGGGCGGGCACCCAGTCCATGATCACGCCGATATTGGCCTGGTGACAGCGATCGACAAAATGGGCGAATTCGGCGGGTGTGCCGTGCCGTGAGGTGGGCGCATACATGCTGAGCGGCTGATAGCCCCACGACCCCGAGAAAGGGTATTCGGTGATCGGCATCAGCTCGATATGGGTGAAACCCAGCTCGTTGATGTAAGGGATCAACTGATCGCCCAGATCGTTCCAGCTGATATAGCCGGTCGGACTGTTGCGACGCTGCCATGACGGTACATGCAGCTCGTAAATCGAGATCGGTGCGCCCAGCGCCTGTCTCTCGGCGCGTTTTTCCATCCACTCCCGGTCGTGCCAGTCATGTTCCAAGGGCGGGGCAACGATGGAGGCTGTTGCCGGCGGAAGCTCGGCGTAGCGGGCATAGGGATCGGCCTTGGCGGGCAGGATCACACCACCTTGTGCCATGATCTCGAATTTATAGCGTTCCCCCGAGCCGATGCCGGGTACGAACAACTCCCAGATACCGGCGCTGTGGCGCAGGCGCATCGGATGGCGACGCCCGTCCCATATATTGAAGTCGCCTATCACCGAAACACGATGGGCATTCGGGGCCCATACGGTGAACCTGACGCCCGAAACCCCGTCGATGTCGCAGATATGCGCGCCCATGATCCGGTCGATATCGCGGTGATTTCCCTCTGCGAAAAGATAGAGGTCCAGATCGCCGATCAGCGTGCCGAAGCTGTACGGGTCATGTGTTTCCTGCCAGCCATCGGCCCAGAGAATACGTAGGCTGTAGCGTGTCGAACTGGCACTTATCGAGGCGGCGTAAATGCCGCGCTCGTCGATGCGATCCATCTTCTTTTCGAGAGGGGGCTTGTTCCTGCGCTCTGCGACAAGGCGCACTTCGACCGCATCGGGATAAAAGACGCGAACAATATTGCTTCGCCCTTCTCGATGACGCCCAAGATAGGCGAAGGGGTCATGAATACGCCCTTCGACGATTTCGTCGATCAGGACTTTCTCCTGAGGCTTGAGAGGTTTGGGTGGCAGTTCAGCCAGATCAGTATCGGTCATGGAAGGCAGCGTCTCGCCACAGGAGAAAGAGATCGTGTCAGGATGTCGTGCCGAAGCGGGGCAGGTCTGTCCTACCCAGTCCCGGATTGCGTGGGCGGCTCTGGGGCATTCTTGCTGTGCGGGTGAAAGAGGCGTTCGGTGAGAGAGGCATGCCCATATCGCTGAGCCTCGGGGCGATGTCGTTCTCACCTATTGCTCGCACGGGAGCGCGCCCCGCCATTTCGAGCAGGAGGCGCGCATAATGCGCGGCCTTGCCATGCCAGGACACATCATGCAGCGAGCCATTACGCTGCAACCGCGCCCAGACGGATTTCTGGGTAAAGAGCTTCTTGCCATGCCTGATGGCGCGATAGAGCGCATCGGCCTGGGTCGGGGCGAAGAGAATTCCGTTGGCAACGCCCTCCTCGATGGCAGCCGCATTGGCATCGACAATCGTATCCGTCAGACCGCCTACCCGTGCCGCGATAGGAACGGATCCGTAACGAAGGGCATGGAGCTGCGTCAGACCGCAGGGTTCGAAGCGCGACGGAATGAGCGAGGCATCGACAGCAGAATGTAGACGATGACCCAGCACCTCGTCATAGCGTAGATGGCAGACGAGGTTGCGTGGATAGGCGAGCTGCAAGGCGCGGAAAGACTGCATGATGTCGGCATCGCCCACGCCAACCACGGCCAGCTGGATATTGGTCTTGAAAAGGCGAGGTGCGATCTCGGCCAGTACGTCCACGCCCTTCTGGCGCGTCAGGCGGCTGACAATGCCCAGCAGCATGGCATTGGGGTCCTGAGGCAGGCCGAACTCAGCCTGAAAAACCCTCTTATTGGCGCGTCGTCCTGCGATGTCGCCAATCGCATAGGGAAAAATGACAGCCGGATCTGTCAGTGAATTCCAGTCATGAAGATCGATCCCGTTAAGGATGCCTGTGAGTTCGGCTGAGCGGGCGCTCAGCAGACCTTCGAGCCCCATACCGTTTTCGGCGGTCTGAATCTCTTCCGCATAGGTCGGTGAGACCGTTATGAGGCGATCGGCGATTTGGAGCCCCGCCTTGAGATAACCTACCTTGCCATAGAACTCGACGCCATCGAAGGTGAAAGCGTGTTCGGGCAAACCGATACGGGGCAACAGCTCGCGCGGGAACAGGCCCTGAAACGCCATGTTGTGAATGACATGGGCGACGGGCGGGGCGGGGCGCTCGTCATAACGGAGATAGGCAGCTACGAGACCGGCCTGCCAGTCATGGGTCATGACCACATCAGGGCGCCATTGAGCAAGGCAACCCTGTGCTATGCAGGCCGCCACCCGCGAAAGCACGGCAAAGCGCATATCGTTATCGGCCCAGTCACGGCCATCCGGGCCAAGATAGGGGCCGCCAGAACGATCATAAAGTTCGGGAACATCGACCACATAAAGATGGTGACCGTGTGCCATACCCTCCCACAAGGTCGCGCGAAAACCCAGCATGTCGAGAAACACGTAGGCCTCGTGCTTGTGAGTGAGGGCGCTCATCACCTTGGGATAGCCGGGCAGGATCGTGCGCGTGCGCACGCCATGGTGCCGCAGTGCGGTTGGAAGGGAGCCTGCGACATCGCCCAATCCGCCAGTCTTCACGAACGGAAACATTTCCGCCGTGACAGAAAGAAGCTGCAGATCGGTTGGAAGCGCAACGATCTGGTCTGTCGGCATGGCGGGCCTCATTTTTTCAGGGGGCCGCAAGAATTCACGGCTCTTTAAGTATGCTAATACTTGTGAAACGCCGGGCACTGAAAATCGTTATGACCTCGCGTTTATGTTATCGGCTCTTTCCCTGCACCGAGCGTTAGGCGTCTCGCTACCCCAGTCCGAAATGCGAAAAACTGGGATACCGGGTCAGGATGGAAAGAAACCTATGAGCGATTCTTTTGGAAAACGCCTGAAAGAGGGAAGTCCTGCGGAGCGAGGCGCGGTCTATGATGGCAAGGGCGTCAACTTCGCGGTTTTCTCTGCCAATGCCGAGGCGGTCGAGATTTGTTTGTTCGATCAGAACGGCGAGAAAGAGACCGATAGGATCAGGCTCCCGGAATACACGGATCAGGTGTTCCATGGCTGGGTTCCCGATCTGCGCCCCGGCCAGCTTTACGGTTATCGGGTGCACGGCCCGTACGAACCGAAGGAGGGGCATCGCTTCAACCCCAACAAGCTTCTGCTTGATCCGTATGCCCGCGAGCATTTTGGCGAAATAACCTGGAATCCGGCCCTTTTCGGCTATCAGCTCGGTCACGCAGACAAGGATCTGAGCTTTGACGAGCGAGACAGCGCCGCCTTCATACCCAAATGCGTCATCACCGACCCTGCGGCGCAGAACCTCCGTCCCCTGAAGACCCGTTGGACGGATACAGTAGTCTATGAGACTCATGTCAGGGGCTATACGCTCAACCATCCGCGTGTGCCTCGCCGGCTTCGCGGCACCTATGCAGGGCTCGGTAATCGTCACGTCATCGAGCATCTAAAGTCGCTCGGCATCACCACCATCGAGCTGCTGCCGATCCAGAGCTTCGTCGCGGACGAATATCTCGTGGATAAGGGCCTCACGAATTACTGGGGGTATAACACGATCGGCTTTTTCTCGCCCGATACGCGTTATGCAGCCGATCAGGATGACGCCCTCTCGGAGGTTCGTCGCATGGTAGCTGCCTATCATGAAGCGGGCATCGAAGTGATTATGGACGTGGTCTATAATCATACGGCCGAGGGCAACGAGCTTGGCCCGACCTTGTCTTTCAAGGGGCTCGATAATGCCTCCTATTACCGGCTCATGCCGGATGACAAACGATTCTACATTAACGACACCGGGACAGGTAATACGTTTAACCTGACCAAGCAGGCGCCAATACAATTTGTGACGGATAGTCTTCGTTACTGGGCAAATGAAATTGGCGTCGATGGCTTCCGATTCGATCTTGGGACGATTCTGGCCCGGGAACTCGACGGTTTCGATAGTGAATCTGGTTTCCTGAGGGTTTGCCGCCAGGATCCGACCCTTACCCATCTGAAAATGATCGCAGAACCATGGGATATCGGCCCGGGCGGCTACCAGGTGGGGCATTTTCCCCCGGGCTGGGCGGAGTGGAACGACAAGTTCCGCGATACGGTGCGCGATTTCTGGCGCGGCGAGGCCAAGGCGGATGTGCTTGCGCCCCGACTGTTGGGTAGCCCGGACATGTTCAACCATTCCGGCCGTCAGGCTTGGGCAAGCGTGAACTTCATCACGGCTCATGACGGTTTCACCCTGCTCGATTGCGTCTCCTATAACGAGAAGCATAACGAGGCGAATGGTGAGGACAATAACGACGGCACCTCGGATAACCGTTCTAACAATTATGGTGTCGAGGGGCCGACGGATGACGAGACGATCAATGAGATCCGTTGGCGTCAGTGCCGCAACATGTTGGCCACGCTGATTTTTTCCCAAGGCACACCTATGATTCTGGCGGGCGACGAGTTCGGTCGCACGCAGGGGGGCAATAACAATGCCTACTGCCAGAACAACGAAATATCTTGGGTTAACTGGAGCATCAGTGAAGAGGGGGCGCGGCTCTCCAAATTCACGACGCGCCTGCTGGCATTGCGCAGACGCTTCCCCATCCTGCGTCGTTCACGTTTCCTGACTGAGGCATACAACCCGGATCTCGATGTCAAGGAACTGAGCTGGGTGAGCGCTTCGGGCGGAGAAATGGAACAGGAAGAATGGTCCCAGGCCCAGTGCTTCGGACTCATGCTCGATGGTCGCGCCCAGCCGAGCGGTATCATGCGTCGCGGGGCCGATGCGACGTTGCTGCTTATCCTCAATAGCTGGCACGATGTGGTCCAGTTCACCTTGCCCAAGGCGGAAGGCGAAGAATGGAAGCTCCTGCTTGACACCAATCGTCCCGACGACGGCGAAGCGCTCGAAAACGAGCATTTCGCGCAGGAGCAGGTCTATACCGTAACAGGCCGGTCGGTGCTGCTGTTTGAACTGATTACCAAGCCAGAAACAGATTGAGACGGGAAGGACGGGGGTGTGGCGCCTCCGGTCCTGAGGCCTCAGACCGGCATATCCCGGTTATTGGCGATGGCCTCCATCGAAAGATAGGAGGTCACCGTATCAAGTTCGATCTTGCTGATCAGGCTCTGATAGATGCCGTCAAAGGCGTTCATATCTTTTGCCACGATCTTGAGCATATAGTCGTAATCGCCAGCGAGGCGGTGAAAATCGACGATATGAGGAATTGAGAGTACGGCTTCACGAAACTGGCCGAGCCACTCGCGTGAATGAAAGCGCGTACGCACCATAACGAACACCGTGACCCCCAGACCGATCGCTTCCTGGGAGAGGCGTATGGTTTCTCCCTGAATGACCCCTTCAGCACGCAGTAAATTGAGGCGGCGCCAGCAGGCGTTTTGCGACAGCCCCACCTTGTCGGCCAGCTCACGCTGTGAGAGCGAGGCATCGCTCTGAAGCGTACGTAGAATCGCCTTATCGATTTGATCCATAAAAATCCCGAAAGAAGATCATATGATAGAAATTTATCTCATTTCGTGAGGAAATAGGAGAGGTTTCCTCAAGGCTACCGCAGTAAAATTTTCGCATCACTAGCCGGAGCCGCCCTCATGTTCGATCCCGAGACCTGTCTTGCCGATTTCGCCCGCTCTCTGGGTACGCCCGAGGGGCTCGAGGCTCTCCGCAAGGGTGTGATCGGCGAAGGCGTGCCGGTACCGGGACCGTTCGGTGACCACCCATTGCTCTATGCCGATTACGTTGCGTCGGGGCGTGCGCTCCAGCAGGTAGAGAGCTTTATGCTCACCCAGGTTCTACCCTATTACGCCAACAGCCACACCCAGGCGTCTTATTGCGGGCGCATGATGACCCGTCTGCGGGCTTCCGCCCGCGCTCATATCGCCCGGCTGTGTCAGGCGCCGTCCGGATATAGCGTGGTCTTTACCGGTTCGGGCGCGACGTCTGGCATCAATCGTCTGGTGAGCCTTATGGGGATAGGCGCAGCCATTGCCGCGGGTGAGACACCGCTCGTGCTGATCGGGCCTTACGAGCATCACTCCAATATCCTGCCCTGGCGCGAGAGCGGTGCCGAGATCGTCGAGATTGAAGAAGGCCCGCATGGTGGCCCCGATCTCGAGAGCCTTGCAGCAGTGCTTGCAGCGGTGAAGCCAGGGCGTCTCGTCATCGGGGCATTCTCGGCCGCCTCGAATGTGACGGGTATATTGACCGATGTCGACGCGGTAACACGTCTGCTTAACGCCCACGGCGCCCGGTCAGTGTGGGATTATGCTGGGGGTGCCCCTTATCTCGCCATCGACATGAAGGCCGGAACCGACCTTCAGAAAGACGCGGTCGTCATTTCGCCCCATAAGTTCGTCGGTGGTCCGGGGGCTTCCGGCGTGATGATCGTGCGCGATGCGGCGGTCGCCATCACGCGCCCCAGCCTGCCGGGAGGCGGCACGGTGCGTTTCGTTTCGCCATGGGGGCATGATTACTCCGCCTGCATCAGCGATCGTGAAGAGGCGGGTACGCCCAATGTGGTTGGCGATATCCGGGCGGCTCTTGCTTTTCTGGTGAAAGAGGCCATCGGGCAGGATTTCATGGATGCCCGTCACGCCATGCTGCGCGAGCGCGCCCTCGATGCCTGGCGCGATGTCGCCGAGATCGAGTTGATCGGTACCGCGAAACAGGCGCCGGCACTGCCGATTTTCTCCATGCGCATTCGTGACCGCCAGCGTGGGGGCTATGTGCACCAGCAGCTCTTTACGCGGCTTTTATCCGATTGCTACGGCATTCAGGCGCGTGGCGGTTGCGCCTGTGCCGGGCCTTACGCGCATCGTCTGCTATCGATCGATGCTCCTGCCTCGGCTTTGCTGCGTCAGGCCATTCTGTCAGGGCAGGAAATCGAAAAGCCAGGTTGGACACGCCTGAATTTCAGCGTGCTGATGAGCGATGAAAAGGTTGATCGCATTATCGATGCCGTGGCAACGCTTGCCCGCCAGCCTTACCCGATGGCCGATTTCTATCGTTGCGACGAGCAGACGGCGCGTTTCGAGGCGCTCTCGGCCTGATGGCGCTCAGGCGTCTTCTTCCGTCTCGTTCTGCGCGATCTGGAAGGCGCCCGCATTGAGTTTCGACGCGGCCAGATGGCCGAGCGAGACGGCACCGAGGCAGAGCAGGGCGGAGAGCGTGATATTAAGCAGCGCCCGCCCCCAGGCATCGGCCCGCAGCAGATCGAGGGTCTGCAAGCTGAAAGATGAGAAGGTCGTATAGCCGCCGCAAATGCCGACCATCACGAACAGGCGCATGTTTTCCGATACCGGGAAGCGCCCATGCGCCAGGGTCAGCGTGCCGAAAAAACCAATGATGAAAGACCCCACCGTATTGATGGCGAGGATCGTACCCCAAGGCATGGCGCGGCTGTAAGGAGCCGTTGCCAGTGTCACCAGATAGCGCCCCAGCGTGCCAAAGGCACCGCCAAGCATGACAAAGAGGCAGGTCGTGAAAGACATCGACTCAGGATACTCCGCTCAGAAACAACAGGCTTGCGGCCTTATCACAGAGCTGTCTCACGCGGCATGACTTTCTTGAGCCGATAGAAGCTGAGGGTCTCGATGGTCGCTCCGGTGCCGGTTGCTTCCAACTTGAGAAAGCTCAGCGGGTTGGCGGGGAAGAGCAGCGCCGTGCCGACAGAGAGCCCGCCATTGGCAAACACTTCGAGCGTGCAGGCATCGAGCACGATCCTGACATCGAAATGACGGTCATCGGGGTTGAGAGCGGTCGAGAACTGCCCTGTGAAGAAAGGCTGCTTGAAGCCGTTAAGGTCGGCTCTGTCGATCCAGAGTTGACCGCTGAAGGCATCGAAGCCGATCGTCAGATTCTCCCCCAGATCATTGCCGAAGACGATGACGAAGCGCCCGGTGCGCCCCTTGTCGCCCAGAGGCAGATCGGGCGTCATCTGGTCGACGGTGACGCTCAGCGTCAGTTCCAGCGCCGCGCCGAGCGGTAGCGGCACCGACGCGCTCGCCCCGGCAGCCAGCTTCTGGCAGGTGAAGGGGACAGGCGCCTCACGAAGCGTTTCGAGCCCTCTCGGCGCCTGTGCCAGACGCAGCCAGCCGGCGGAATCGTGACGCAGTGTCATGAGCCGCGGCAGTGTCATGCAGCCGCGCCAGCTCTGGGTCGGCAATTCCTGACAATATTGCCAGTTGCCCAGCCAGGCGATCGACACGGCTTCCCCGGCCGGCATGTTCTCATAGCATTGCAAGGCATAGGCATCTTTGGCGAAATCGGTCAGACCGATCACTGTATCGTCCGGCGTGAAACGGCTGCCGTCAAAACTGCCGACGAAATACTGGGTGATACTGCCGCCGGTCGGGCCGCCCGGATTGACCGAAATGAAAAGCACCCAGCGCGACCCGCCGCCTTCGATGGGAATTTCGATCAGATTGGGGCATTCGTAATCGACACCGAACAGCCCTGACGGACCGAAATCGCTCGTATGGGTCCAGTGTTGCAGGTCAATCGAGGCATAAAACGCGATCTGATGCAGGCGCGCCTTCGCTACAACCATTACCCACTGACCTGTAGGCTTGTGAAAGATCACCTTGGGATCGCGAAAGGAATTGCTGCCGATATCCAGCACCGGATTATGCGCGATATCCTTGAAGCTCTTGCCTTGATCGTCGCTGATGGCCAGAAATTGCGTCTGTTTCCTAGGCGTCGCTCGCGTGTAGAGCGCCACAAGTCCGCCTTTTCCCGCAGGGAAGAGGCCGGACGTATTTTGCGTATCGAGCACCGCGCAGCCCGTAAACGCCTCACCCTCCGGCGTCTCGCTGAGCGCTATCGGTTGATCCTCCCAGCTCAGAAGATCGGGGCTCGTCGCATGGCCCCAGTGCACGCGCCCGGCATAGGGGGCGAAAGGGTCGTATTGATAATAGAGATGATAAACCGCTCCGTCATGAATGAGACCGTTCGGATCGTTCATGAAGCCATGTTCAGGCGTGTAGTGAATCGTGGGGCGATAAAGTGCGTCGGCCTGTGTTCGAATAACCGGATGCGAGGTCGCTCCGGGCTGGTCGGCGGGTGAGGGGTGAGAGGCGTTGGGCTCTGCCTTGCGCTCACCTTCAGGCGCGCGGGGCGGTGCCTGAGGGCCAGGTTCTGCCGCCTGCGCAATGGAGAGCCCGACGACGCCGCCGCCTGTCGCGAGCAGTGAGGCAAGCGCCGTGCGTCGGCTGAGACCGGGGGCAATAGGGCGCTTGGTCATGCAGATATTCCTCATTTCTCTTCACGAGGGCGCAGCATAGGCTCGACATTGCGACAGCGCCAAATCGGGCTCAGCTCCGTATTGGCGGCCCCATGCCTGCCTGTTGGGTCGATGAGCGACCAGCGGAGGCGTCGGGTAAAGACTCTTGCATTCATAATTTGTCACATTTAACGTAATCGTAACGATATGGCATCGTTCTCATATCGCAACCTAAAGTGAGCGGAGGTCGGTTCGACATGCGTCATGAAGGCAAGGGGCGAAAAAGCCCGAACGCAAGACAACTCCTGATTTGCGCTTCGACACTCTACGGTGTCGCGCAGCTTGCCCTGCCGCAAACTGCGAAGGCCTCGGCGAGACCGGTTGCAAAACCTCATGCGCTTTTGGCCGCCAAGGGGAAGAATGCGAACGATGACGCCGCGCCCCAAAGGGCGGGAAAGGGCGCGCGCCGGCACCCCGTCTCTCAGGCGCCCGCAACGCGTCGTGCCTCCAGGCGCGAGGTCGAGGCGCGAGCCGGCGAGTCCATGGTGATTTCTGCCCATCGCATTGCCTCTCACGGTGCTACGGAGATGGTCACACGCCAGACGATGGACCATTTCACGGCGGGTACGAGCCCCATGCAGATACTCGCGCTGACGACGCCGGGCGCCAATTTTGCTTCTGACGATGCGTTCGGCCTCGATACGGTCGCCAACACGCTCTATATTCGTGGCTTCAATCAGTCGCAGCTTGGCGTTTCCATGGATGGTATTCCGATGGGGACGCAGGGCTTTCATAACTGGAACGGCCTTGGCGTCGATCAGATGGCGATTCAGGAAAACATTGCCGGCATGACGCTCACACAAGGCGCAGGCGCGGTCGAAATGCCCTCTGCCCAGACATTGGGGGGTGCCATCACCTTCACCACGGAGGATCCGCAGGACAAGGCGGGAGGGCGGGTTAGCCAGACTTTTGGCAGTTTCGACCTGTTTCGTACTTTCGCGCGCGCCGATAGCGGTGTCCTGAATCCGACGGGTACGAAATTCTATGCGTCCTACGCGCGCACGGCGCAGGATCTTTGGAAAGGCTTTGGTGACCAGCAGGAGCATCAGGCCAATTTCAAGCTGGTGCAGCCCGTTGGTAACCATGGAAAAATCACGGCGATCTTCGATTATTCGAATTTCGATCAGTATAATTTCATGAGCCTGACCAAAAACATGTGGCGCCTTCTGGGGCGGAACACGACCTATCTGAAGCCGGATTACGAGAAGGCCAAGCAATACGCCTATTACGCCCAGAATGGCGGTATTCCGCCCGGTTTACCTGCCGGGATCACCAATGACGAGGTGGGCGACTTTGCTTATGACGGCACCCAGGAGCAGCGTAACTATCTCTCGGCAGTTCGGGGCGATTTCGATCTGGCCTCCAACATCACCTCGCATACGCTCGCTTACGGTCATATTTCCAATGGTGTTTATCAGGGCACGAACCCATTTCTGATCTCGCCGAGTTCAGGCGTGCTGATGGCCGATCAGGCGGGGCATCCCGATGTGCGTCGGCTCGGTTTGACGCAGAGTTTCGACATCAAGCTACGCAACAATACCATCCAGACCGGTCTATGGTATGAGAACGACCGCTTCAATTACCCCATGCGTTTCTATGAAGACGGGCAGGATGCGGCGCATAATTCCAAAAGCGACTATTATGCCTATCAGGCGACGACCTGGTATGCAGATTCATTCAATACCAATACTTTCCAGTTTTATATTCAGGATGTCTGGCACCTTACTAAAGGCATGACCCTCACGGGTGGGTTCAGGTCGCTCACCCAGACAACCCATGGCGGCACGAGTTTCGATCAGACGGCAGCGCTGGCCGATAGCTGGGGCACCTATTACAGCCACCCGGCCTCAGGCAGCCTGACCGCATCGAATGCGTTTTTGCCGCATTTCAACTGGGACTGGCATTTCGGCAATCACCATGAACTTTATTGGGATATCGCCGAAAACATGCGCGCCTATGATTTTGGGGCCCAGTCCGGGTCGGGCAATCCCTGGGGCGGGCTTGGCTCGTCTGCCAATCCGGCGCAATCGGTCTTCGATGCCAGCAAAAAGACACTCAGACCCGAACGCACCTGGAATTACGTGGTCGGCTATCGCTTCAATTCCGAGTTTTTCTCTGGCAGCGCCGATTTCTATCACACGGATTATATCAACCGTCTGGCCGCCATCACCAGTGGCCCGACCAATAATGTCTATGCTGCCTTTCTCAATGTCGGCCATGAGACGATGAACGGGGCCGACGTGCTGGGCACGATCCGTCCGGTCAAAGGGCTGGAAATCACGAACAGCTTCAGCTGGAACAACGCGACTTACGAGGATTCAGCCCTGCCCTATAACGGAACGACGATCAGCATCAAGGGCAAGCATCAGGTCTATTATCCGAAGTTCATGTATAAGGCGAATTTGACCTATACATGGCGTAGTGCCAGCTTCAACTTCAATACGACCTATACCAGCCGTCGCGCCATGACCTACACTAACGATGAATACATCCCGGCCTATTGGACGTCCAACATTAACGCGAGCTACGATTTCGGCAAGGTCCTGTTCGCACGCGGCATGAAGCTGTCAGTTGGTGTCACCAATCTGTTCAATAGCGATTATATCGGTGGCGTCTACGGCGCAGCTTCGGTCTCCGGAGACGACAATGCCAATCTGTTCGTGGCGGCGCCGCGGGAGTTTTTCGGCACGATTGCCGCGCAGTTCTGACGCTTTCAGGCGAGGACGTTTCCTCCGTCTGACAGTTTGGCCCTTCGTTCACGCAGTGGTGTTCCCATGCTGCAAAAGATCATCGGTTTTTGTTAAGAACCGATCTATTTAATGAGATATGGTCGTTATATCTAACATGAGGCGCCGTGGGAAAGCATATCCCACGGCTCTCCTGAGAGGAAAACGACACGATGGCACAGGCCCTGGTTCTGGAGGAGCGCGGTGTTCTGTCACTGCGGGAAATCGCGCTTGATGAGGCACTTGGCCCCGATGATGTGCGTATCGCCATCCACACGGTCGGTATCTGTGGCAGCGATGTGCATTATTACACCCATGGCGCCATAGGTCCCTTCGTTGTGCTTGAGCCTATGGTTCTGGGTCATGAGGCCTCGGGCACGATCACCGCAATCGGCTCGGCTGTCACGGGTTTCAGCATTGGCGATCGTGTCTGCATGGAGCCGGGTATCCCTGACCCGCACTCGCGCGCTGCGCGCTTGGGTCAGTATAACATCGATCCTGCCGTGCGCTTTTGGGCGACGCCGCCAGTGCATGGCTGTCTTACCCCTTCGGTCGTTCATCCGGCGGCTTACACGTTCAAGCTGCCCGATCAGGTGAGTTTTGCCGAAGGGGCGATGGTTGAGCCTCTCGCTGTCGGGGTTCATGCCTGTGTCAAGGCTCGTTTGCAGCCGGGCGATGTCTGCCTCGTTACCGGGGCAGGGCCGATCGGCATCATGACGGCGCTTGCCGCTCTGGCCTCCGGGGCGAGCCGTGTTTTCATCAGCGATTACTCCGCGCCCAAACTCGCCATAGCCGGCGCTTATGCCAATATCGTGCCGATCGATCTCGCTCAAACCCGGCCCGCCGAAATTATCGGCGCGCATTGTGGTCCTGGCTGGGGCGTGGATGTCACGTTCGAGGCGAGCGGCTTCGAAAGCGCCTATCAGGACGCGCTCGACTGCACCCGTCCCGGTGGGCGCCTGGTTCTGGTCGGTATGCCGCCGAAAAAGGTCGCCTTCGATATCGTGGCGGCACAGGCGAAGGAACTGACCATTGAGACCATCTTCCGCTACGCTCATGTCTACGACCGTGCCATCGCGCTGATCGCATCCAGCAGTATAGATCTCAAGCCGCTTATTTCGGCCAGTTTCCCCTTTCATGACGGTGTGGCGGCGTTCGAGAGAGCAGCCGAGGCGCGCCCTGAAGATGTAAAACTCCAGATTACTTTTTAGAGCCTTGTGGGAAGGGACAGCTCTCATGGCGACCCGTGAGCATCGGCACGCGAGGCGGCTTGGGGGACGGACGCCCGCCATTCTGGAGCTGTTTCCTGAACAGAAGGCGGAGAGCTTTCGCTGGCATCGCCATGATTACCCTGCCCCGATAGCTTGCTGGAATTACCACCCCGAATATGAACTGCACCTGATTACGCAGGGCACGGGGCGGGTCATGATCGGCGATCACATCGGCCCGTTTGCGGCGCGGCAGCTTGTTCTCGTCGGGCCGGATCTGCCCCATGCCTGGTTCAGCCCTCTCGGTGACGGCGAAATTATTACAGGTCGCGACGTCGTGCTGCAATTCAGTCAGGGGTGGATCGAGGGACTGATCGGGCTTTGTCCGGAGTTGACGGGGCTGACGCAGCTTCTCGAAGAGTCCCGTCACGGTCTCGAATTTTCAGGCGAGCAGGCGCTGCATTGTGGCGCCATGCTGGAAGATCTGGGGGAGAAAACAGGTGGCGCGCGCCTGGCCGGGGCGATCGCCCTCATGGCTGACCTCACCAGATGCTTATGGCGCCGCCTCGCCACACGGCGCGATCTCGAAACGCCGGAATCGACGACCGGCGGGCGTATCGCACGGCTCGTGCGTCATCTGCTTGCGACAGATCCGGCCGAGATTCGTCACGAAACGATCGCGGCATCGCTCGGCATGACCGCATCGAGCTTTTCGCGTCAGTTTCGCGCTCTCACTGGCGAGAGTTTCATGAGCTTTCTGCAAAGGCTGCGCATCAGTCACGCCTGCCATTTGCTGACGACCACGCCTATGGCGGTGACGGATATCTGTCGCGCATCGGGCTTTGGCAATCTTTCCAATTTCAACCGCACGTTTCTCAGCCTGCGCGGTTGCACGCCGCGCCAGTTTCGTCAGCAGGCCCGGCTCATCGCCATGGTTGAAACGCGCCGTGTTCTTGATCCTTCAGGAGGTTTGGCTCTCTCATGACCCGTCTTTCCGAACGCTTTTCCCTTTCCGGCAAGATCGCCGTCGTCACAGGCGCCTCGCGCGGTCTTGGCGTGACCCTTTGCGATGTCCTGAGCGAGGCAGGGGCGGACATCGTGGCTGTTGCACGAGATGAGGCCCTGCTGGCGGAGACGCAGGCGATCGTCTCGAAAAATGCGCGTCGCTGTCTTCCCATTGCTGCCGATCTGCTCGATGCAGGGGCCGCCGACAGGGTGCGCGCGCGTATCGAAGCCGAATTCGGCACCGCGACCATTCTCGTCAATAATGCGGGGATGAGCATTCCCAAAACCCTGATCGATCAGAGCGTCGAGGAATGGGATTCCATACTCGCCCTGAACCTGCGCGCGCCCTGGCTGATGGCTCGTGCTCTGGCGCCGGGCATGATCGAGCATGGGGGTGGCAAGATCATCAATATCAGTTCGATGGCCAGTTCTGTCGCCCTGACGGAGCATGGCCCCTATGTTGCCTCCAAAGCGGGGTTGAACGGGCTCACCAAGGTCATGACGGCGGAATGGGGGCCGCATAATATTCAGTCTAACGCCGTCTGCCCTACTGTCGTCTGGACGCCTATGGGCGAACGCGTCTGGGGCGTGGGTGACAAGCTGGCCCGTTTTCTGGAGAAAATACCCTCGGGCCGCGTTGCGACACCCGAAGAGGTTGCCGATCTCGTGCTCTATCTCGCCTCTCCAGCTTCGGGGATGGTGAACGGGCAGGAAATCTTTGTCGATGGCGGCTACACCGCGCTTTAGGACTAAAGCTTGCGTGCGGTCACAGAGGCATCATCACCCGCGTAAGGCGCCAGATCGCTGAGGACGCCAGCCCTGACGGGCTCGGCGATCAGGGCCTTTCGTGGGTGCAGAGCTGGCCCAATCAGGATTTTTTCGAGGGCAGGAAGCTCGCAAGCATTTCCTTTGCCGAGCCCCGGATCACGTCGAGGAGTTCAGGCTCGTTGCGCAGAGAGGAAAGGAAAGCCTTGGCCTGTTGCAGCGTGATATGCGGCGGCAAGGGCGGTACATCGGGGTCGGTGCGTGCTTCAAGAATAACCGGACGATCGGCGTTGAGAGCCTCTTTCCACGCAGCGCCTATCTGATCGGGGTGATCGACCAGAATGCCCTTCAGATCGAGGAGTTCTGCATATTTGTGATAGGGGAAATCGGGGATCGACTGGGTGGCTGTGGTCTTGCCCTCGCCGAGTTGCACGCGTTCCTCCCACGTCACCTGATTCAGATCCTGGTTGTTCAGGACCAGGACGATCAGCTTCGGATTCTCCCATTGCTTCCAGTATTTTGAGATGGTGATCATCACATTGAGCCCGTTCATCTGCATGGCGCCATCGCCCATACAGGCGATGACGGTGCGCTCGGGAAAGGCCATTTTGGCGGCTACGGCGTAGGGGGTGCCCGCGCCCAGCGAGGCTAGCCCACCCGAGAGCGAGGCCTTCATACCGCGACGGATCTTCAGGTCGCGGGCAAACCAGTTGGCGACCGAGCCTGAATCGGCGGTGATGATCGCGTTATCCGGCAGGCGAGGCGATAGCTCCCAGAACACGCGCTGCGGATTGACCGGGTTGGCGTCGGTCATGGCGCGGGCCTCGAGCACCTTCCACCAGGTTGCGACTTCCTTCTCTATTTTTTCGCGCCAGCTACGGTCTTCCTTGCGCTTGAGCAGAGGCAGGAGTGCGCGCAATGTGGCTGCACTGTCGCCCTGAAGGCAAAGCTCCATGGGATAACGCAGCGACAGATTGGCGGTGTTGATATCGATCTGTACACCTCGCGCCTGACCGGGATCGGGCAGGAACTCGCTATAGGGATAGGCCGATCCGACCATTAGGAAGGTGTCGCATTCCTTCATCAGATCCCATGACGGCTTGGTGCCGAGCAGCCCCAGCGACCCGGTAACATAAGGCAATTCGTCAGGTACGGCGGCCTTGCCCAGCAGGGCCTTGGCGATGCCCGCGCCGAGCAGATCGGCAACGGCGATCAGCTCATCCGTGGCATCGAGTGCGCCTGCTCCGGCGAGAATGGCGATTTTCTTTCCCGAATTGAGAATATCGGCAGCGGCCTGAAGCCCACGCATCTCCGGCACCGGGCTGATGATGGTCTCGCCGATGCCGGTGTGGGTGTAGCCATGAGCGATGGGGCCGTCTTTATAGGGCAATTCCTGCAGATCGTTCGGCACGATAACGATGGTTGGCGCCCGCTTGTCTCTGGCAATGCGCACGGCGCGATCTATGGCATGGCGCATCTGCGATGGCTCGGTGACGGTCACGATATATTCTGACCCCACATCCTTGCAGAGCGATTGCAGGTCGACTTCCTGCTGGTAATTCGATCCGAGGCAACTGCGCGCCTGCTGCCCCATGATGGCGACCACGCCCATATGGTCGAGCTTGGCGTCGTAGAGCCCGTTCAGCAGATGAATGGCGCCGGGGCCTGAGGTCGCAAAGCACAGTCCGACCTGCCCCGTGAATTTCGCATGGGCTGATGCCATGAAAGCTGCCATTTCCTCGTGGCGGACCTGCACATACTCCATGCGCCCGGTATCGATTTCGCGTTGCAGCGCCACGTCGATGCCGCCCGCTCCGTCGCCTGGATATCCATAGGCCCGTTTCAGCCCCCATTCCTGAAGGCGTTTCCACATGAATTCACTGACATTCATGGACATGGCATCGATGCTCCGACGAGTGGCTGTGTGTCTCAGCAACGTCGCGTCAAGCGCGTCTGTTCAGTCGGTATCCCGGTAAAATTATCTTATGTTCATGAATCGGAATGATTACGTCATGATTTCATGAGGTTTTTCATGGGGTGGCTGGGCAGTTCCCGTGGCCGGGAGTTTATCACATTAACGTGAATAGAGACTGTGCAGGAGATTTCCCCGTCTGACTCGTTCTGTCTCCGTTGGCATCTTGCCTGCATTTTTCACCCCTGGAGTTTCTCGATGTCCATGACGGCAAAGCGGCGCTTGCACGATATCTACCAGCTCAGCGATTTCGAAAAAGCTGTGAAGCGCTATCTGCCGAAAGCGGTCTATGAATATGTGCGCAACGGCGCAGGGGCCGAACTCAGCTTGCGGCGCAACAGGGCGATCTTCCAGCGCTATCTCTGGCGCCCGTACCGTCTGCGTGACGTGTCGTCTGTGAATACGAAAATAACCCTTTTCGGCGAGGAATATGCCCAGCCTTTCGGTCTGGCTCCGACCGGGGGCGCGGCCATGACGCGCTATGACGCCGATCGCATCGAGGCAGCCGCAGCGCGCCGGCATAATCTGTTTTATGCGCTCTCGGCCAACTCCCTCACCCCGCTCGAAGAGATCATTCGCATCAACCCGCGCGCCTGGTTTGCGGCTTATCTGCCGAGCGACCTTTCTGTCATCGATGGCATGATCGACCGTGTGCAAAAGGCGGGCTATCCCGTGCTGCTGATCACCTGCGATGTGCCGGTACCCGCCCAGCGTATCGCCGAGACGCGCGCAGGCTATTCTATGCCCATACGCCCCAATTTGCGCGCAACGATTGGAGGCATTCTCAACCCCGGCTGGACATTCGGCACGCTGGGGCGAACCATCCTGCGCGACCGCAACCCGAAAATCGCGAATATCAGGCCGCAAGGCGGGCCGGGTCTGTTTTCGAACGAGATCGCGGCAGTCGGCGGCTCGCCGCATTTCACCTGGGATCATATCCGCCACATCCGCAAGCGCTGGAAAGGCAAGCTGATCCTCAAGGGCATCTTGCGCCCTGAAGATGCCAAGGAGGCAGCGAAGATCGGTGTCGACGGTATCGGTATCTCCGACCACGGCGCCCGTCTGCTCGATTCAACCGTGTCTCCTCTCGAAGTGCTGCCCGAGATCAGGAAAGCGGCCAAGGACATGAGTGTTGTGATCGATAGCGGCTTTCGGTGTGGCAGCGACGTTCTCAAGGCCATGGCGCTCGGCGCAGACGCCGTCATGCTCGGTCGGCCTTTTCTGCAAGCCTGTGCGCTGGCTGGCGGGGCAGGGCTCGACAAGGCCGTTTCCATCCTCGGCACCGAGGTCAATCGCGACCTGGCCTTGCTCGGGGTGACCGATCTGGCATCGCTCGACGCGTCTCTGCTCAAGGATCTGGGGGCCGTACCTTTCGTCGAGCCCGCGCTCGAAAATACCTGACAGGGCTCAAGCTGACTGAAGAGAAGGGATATTGTCTTCCGCCTCTCGGAAGCCAGAAAGGCTTGTGTCATGATCGGGTAAACAATGCCCATCTGCAGAGGAAAATCAGGCTGATGAATGCGACCGAACGAGGAATACGTGAGCAGTTTTCGTTCTGGAGGGCGCTGACCAAGCCGCAATCCAGCCCGCAAAAGGGCGAGATGCACGCCATTATCGGGTGCGGCACTTCCGTTCATATCGCTGACAGCGTCGCCTGCGCCCTGAACGAGGCCGGTTTTCTGGCACGCGCTGTGCCGGGCAATGAATGGACGCGTCGTGCCTCCTCCTACGTGCCTGCTGGCATGAAAACCCAGCTTGTCGCCCTGTCTCGCAGTGGGGAATCGACCGAGACGGTTGCCGCCGCCGCCGCCGGACTTGAGGCTGGTCACGCGGTCCTCGGTATTACCTGCGCTGCGGGTAGCGCATTGACACAGGTGTCTTCCGAGGTGTTCGAGGCGGAAACCCATCCCGAGGAAGGTATTGTGATGACGGCATCGGCCAGTCTGATGCTCATGGCCGGGCTGCGTTATGCCGGGCTCTCCATCGGTCCGGCCAGCATCTCAGCCGCAGAGGCTCTGCTCGAAGAGGCGGATACACATCTTGTGGCTCTGCTGCGCGGGCGCTCGCATTTCGTGTTTCTGGGCGGCGGCACGCTTTACGGCGTCGCGCGCGAAGGGGCACTGAAAATGCAGGAGATGAGCCTGAGCCAGAGTGAGGCGCATCACCCGCTCGAATATCGTCACGGGCCGATCAGTCTGATCGATGAACGTTCCTTCGTCGTCATGCTGTACCATCCCGACACGCGTGAGGAAGAAGCCCTCGTCGCGCGCGATGTGATGGAGAAAGGCGCTGTCGTACTCGGGCTCGGCGGCCCCGGTACGGTCTCGTTGACGGTCGAGGGCGATCATGGGGCCGAACCTCTGATCTGTCTGCCCGTGCTGCAACTGCTCGGTGAATATGTTGCCCGCGCCCATGGCCTCGACACGCTGGCCCCCCGTCACCTTACGAAAGTCGTCACGCTCAAGGGTTGATCGGCAACTCTCGCAGCGGGGGCGGGTTGGAGAGGATCGAAAAATCGTCTTTCCTCTTCGTGGAGCAGCGTGATGCGCCCCCCTGTCGCCTATGATGACTCACTCGAAAAGCTCCGTTCCGACGAAGAGGCGGTCAAGTCAGGGCTTCGAAAGAGCTTCCGCAAGATCATCACCGCCACTCGTCGCGATCTCGGTCATGCTTCCCGAGGGGTTCACGCCAAAAGCCACGCGCTGCTCGAAGGCACGCTGCATGTGAGATCCGGCTTGCCGCCGGAACTGGCTCAGGGACTTTTTTCCCACCCCGGCGCCTATCGCATCACGGCCCGTCTTTCAGCCATACCGGGCGATCCGCTGCGCGATGCCGTATCGGGGCCGCGTGGCTTCGCCCTCAAGATCCATGACGTCCCCGGCGATCTGCTTGACGATACGCACGGTGTCGCAGTGCAGGATTTTCTGTTCGCAAATGGCACGGCTTTCGGTGCCCCCGATGCAGGCGTCTTTCTGAAAATGCTGCGGCTGCTCGCCCTGACGACCGACCGGGCAGAGGGCGCCAAGGCGCTACTGTCACGCTGCCTGCGTTCCGTGCAGCGCGGCCTTGGGCGTGTAGCCCGGCGCAGCGCGGCACTGGATGCGTTGGGGGGCTTCGAGCCGACCCACCCTTTGGGCGATCGCTTTCACTCACAGGTTCCCTGTCGCTACGGCGATTACGTCGCGAAATTCGATCTCGTTCCAGAATCGGAGAGCTTTCGTCGTCTGACGGGAAGGCATATCGATATCGATCACGATCCCATTGCGATCCGGCGCGCTGTCGGGCGTGTCCTGGCCCAGGAGGGAGGGAGCATGAGCCTGCGCGTCCAGCTTTGCCGCGATCTTGCCACCCAGCCCGTAGAGAACGCCCAGATTGCCTGGAGTGAGGAGACAAGCCCCTTTCAATGCGTTGCCAGCGTGGATTTTCCGCCGCAGCGCGGATGGAGCGAGGAGAAGTCGCGTCAGATCGATGACAGCCTGTCTTTCTCCCCCTGGCACGGTCTGGTGGCGCATCGCCCCTTGGGCAACATCATGCGGGCGCGTCGTGTCGCTTATCCCTTTTCGGCAAAACTACGCGCGGGTTTGAATGGCTGCCCGATGCGCTTTCTGCCGGAAAGGGGCGTTTCCGAAGAATAGCGCGCCGACCGGTCTTTCCGTGCCGGGGGTTTTTGCAGCGCGCGGCATGAAAGTGATGTGCAAACAGAAGACCGGAAAGTATCCAATTTACCATGACAAAACATTTCTTGTGACTGATTGAAAAAGTCGATCATTGTCATCAAAACGTCATATGATTGACTTGTGTGGTCGTTTATAGCAGCGCGCAGTTAGTTCAGATCAGAGCTTTGTCGAACCTATGCACGTGCGCCATTTCACGACCATGCTGCTGCTTTGCGGCGCCACGATTCCCGCTTCGGCTCTGGCAGCCAGCCAGTCGGACGATATTGCGGCCCTTCGCCGGGAAATGCTGGAGATGCGTGCGCAGATGCAGGGCCAGATCACCGATTTGCGACACGAACTGGCGAAAGAGCGCGCATTGCGCCGTAAATCCGAACTGGCGCAGGCGCAGCCCGGTCAAGGCGCTACGGGAGGTGTCGCAGTCAGGAGTCATCCCTCCCGTCACGCTGCCCCTCTACCGACCCACGCAGCACCAGCCGAGCCCACGACTGCCCTGGCGAGCACCCGACCGTCACCTGTGGCGACATCTGCGGCTGACGCGGCGCTATCTCAGCCGCGCTCTGTGTCCACCACGTCGGGGCCGGTTCAACTGGCGTCAGCCTCGATGAAGGGCGAAGGCACGCCTTCCAACCCCCAGGTCGCCTATGACACGCATCTTATCCCGCCGCCCGATCACGGTCTGAACATGTCTCTGGCCGATTTCCGTCGCGCCACGCGCACGGCAGAGACCGTCGATATTGGCGGGATACGGATCGGCTTTCCCGCAGGGCGCCCCACCATCGCGTCGAGTGACGGGCTCTATGCCTTCTCGGTCGGTCTCGTGATGCATCTCGATATTGGCGGTTTTCCGTCTTCGGGCGGGGCGGCGCAGGGGCAGACGGGACGTTTCCCGAAAATGAACGAAAATGCCCGTCGCCTGCGTCTGCCGCTGACGTGGCGCTATGGCAATCTTCTCGCCAATCTGACGCCCGAATGGGGGCGCACAGTCGACGGTACGGCAGGGCTTTATGAGGCAAATATTGTCTATAGCGGCATTCACAACTCGCAGTTTACCGTTGGTTATTATCAGCCGCGTGTTACCATGCAGGACTCCGAGTCCTCCAACGGCTTCATTCTCATGGAGCGTGCGTCAATTTCCGAAGTGGTGCGTCAGATCGCTGCGGGCGATACGAGGCTGAGTGTGGGCGGGCGCACGCACCAGAAACGCTGGTATCTCGGTGCCTATCTGACGGGCCAGACCTATGGCGACCGGACAACCGACCCGACCGTATCCGACAGTCAGATGGGCGGGCTTCTGCGTGTTGCGGGGCGGCCTGTCGCGACTGCGAATGTGGATCTTCATCTGGGCATGTCATCGACCATGTCTTTCAAGCGCAACCAGACGGCGCAGGGGCGCCTGCTGTCTATCAGCGACCGCCCCGAAATCCGTCTGACCAATGAGCGTCTGGTGTCGAGCGGTACGATTGCCGATGTCGGTAAGGTCTGGGCCGTTGGGCCGGAAATAGCCCTACGTTACGACAAGGCCGTGCTTCAGGCGGAATATTATCATATCGGGGTGGACCGAAATGCCGATGCCCGTCGCAAGGGCCCGGCACCCAATCTTGGCTTCGATGGCTATTACGTGGCTGGCAGCTATACGCTGTTCGGCCAGCCACGCCGCTACAGCCCCAAAGACGCAGCATTTTCCGCACCGGCACCGAGAGAGGATGTCGATTTCTGGAACAACCAGTGGGGCGCGCTCGAACTGGTCGGACGCTGGAGCGTCATGGATTTCAACAGCGACATCATCAAGGACATGCCCGCCTCGGTCACGGGAGGCGTGCGCGGAGGCGTACAGACCGTCTGGGCGGGTGGGCTGAACTGGTATATCAACCGCCATTTCCGCATTCAGCTGCAATACAGCCATATCAATGCTACGCGCTCCCAGACGGTGGGCAGCGTCAATACCAAGGGCCGCTCGATCAATGCGCTGGGCAGCCGCATTCAGGCGGCTTTCTGAGCCCGGTCGTTGCGGGGGAGGGCTCCCCGCAAAGGGTCTTCAGCGCGACGCGAGGCTGGCGGTGATCTTGTCGGACAGTTGCTCGAAAAGCTTCTGCAACAAGGCAGTTTTTGCCGCGTCATCGACAACGCTGCCCTGAACGCTGACAGCGGCACGGCCCTGTTGTGGCGGACTGGCTTCGTCGCTCGGCAATTCAGTCCAGGAGGCGATCAGCGTCGCCTGCCCCTGCTGGAGCAGGTCCATACGTTCGATGGTGATGCCGAGGCGTGACTCAGGCGTGTCGATCGGCGGATAGGCGGTGATCATGCGTTGGGGCAAATCCTGCGACAGTCGCGCCACGATCAGATCGGTCGCCGATTGCGACAGGCGGCTGGCCCAGCGCCCATTACTGCTGCGGATGAGGCGATTGCCGTCGCGCACCAGAATATCCTGCGTATCGAGATAATCGGGCAGTGATACGCGTGGCACGTAGGTAACCGGCGCGTTCTTCTGCGCGAGCGTGACATCGCTGGCGGTCGGGGCAATCGTATAAAACTGGACGGGCGCTGAAGCGCAGCCTGAGAGCAGCCCGAGAGCGAGGACGGAGAGAAGGGGGCGCAAGCTCATTGGCGGCGTCCTGTCAGCAGAAGTTGCGGGTTGCGCTCGACGTCGTTGGCGAAGCCGCGCAGCGCGGCGGCGGCGGCGGCGATATCGCGCAGGCTTGAATCCAGATTGGCGCGGTCGATGGAGCGCGGTGAGGTGATGCCCTGCAGATTGGCTATGGTTTTATTGGCAGTCGCCATGGTGTCGCGGCTGGTCTGAAGCAGCGCATGCAATTCCTGACCTCGGGCCGAAAGCTGGTCACTGCCTGTCATGGCGAGATGGTCGACGCTCTGTAGCGTGCGCAGCAATTGCGGCTGCAAGGTCGTCAGCATCTCATGGGCAGCATCGACCGTGGCGCGGCTATGATCCGAAGTCTCCTGCAAACTGTTGGCCAGCGCAGGAAGGCGCTGGTCGAGTGTCTCGGCGAGGTGATGGATGACAGCAAGGGTTGCCGCGGCATCGTCGCTGATCTGACGCAAGGGTAGATGTGTCAGCGTGTTTGTCATGGCCTGGATCGAGGATTGTCGTGTCGGAATTTCGACTTCGCTGGTCAGTTGCGGGTGCAGGACGGCGGGCGTGCCGGGTGAGACGTCGAGATCGATCTGCGACGTGCCGGTCACGAAGCTCTTGAGGTTGATCTCGCCACGCAATCCGTGCGCCACCAGTTCGCCCAGCCCGGGGACATGGCCATGCTTTTCTCCGGCAACGAGAATATCGTTCTGGCGGATCGTGACATAGACCGGGATGAACGCTTCACGCGTTTTAGGATCGTATTCGATGGCGATGCGATCGACTGCGCCGACCTGAACGCCCCGGAAATTGACCGGCGCTCCAACGGTCAGGCCGTTTGTCGAGCCGCGAAAAATCAGGACAGCCCGCTCTGTATGGGTGAAGGGATGAAAATTACCGAAGAAGACGAAGGCACTGACCATAAGGGCCATCCCTCCGAGAACGAACGCACCGACGAGCGCCTGTCTGTTCATGATGCGTTTCCTTCTTCGTTGCGTTGTCTGTTCATGAAGGCATGAACCTGAGGGTCGGTGCAGTTGTCGCGCAAGTCGCGCGGCGAGCCGAAAGCGATGGGGCGCTTCGAGATGGCATCGAGAAAAATCCCGTCATCGGCGATGCTGAACAGGCTGGGCAGTTCATGGCTTACGATTACGATGGTCGCGCCGAGCCCGTCACGCAGATTGAGGATCAGATCGTCCAGTCTGGCCGATGTGATCGGGTCGAGCCCCGCTGAAGGCTCGTCGAAAAACAATATGTCAGGGTCGAGCGCCAGCGCGCGGGCCAGCCCCGCCCGCTTGCGCATGCCACCGCTGATCTCGGCCGGGGTGAGGTCGATTGCTTCGAGCAGTCCGACCAGAGCCAGTTTAAGCTCGACCAGACGCCTGATGGCGCGTGGGCCGAGATCGGTGAACATTTGCAGAGGCAGGGCGACATTCTCGCCAACGGTCATCGAGCTCCATAGCGCACCGCTCTGAAACAGCACGCCGAAGCGATGATTGATTTCGGTACGCTGTGCATCGCTGCCCGCCCAGTAATCCTGCGAGCCGACATGAAAACGGCCTGTCGTGGGGCTCAGCAGGCCGATCATGCTCTTGAGAAGGGTCGACTTGCCGCAACCCGACCCGCCCATGACGGCGAAGATACTGCCACGTTTGACCGAGAGGGTGATGTCGGACTGGATCACTTTCGGGCCGAAAGCCAGGGTGACATCCTGCAGGGTCATGATGGAATCCTGCGCCATGGCTCAGATCCCCACGCTATTGGCAATGATGGCAAAAACCGCATCGAGGGCGATCACCCCCACGATGCCGATCACGACGGCATGGGTTGCCGCAATGCCGACATCGGCGGCAGAGCGCCCGGCCTTGAGGCCGATACGGCAGCTCGTCAGCCCGATAAAGGCGCCGAAGACAATGCTCTTGATAAAGCCGAAGATAAACTGTCCGATACCGAAGGCGATGATCGTCTGATGGAAATAGCCGAGGCTCGTGATGTCCAGCATCGAAATGGCCACGATATAGCCGCCGAGCATACCGATCAGACACCCATAGAGATAAAGAAAGGGCATGGTGAACACGAGCGACAGAACCGCTGGCAGAATGAGGTAGGATGAGACCGATATGCCGAATACTTTCAGCGCGTCGATTTCCTCATTGCCTTGCATGGTCGAGATGCGCGCCGCATAGGCGCCACCTGTCCGGCCTGCCATGATGATGGCGGTCATGACTGCCGCCATCTCACGCACGGTCGCAATGCCGACAAGGCTTGCCACATAAATGCCCGCAGCGAATTTCTGCAACTGTACGGCGCCGACGAAGGCCAGAATGGCCCCGACCAGAAAATTGACAACGCCGACGATCACGAGCGCGGACGGCCCGGCATTAAAGAGATCGCTCACCAGATCGCTGCGTCGGAGACCGGCCTTGCCGAAAAGCGAGCGATAGGCGGCAAGCGCCGTACGTCCGGCGAGCCCGGAGACAGTGCCGATCTCCGCCAGTATGGCAATGGATTTGACGCCGACGGATTCGAGAAACGGGAGTTTTTTGGCACGTGCGGGCAGAACTGGTGCCGCATTGTCTGGCAGCAAATCGAGTAATTGCTGCATGGGATGCGGCAGCGAGGCGACATCGAAAACCCTGCCAGCATTGTCGCAGCTGCGCCGCACATCCCAGAGAAAAGCGATAAGCCCGGTATCCCAGCCGGACACATCCTGCGTGTCGCAGGTCAGAACCGTGCCGATGCCAGCGACATCGCCCGAAAACTCGGGAAGCGCGGCATCATGGCTCAGCCAGACGCCGGAGAGAACGAGGCAGGACCCGCCTCCTCTCGCTTCCACGCGCCATTTCGGCGGCGTGTCAGAGGCCACGGCGCCATGGGGGGCTGAGGTCTCTGTCAGGGCCATGATGAAGTCTTTGCGAGTGCTACAGTCATGCTGCTGTATTCTGATCACATGCGCCCGGTCTGGCAAGGAAGAGGCCCCTGCAACCGGCGCAATTAGGTCAGGCTTTGATCGCTCGTGCTCAAGATGTGATCGGAATGGAGCCCGGTAAAAGCCTTTTGCACCCGTTTATTGTCGAGTTTTTCGGGCGGTAGCGGTCAGTTCTGCTCTGGTCTCAATGCGCTTCCAGATAGAACTCGACCGGCACTGTCAGGGTGAGCGTTGCCCCCTCGATCGTCTCGGGTGGCTCAGGCAGGGGCTCGGCCCGACGCACCAGAGCGAGCGTCTCCTCATCGAGAAGCGCATAACCGGTGGGGCGCACAAGAGATGCGGCCAGGACATGGCCTTTGCGATCCATGGTAAAGCGTAGCATCGGTGTGCCTTCCTGATGCTCTGCCTGAGCCTGAGCCGGATAGCGCTTGAACCGTTCCAGACGGGCCAGAAGCTTGCCCTGCCAGCTTTCCTTAGCCTGAGACGCCTCGCGTGAGGACGGTGCCCCCTTGGCATTCGTCGCCGATACAGTCGAGGGGGGCGAATCCGAAGGCGGAGGTGCCGTATCGGCGGCCGATTGCGTCGGCACTGGCGGCGGCAAATGCTTGGGCACGGGCGGAGAGGGCGCGACCTTGCGGTGCGGCGCGACCTTGATCTTCTGCGGGACCGGCACGGGCGGCAGTGGCGCCGGGGAAGGGGGTGCCATCACCTCAGGCGGCTTCTCCGGCGCCGGGGGCTCAGGTGTCGCGATCTGTGGCGGTCCAGGCGGGCGTTGTTGCGGTGGCGCCGGCACGCTGGCGGGTTCTGGCGCGAGATCGATCGCAATAGCTGCTGGTGGCGGTGAGAAAGGCGGCGGGGAGCTGGCTGGAATCATGGCCACCAGACCGAGAGCAAGCCCAGCCACCAAGGCGATGGATGCTGCCGAATAGCCTCCGCAACGGCGTCGAAGGGCGGCCTCGCGTTGCAGATGCATCTGATAGGCCTGCCGGAATGGCATGATCCCCGTCTCACCTGTCGCCGTAAGGGCAGGTGAGACGGGGCTTGCGGGCAGGGAGGGGCGCAGGTCGCGAGCCGTCACGGTTCGTCGCCCTCCTCCTGGCCTTGCAGATTGACTAGGGCGACCTTGAGGAAGCCGGATTTGCGCAAAAGGTCCATGGCCTTCATGAGCGTCTCGTAATCGACGGTCTTGTCGGCGCGCAGAAAAATGCGCTCATCCTTGTGGCCGTTTGTCAGGGCCAGAAGTCTGGCGGGTAAATCGTCATTGCTGATATCGTCCTCGCCCAGAGCGAGGCTGTGATCGGCCTTGACGGTCACGAAAATGGGGTTGGCCGGGCGCGGGGCGGGTTTCTGTGTCGAGGAAGGCAGATCGACCGGCACATTCACGGTGCTGAGCGGTGCCGTCACCATGAAAATGACGAGCAGCACAAGCATGACGTCGATCAACGGTGTGACGTTCAGCTCATGGGCATCAAGCGCGGTGTCATCCGCATGGCGCATACGCAGGGCCATGGTTAGCGTCCGGCCTGCTCGGCACGCGGCGTAGCAAAACGCAGCACCTGCGCCCCATGGCTCTGGACATGGAGCCGGCTCAGATCGCGAGACACGAGGCGCAGAATGAGCGCCGTCAGATCCCCCACCTGAGCTTTGCAGCCGAGGCACTGGCGGGAGAGATAGTTATAGATGACAACGGCTGGAATGGCCGCGACGAGTCCGAGCGCTGTCGCCAGAAGGGCTTCGGCGATGCCCGGTGCCACCACGGCGAGGCTGGTGGCCTTGGTTGCCGCAATGCCGGTAAAGGAGGTCATGATACCCCAGACCGTGCCGAACAGACCGATGAACGGCGCTGTAGCCCCGATGGTGGCCAGAATGCCCGTGCCGCGCATCAGGCGTCGGCCCTCGGCTGATTCCAGACGTTCGAGATGCAGCATGATGCGCTCTTTCAGTCCCTCGCGGTCCTCGAGCACATCGGCTGAGCGCGTCCACTCATTCGAGGCCGCACTCAGCAGCGCCTTGACGATGCCGATATCGGGGCAGAGAGCGTGGGCGGCTTCGAGCGAGGCGGCTTCTTCTACCCTGATTTCGGTTCTTGCCAGCGCCGCCCTGACGCGGATCATCTCGACGACTTTTGCCGCAAAAACCGCCCAGCTGATCACGCAGGCAACGATCAGAAGTATCATAACGCAGCGCACGACAAGACCGGCACCGAGAAACATTTCCCACGGCGTGAAGGGAAGTGAGGCGAGATCGCCAACGGGCGTAGCCATGGGGCTCTCCTGTTTTTCTGGTGCGGCAACCCGAAAGCGGGCGCATCCTGTTCTTGTTACGGGGTGTAACCGTGCGGTCCTGATGTGTTAATCAGATTCATTCTCAATTACAAGAACTCGATTTCGTAAGGAGAGCACCCATGCTGGTTCATATTCCCAATGTCCTGACCGCAGACGAACTGCGCTATTGCCGCGAGACGCTCGAGCAGGCGGCCTGGCTCGACGGCAAGGTGACGGCAGGGCAGCAATCGGCCAAAGCGAAGAACAATCTGCAGGTGCCGCAGGACTCGGCAGAATCTCGTGAGCTGGGCGAGATCGTTCTGCGCGCGCTCGGACGCAACCCGACATTCAACAGTGCGGCGCTACCCTTGCGTGTCTTTCCGCCGCTTTTCAATCGTTATGATATCGGTATGAAATTCGGGGCGCATGTCGATAATGCGATCCGCCCGATCCCCGAGAGCGGTTTTCGCATTCGCACCGATGTCTCCTCGACGCTCTTCATTACCGGCCCCGACGAATATGACGGCGGCGAACTGGTCATTCAGGATACTTACGGTGAGCAACGGGTAAAACTGCCCGCAGGCGATATGGTTGTCTATCCCTCGACCAGCCTGCACAGTGTGAGCGAAGTGACACGGGGCAGCCGCTGGGCCTCTTTCTTCTGGAGCCAGTCCATGGTGCGTGACGACACGAAACGTGCGCTGCTTTACGATTTCGACCGCTCGATCATCGAAACACGCAAGACCCTGCCTGACGATCATCCCGGCGTTCTGGGGCTAACCTCGACCTATCATAATCTTCTGCGCCAATGGGCCGAATTGTGACGTCTCCCCGGCGCACATTCCAGGCTGGCACGGTGCACGGGCTTGGCTTTATGTCGTAGCTCCGACCTTTAGATCACAAAGTGCCTGCCATGTCTGTTCGCTCCTCCGGCATCCGGCTGCGGTACGGCCTCGTTGCCCTGCCGTTTTGCGCGGTGCTTTTGCCCATGCCGTTCCTCTATGTGTCGCCGTTTCGCATTCTGGGGGTGCCGATAGCTCTGTTCTGGCTTTTTGCCTGCCTGCCTCTGACGACTCTGTGTCTCGCTTTGGCTGCGTCCTGCGCCCCAGCTGATGCCGATCGATGAGGGTCGGGGCCTTTCTCGTCGTTCTGGCGCTTGCCTTCGGTTTGTCTCTTGTCGCGGGACGCGGGACGTCCGGTAAAGATCCGAAAGCCTTTTTCGCGGCGCGCGGCCAGTTCGGGGCCATGTTGTTCTTTCTGCTTTCGGTAGGCGAGACCTATTCGATCGGTTCTGTCCTCGGCTTTCCGGGGGGGATTGCTGCCAGCGCGTCTGTTGAGGTCGCGCTATGGTTCATGGGCTATATCCTGCTGGCTTTTCCTGTGGGCATGCTCCTCTATCCCAGGCTTTGGCAGGTCGGGCAGCATTATGGCGCCATTACCCTGCCCGATCTTCTGGGTGGATATTTCGACAGTCGTCTCCTGGCCCGCGTGACTGGCTGCGTGCTCGTGATACTGATGCTGCCGCTCGGCACGATGCAGTTTATCGGGCTCAATGCCGTTTTTGCCGCTCTGGCTTTGCCAATCTCCCCGCTTGTTCTGTCTGTGTCCGCCGCGGTACTGGCATTTCTGTTTGTCGCGAGCGCGGGGCTGCGTGGGGCGGCGTGGACTGCGGCGCTGAAAGACACGTTGATCCTGATCGCGATCTTCAGCGTCGCCATCATCGCTCTTTTGCACTGGCGGCAGGGGGAGGCCCTGCCGCTTGCCGTGGCGCTCGGTGGGGCCGGGCCGCACCCGGTATCGTCATGCACCTTCATTATCAGCACGATTCTGACGCAGGCTATCGGCTTCTGTATCGCACCGCAGACCGCCGCTGCGGTTTTCTCTGCGCGTAATCCCGAAACAATCCGGCGCGCCCAGATATGGATGCCGCTTTACATGGTGTTATTTCCGCTACTCGCGGTCGTGGCATTTTACGGGCTGACTCATCCTTTAGCCTCGGCGCGTCCCGACAGGGTGTTTCTTTCCGTAGCGTTCTCCCTGCTTCCGTCCTGGGCGGCCGGTCTGGTTGCCGGAGCTGTGGCACTCACGGCGCTCGTCTGGCTCGGGGCGGTCTGTCTGAGTCTTGCTGCAATCGTAACCCGCTCGATCGTTCCGAATGTACCGGCTGCTGCGCAAAAGCGCGTTGGGCTTGCGGTGATCCTGGCTTATCTCATCCTCTCGGTGGTGAGCGCCGCCACACAGACGACCCTGATCGTGACGATGAACCGCCTTTTTTATGTCGGGCTGGTGCAGCTCCTGCCTGCTGTTCTGCTTTGTGTGTCAGGGTGTCGCCTTTCACCCCTCCGCGTGCTGACCGGGCTCGTCACTGGCCTGATTGCGGGTTCAGGGCTGTTTTTCGGGCAGGTGAATACGGGCGGTATCGGCCCCGCATTGCCGGCTCTCGCGATCAATCTCATTGTTCTGTTTCAGGGAGGAATGCCTGGGCGTAACGCTCGCTCAGGACCAGGCGTGTCCCTGGGGGAGGCTGTGCCTGGAGAGGGGACGAAGTGAGGTCGTGTCGAAACCGGCGCTCTCCGAGACGCTCTGGGGAAGGTGAATCGCCGCCGCCAGAATCGAGCCGGATAGCGGGCCGATGCGGCAAAGCATATCACTGCGCAACGTAACCCATAAGGCTGTAAGGCCTGGCAAAAAACGCAGGGATCAGGATTCTGTTTGAAAACAGAGCAGCCAGCCGTCCCTATGACAGGCGAACCGGCGGCCTTGCGCAAGTCACGCGTCGCTGGCTCTAGGCAGTTCGGTTCTGATGAGAGTCGTATGTCCCATCCAGGCATCGTTTTGTCGCAGTGATAGAGAGTTCATGGAGAGACTTTCGGTGTGATGATTGCATAGAATTGCGCTTGTGACCGGGCCCGATTCGGAAGGTCTGATTCTGAGGTCATTATATAATATAGAATAGAAATAAAATATCAAATTCGGATAACTGCGATACTATTGCGAAGTGGCAAGATTATATATATTTTATGATGCCATATATTATATTACAAATATATCGTTATCTCTTATTGATATTAGATATTTTCTTGAAGTTTTTCTGGCCGTCCACGAAAAGCCTGACTTGTCACGAATTGCCGTAACGACGAAATCTGCGTGACATAAAATATAACATTTGTTCAGTTCGTGCACAGAGTGATTACACGCTTCTTAAATGCGGACTCTCTACGGGATATTATCGTAAGTCTCTGTTAAGAACGATTTTATATGCGAAATACGGCTGGGATTGGGCAGGGTGGAAGAAACCAAACCATAAAAACCCCACATATTAAGTCACGAATATAACTCTCGTTAGTGTGATTTTACGCAGAATGGCTGTTACGGTTAAGACGATTGGGCACACAGGGTGTTTTCCCGGCATTCAGTATGGGGCCCATTATGGATCGTTCTCTCGTTTACGCAGCGCATACCGGTCATGGCGATGGCGCTTCGTCCCAGTCTCCCGCATCGCGTCCTAAGCTGGACCGTATCTTCAACGACCCCGATGGCGTGGTTGAAGACGGCGTGCGCGGCGCGCTTCTCGCCCATCCCGATATCATCGTCGAGACGGCCAATCCGCGTGTCGTCAAGCGCGCCAAGACCACGGGCCGTCGCAAGGTCGGTGTGATCACGGGTGGCGGTTCAGGCCATGAGCCCGCCTTTCTGGGTTACGTAGGCACGGGCCTGCTCGACTCAGTCGCGATCGGCGAGATCTTTTCCTCGCCTACGGCGGTGAGCTTCCTCGACGCTATGAAGGAAGCCGATATGGGTGCAGGCGTTGCCTGCCTCTTCGGCAACTACGCTGGCGATACGATGAATGTTCGCATGGCAGCGCGCGATGCGCAGCAGGCCGGCATCAAGGTCGAGACGGTTGTCGCAACCGATGACGTGGCGTCTGCCCCGGCCAGTGAAGCCGAGCGCCGTCGTGGCGTTGCCGGTGAAATCCTGATGTGGAAAGCCGCCGGTGCCCGTGCCGAAGAGGGCGGCTCGCTGGATGAGGTGATTGCCGCGGCTCGCAAGGCCATTGCCAATACCCGGTCTATCGGTGTCGGCCTCACGCCCTGCACCATCGTCGCAAACGGTCATCCGAATTTCGCCATCGAACTCGGCACGATGGAAGTCGGCATCGGGCATCATGGCGAGCCAGGCGTGTCGGTTCAGGAGCTTGGCCGCTCGCGCGACATCGCCAAGCTGATGCTCGAGCACATCCTGCCGGACCTGCCCTTCACCAAGGGCGATCGCGTGACGGTGCTGCTCTCGGGTCTGGGCGCCACCCCCATCATCGAACTCTATGTGCTTTACGCCGATGTGGCCGATCTCCTGAAGGAGAAGGGCATCGAAGTGGCGCATCGCTTCGTCGGCAATCTCTTTACGTCGCTCGAAATGAAGGGCGCCACGCTGACCGTCATGAAGACCGATGAGGAACTGGACCGCCTTATGGGTGCGCCGGCTGAATCCATCGGTCTGGTGCGCGTCGGCGCGGGTGCTGCCGCCGCTCCAGCCGCCGAGGCCCCTGCGGCCCCTGCGGCCAAGGCCGATCCGGTCGAGGCTCTGGTCAAGACGCAGACGGGTGAGAAATACGTACCCAAGAGCGGCGTGCCTGTTTCCGAGACCACGAAGGTCATTCCGGCTCTGGTCGATGCCATCGTCAAGGCGCGCGACTGGCTGAGCGAGATCGACGGCAAGATCGGCGATGGCGATCACGGCATCAACATGGCCAAAGGCTTTGCCCGCTGCGGCGAGGCTCTGGGCGCCAATCCGCCGGTCATGGAAAAGGGTCTCGATGCTCTGTCCGACTCCCTGATGGCCGGCATCGGCGGCTCGATGGGCCCGCTTTACGGACGCTTCTTCGAAGGCATGGCGATCCCGCTGCGCAATGTCGAATTCCTTGACGGTAAGCTGTTCGCCCAGATGCTTGACGGGGCGCTCGCGGGTATCAATAGCCTCGGTAATGCCCGCGTGGGTGACAAGACCCTTGTCGATACGCTGCAACCCTCCGTCGAAGCGTTTCACAAGGCTCTGGATGACGGCAAGTCGTTCGAACAGGCCCTGATTGCGATGTCGGTAGCGGCAGAGCGCGGTCGTGACTCTACCATTGATCTGGTGGCCCGTATCGGCCGCGCCAGCCGTCTGGGTGAACGGTCACGCGGCGTGCTCGATGCCGGTGCCACCTCCTGCTGCCTCATCCTTCAGACCATTGCGAAAGAACTTGAGGCCCCGGCGCGCAAGCACAACGCCTGATCAGCCTCATTTCTGAAAGACCCAAGACCATGAACAAAATCGTCACCCCCGATCTGGGCGCCCTGCAGAAAGAAGCAGTCAGCGTTACTCTGCCGACCAAGATGAATGCGGTTGTCGCCTACGAGCCTGGCGATTATCGCTGGGAAGAGGTGGATGTGCCCCGCGCTGGCCCCGACGACATCATCATTGAGGTCGAAGCGGTTGGTATCTGTGCAGGCGATATCAAGTGCTTCCTAGGTGCACCGTCCTTCTGGGGCGACAAGGAGCAGCCGCGCTACGTCAAGCCGCCGATGATCCCGGGTCATGAATTCGTCGGTCGTGCCGTCGAGATTGGCGAGAACCTGCGCAGCCAGTACAAGATCGGTGATCGCCTGATCAGCGAGCAGATCGTTCCCTGCGACGATTGCCGCTACTGCAAAGGCGGTCAGTACTGGATGTGTGAACGTCACGACCTGTACGGCTTCCAGAACAACACCAACGGCGCGATGGCGAAGTATATGCGCTTCCCCAAGACGTCGCGCACCCATCGTGTTCCTGAGAACATGCCGCTCGATGCTGCTGCCCTGATCGAGCCCTATGCCTGCTCCGTTCATGCTGTGAACCGCGCCAATATTCAGTTGGATGATGTGGTGGTTCTCGCCGGTGCCGGTACGCTGGGTCTGGGCATGGTGGGCGCTGCTCGCCTGAAGAACCCCAGCAAGCTGATCGTGCTCGACACCAAGCAGGACCGTCTGGATCTGGCCAAGAAATTCGGTGCGGATATCGTGATGAACCCGCTCGAAGAAGACGTGGTGGCCAAGGTCAAGGAACTGACCGGCGGTTACGGCTGCGATGTCTATATCGAAGCAACAGGTCACCCCTCCAGCGTCCGTCAGGGCCTGCACATGATCCGCAAGCTTGGCCGTTTCGTTGAGTTCAGCGTGTTCGGTGATGAAGTGACCTGTGACTGGTCGATCATTTCCGACCGCAAGGAGCTGGATGTTCTTGGCTCGCATCTCGGCCCGTACTGCTACCCCTTTACCATCGCTGCCATTGCCGATGGTCGTCTGCCGGTCGAGGGCGTGGTGACCCACACCTTGCCGCTGGATCAGTGGAAGGAAGGCTTCGATCTGATGAAGAAGGGCGACAAGTCCATCAAGACGGTTCTGATCCCGTAAGATCGGCCCTCTTGCAGGTCAGGAAGGCGGCTCCGAAAGGGGCCGCCTTTTTTCGTTCAGATCGAAAGCGTGCCTCTGATATTGTGGATAACGGCCCCGCCGATCCAGATTGTGCCGCCTTCGCGCTCGACGATGATGCGGCCATTGCGTCCGAGCGCAGAACCCTGACACGCGATGTAGCGTGACGGGGCTACGTTCTTTCCATAAGCCACTGGGCGATGGCGGTGTTAAGACTGCCTGTCACGGGGTCTTCATAATCGTGCCAGCCCCCGGCAAAGGCACGCAATTCGAACTGTGCCTCGCTGCCTTCGGAACAGGCACTTACCATACCGTATTTTGCCCCACCAATGCTCTGACAGCTCGGTCTGATGTCACGCACGCTCTGCTGGTCGCGCAGATGCAGAACCCGCCAACCGGGGCAGTGATCCCCTCAAGCGGCATCGAGCAATTCATTTGATGTCAGATTGAGCGCGGCGAGGGCCTAGGCATATGCCGCCACACTCAGCGCGCCTCGTGCACTTTTAACTGCACGAGACCGACACCGCATTTCACCACAATCATACCGCCATGCGCGTTGCGGGGCAGCGCAGCTTAGACCGAGGCCGTGCTGCGCGTGGGATGTTCGGAAAAAGGCAGCTTTTTCGACCGAGTGAAGATGCGCACACGATAGGAGGCTTCCGGCGTTTTTGGACATGGCAGGGAGGTCGTTTCGCTCAGATTCGTTCAATTGGCGATGCGCGCCATCATGGCGTCGCTCAGAGGGTCGGCGCCGGTGACGACGGGAAAGGGGGCGCCGATGAACGGTTCTGGTCGAGGATCTCGACCTGCCCGAATGCGCGTTCAGGCGTCATGCTCACTCCCGCTTTATGGTGAATATTCTTATATCGTAACGGACAAAGCATTGCAGGGGCATTGGGCGCCGAAAAATGCCACAAACCACCGCGATAGCCTCTTGCACGCCATCGCTCGAGAGGGAGCCAGCCCGATGACACGTAATGCCCGTATCAAGCTGCCGCTTGCCCGGCTGTCTCTGCTCGCGGTTGTTCTCGCTCCTGTGCCCGCGGCTCACGCTGCGGCGGGCAAGGTGCTGACGGGTCTATCGGCCCTGCGTGAGCGAGGCGTGGCCGTTCATGTGCAGAACACCAACGAGATGCAGGCAATGTTGAACGACCCAACGCCGTCGCATGAAAAGGGCGTTGGCAATGTAGGTATCGTGACCTACGGCAACGATATCGACTGGGAGCGTCTGGCCGGACTGTCCGGCGTCTCGACGCATATCGTGCTTGCGAGCGGTTATGGTGCGCCGACGAGCCGCAAATTCGGCGATCATCTGACCCCAAGCCAGGCGACCTATGGTGGGGTCGGCAACGTCGTGATCCATCTCGTATCGGCCTATATTGAGCGGTCGATGTTCTATGACCATCTCAATGCGGCAGTAGGGCGCATGACCTTCCTGTCCGATTTCTCCGCCAATCCGCTCTACTGCAATTTCATGAATGCCGCTTTCTGCGGCAATCCAAGAGCGGCGAGCGATAATACGGCCCATGCGGCGTTTCCCACGGCAACTTGGGGCGCACGGTTCAGGGTGCAGATCAGTGAGGCGCTTCAGCTTCAGTCGGGAGTCTATTTCACGCAGGCAGCGTCGCAATATGCGCTGTCGCAAATGCGAAGTGGCTTCAAGTTCAATGGTGCGACCATCGATGGAGAAGCCATTCCGCTTGAACTCGCCTGGGCGCCACATGCGGGTAAGGGGGGTACGCTTCCGGGACATTACAAGCTTGGCGCTGTTTACGATACGGCGCCTCATACCAGCCTGTTCGAAGACCATGATGGTGAGATACTTGGTCTGACGGGTGCGCCTGCACGTGTCGTCGATGGATCGTGGTCAGCGTGGGTTCTGGCCGATCAGCAGCTATTTCGCTTTGCGGGGCGTGGCCCCGATGCGGGCCTGACGATACTGGCGAGCGCGTACTGGAATAACCCGCGCACGGCGCTCAGGGCGGCGCAATATTCCGTCGGTATAATGGTCCGCGGGCTGATACGTCAGCGCCCGCAGGACATGCTCGCCCTCAACATGGCCTATACCCGCATTGCCCATCACGTCACTCGCGCGCAGCGGCGCCAGGCGGCACAGCAGAAGCCCAGCAGTGCCTCGACGCCTCTGGTTCAACAAGACGCGCTGATTATCGAAGCGTTGTACCAGATCCATCTGATGCGCGGCATCACGGTGGCGCCAGATCTGCAATATTACGTCCACCCGAACGCGCAGCGTAACTTGCGCAATCAATGGATGCTTGGGGTCAAGACCCAGATCGAATTCATTTGAACGCAACCAAATTTGCCTCTGAGACGTGCTGTTGCGTGACGCAAAAGGCACACTCCAGGTCCGAGTTAAGAAAGATTTTAAGAATCGTTTGCATCTTCTCGTAACGTGACGGTAACACCGCCGGCGAAGACGCGCCCGAGCGTTATTATGTAATAGTTTGTCATTTTCCATCTCTGAAAAGGGATATTCGAATGATGACAAAATATTTCAAAGTTGTGGGGTGGCGATCTTCGGATTTGAAACCGGAAAAGTGGTGAAATCTATGCCAGAAGATTACGGATGCCGTTCTGACTATCAGACATCTCGTGAAGACATACTGTCGTCATCTCGTGAAGTGGCGAGAAATCAGAAACGTCTTCTTCTTCTGGCACTGACGGCGGGGGTCGGTCTTTGCGGTGCTGAAGAGGCAGAAGCGCAGGAAAAGAGCTCAAGTGACGCGAAGACGACTGAAAGCTCGGCCATGCAGCTGCCTGCTGTGAAAGTGCGCGGTGCGACACCGGTCAACACCATGAACACCAACACCACGTCGCTGGATATTGGTCGCATGCCGGCTACTGTGCGCGAAACGCCGCAGACGATCAGCGTCGTGCCCAAGCAGCTCATCGAAGAGCAGCGCGTCTTTACCCTCGATCAGGCGCTGGCGAACGTGCCCGGCATCACCATGTCTGCCGGTGAGGGAAATGGTGGCATGAGCGGTGACCAGTTCCGTATCCGTGGCCAGCAGGCACGTGGCGATATTTACGAAGACGGTCTGCGCGATTTCGGCAATTACGTCCGTGACGTCTACAACACCGAGAGCGTCGAGGTCGTCAAAGGCCCCTCCGGTCAGTATTTCGGTGCGGGCAATGTGGGCGGCGTGATCAACCAGACGCTCAAAAAGGCCCATCTGGGCAAGTCGTTCGGTGCCGATCAGTCTTTCGGGAGCGGCATGCAGTATCGCGGCTCCGCCGATGCGAACTACGAGATCAACTCCCGCACCGCCCTGCGTGTGAACGGCATGTACAACCAGCAGATGGTGGCCGACCGCAACAACGTGCGCACCGATCGCTACGGCGCTGCGGCCGATCTCGGCGTCGGACTCGGCACGAAGAATACCTGGCATCTGAATTATCAGTGGCTCGGCAGCCGCGGCCGTCCCGATTACGGCGTGCCGATGATCCAGACAGGCACGACCTTCCGCCCGATCACAGAGCGCGGTCTGGCACGTGACACCAATTACTCGCGCAATTTCGACCGCGACAGCGGCAATGTGCATATGGTGACGTCGAAATTCTCGTCGCAGATTGCGAAATGGCTCACCTTGTCGAATGACACGCGCTATTCGCATTATACGCGAGATTTTGCGGCGACGAACCCCGCAGCCTGCTCCGGCGCGTGTGCGACGGCGTTTCTTGCAGGAAAGAACCCGGCTCTGACCTATGGCGCCGGTGGTGGCATGGCCTATGAGCAGGCAGGCTGGGGCGTGCAGAACGTCACGATGGGCCACTCCAAGTTCAAAACGGCCTTCCTGCATCATGATGTGCGCGCCGGTGTTGATATCAACTATACCAAAGACGATCGCGTCTATGGCACCTATATCAACCGGACCAATAATCAGCTGATCCGTACCCCGCAATTTGAGTATCCTGGTACTCAGATCACCTATCCGTCTTCGGGTGGGCGCACATCCGATTTTCGCGATCTCGGCCTGTTCCTTGCCGACAAGATCAACCTGACCAAGCAGGTTTCGGTCTATGGCACGGTGCGCTGGGATAGCTACCGCGCGACCTATTGGAGCGCTGCGGCTGCCGCTCAGGGGCTGCAGAAGCAAAGCTCGAACAAGTTCAGCCCTTCTGCCAGCCTGATGTATGAGCCCTTCGAAAACGCGACATTCTACTTCACCTTTGCGCAGTCTTATAAGCCAGTCGGTACGGATGTGTCGTCCCTGACAGCGAGCTCGACCGGTATCAGTGATGTTGCGACGAACGGGCGTGACCTCAAGCCTCAGCGCAGCGATCTGTATGAGCTCGGCGGCAAGGCCGACTTCCTGAACAAGAAGCTGGGCGTCACGGCGGCAATCTTTCAGATCGAGCAGAACAACTCCTTCACTTTGGATGATTCGGGACAGATCATCACAGGCTTCTCGGACGCAGGGTCAGGCCGACGGACGCGTGGTCTGGAAGTGAGCGCGACCGGCAAGATCACGAATGACTGGGAGATCTATACGTCATACGCTTATATGGGCGGAAAGGTGACGCATAGCGCTGCCTATCGTAACAACAAGGCGCCCCAGCTTCCTGCCAATAGCCTGTCGGTCTGGAGCACCTATAACCTCTCCCGCCTCGTGCTCAAGCCTACACAGGGCAAGCTCTCGGCTGGCGGTGGCGTGCAGTATTCCTCAGGTTACTGGGCCAACGAGGCCAATACGGCTCGCATGCCTGATAATGTGTCGCTCAATGCCATGCTCTCATATGACTACGAGCGCTATCATGTGCAGTTCAACGCAAACAACCTGACCAACCATCTCAACTATGCGTCTGCCTTCTCGGCATCCCGCGCCGTGCCGCTTTCGGGCCGCACCTTCCTCGGGTCGATCGGGCTGCGCTTCTGAGGCACGGGGCACGGCTCGATAAGGGCCCCTGCATGGCACGAGAGGGGAAAAAGGCTCCCCTCTCGTGCCTCTTTCTACTGTCCAGCCTGTCTCCGCGGCTAAAGCCAGGTACCTGAGCCACGCGAGACTTGTGGAGTGCTCTTCCGATGCCGATGCCTGCCGCTGTGCCTGCACTCGATGAACGCCTCCAGGCGGAGCTTTATCTGGCACAATGGCATCTCGACCGTGGTGCCGTTCACGAGGCCTATCGCCTGTTCGTGCAGGCGGCCCAGTCACGTCACCCGACGGCCCTCAACATGCTCGGTCGCGCTTATGAGCAGGGCTGGGGTGTGGTGCGTGATGTCGTCTTGGCACGCAGCCTGTTCGAGGCAGCTGCGGATGGAGGCGAGGGTTGGGCTTTCTACAACCTTGCCGATCTCTACTTGTTGGGTGACGGCGTGACGCGCGACAAGGCGCAGGCCTACATTTATTACGTCGAGGCAGCACGTCGTGGGGTCAGCAAGGCGTTCAATATGCTCGGCCTGCTTCACGAAGAAGGTTATGGCGCGGTTGCGGCCAGCTACGATTATGCCTGCCATTATTTCGAGGCTGGAAGCGCCTGCGGTGATGAGGCCGCTAGAACTAACCTTGCCAGAATGAA
The DNA here is from genome assembly GCF_051628905.1 of Asaia sp. BMEF1. GTDB lineage: Bacteria > Pseudomonadota > Alphaproteobacteria > Acetobacterales > Acetobacteraceae > Asaia. The sequence continues at coordinate 1,198,957 of NZ_CP157575.1, read as the reverse complement.
GCAGTAAGCCCCACGACACATCATGTAAGCAGTTGAGCCGTAACTTTCAGAGATCAGAGCCGCAACCGGCGTCGTTTAGTTGACTGACGCTTCCTTGCGTTCACCCATGGCGAAGGCTTTCAGGATGGATTCCGCGAGAAGCTTGGCAGCTTTAGGCGTCAATCGAAGATGGGCGGTTGGGGCAATGACAATCTCATTACCATGAGGACGCTCTGCTGCGAGTGTCACCGTGATGATTCCACCGACATGCCCATAGACGGGCACGTTATCAGCGAAGATGATCGGTGCGGATTCGGCGTTAAGCGATGCAATGCCCTGTGCAATCTGGTGCAGGATCTTGTCTGAATTATTGTCTGCCATTTGCAGAATGCCTCTGGATATTTGAGAAATACGGCCTGAACGAGCCGGAAATGTTACAACAGAAAGAGGCTCACAATTTTTGCGACCGCGGGACGGGTTTTCGAAGATTAATCGCAACCTCGCCTTATGTGCATACGTGACGTGTCCGCTATCCCACAAGGCCAAGTTTGAAGAATATCCATAATGTGAGCATTATGGATCTGTCATGTGTTTATCCAACAAGGCTCTGGGGCCTGTCGTCAAATGATCATGCAGGAGCCAGTGGTGATCGGGGCGTGGGTGTCGCCGCTGAACAGGATTGCCGATTTCTCCGAAAGAATATTGTCCAGAGTGAGATCCGCACGCAATTTTCCGCTTGGGGTGCGGATGACGTATCCCTTACGTATGGCGTAGTAGCCGAAACGCGTGATCCTGAGGCGTTTTAGTGTCTCGAAAAGTACAGCTCTCAGATGCTGCGCATCCGGAGCTTCCTCGCATTCGATAATCAGGGTGGGAAGGTCGCGCTCGGGCAGGGAAGGTGGCACAACCAGGCACAGGGCGCTATCCAGCGCTTGGCTTAACGAGAGCGCGATGTCGTTCGTGTAGAATGTAAGCCCGTCGTGGATGAATTTTTCGCTCATTCGGCCGACATGGAACAAATCGCCCTGATGGATGAAACCGAAATCCTGCGTTCTCAGATAACGGATTCCGTCGATCTCCACGAAGCTGAGCGCATTGCGCAACGGGTTGTTGAGATAACCGACACTAACGCTTGGGCTATCGATCCAGATTTCGCCGACAAGACCCTCACTTCGGAAAACAGAGGTTTCGGGGTCGACGATATGCACATGCTGATCCTCATGAGGGGCGCCACAGCTGGACAGGAAGACGGTACTTTCAGCGTCCTCTGTCAGCGTGGCCAGCGCTCGGCCCTCGCTTAGCGCCACACGCTCAAATGCAGCGAGACGCACGCCTTCGCCCTTGACACCGGATGTTACGAGAAGCGCGTTCTCAGCGAGACCGTAGCACGCATAGAAGGATTCTTTCCTGAAGCCGCAGTGATGGAACTTGCTATAAAAACTTTCGAGCGTTTCGGGATTGATGTTTTCTGATCCATTGAAGGCGATCTTCCAGCGCGATAGATCCCACTGCGTGGCAGTCTCCTGCCTGGGCAGGCGCGCGCAGTAGCGATAGGCGAAATCAGGGCCACCGGAAATTGTGGCGCCATAGCGGCTGATCGCGTCGAGCCAGCGCGCCGGGCGCTCGATGAATTTGTCAGGCGACATGAAATAGAAAGGATTTCCTGCCGCCAGAGCAGGGAGAACCGCGCCGACCAATCCCATATCATGGGTGAAAGGTAACCAACTCAATCCTGTATCATCGTCTTGATATTGAAATGAAATGAGCTGGGTGTGAATATTATGGCATATGTTGCGGTGAGAGAGGCACACGCCTTTCGGATCTTCCGTTGAGCCAGAGGTGTACTGCACAAGGGCAAGGCTTTCCGGTGTTGCCGCGACAGGATCGAGGGCATGAGGGGCATGAAGTGCGCTTTCGAGCGGAACCCACTTTATCGGGTGCGAGCGCGCTCCGTCTGGGTAAAAGAGCTGAAGCGTCTCTCTCTTGCCGAGAACGGCATGAGACTGACTATCCTGAAGGATGAACGAAAAACGTTCGCGGGCACCGATTGAGCTGGGATAGACGCCAGAAACCGGGGTATGCCCGGCATAAAGGCACGCGAAAAACGCGACGATGTAATCCAGACCATTTTCAAAAAGTAGAATGACGCGAGAGCCTCGGTCGAGTGTACGGGCGAGATGGCCTGCCGCATGGCCCGCCTGTCGATGCAGCGCCTCGGCGCTGAGTTGTCCGGTGACATTTTCGCCGTCGCCCAGAAAGAGAAATATCGGGTTATCGCCCTTGGTTAGACGTCTGAAATGGAGCAGATCGACCAGGGTCCGTTCTTTCCACGCTTCGACCCCGACAAGTGCTTGTTCTTCTTCGTACATTCTTGAACACTCGCAATTTTCTCTTCGGCAAAGGGCTTCAGCCCTCAGCGGGAGGAGGGGACAGAGCCTGCTGATGCAAGGCGTCGCAATAGGATATGACATGTTCGGCGGAAATCAGCCGCGTGCACTCGAAATGCCTCGGCGTGTTCTGATGACGCGGGCAGAAGAGCAGGTTTGCATGTTCGAATGGTGTGCGCACGTCGTGCCAGCAGCTATTGCAGACATGCGGATTGAACACACGATACGGGGTCTCAAACTCGTTCAATGGATGTGTGAATCCACTGATCATGACCACAGGCGTACCCGCCGCCCACGCGAGCCAGGAAAGTCCGCTCGACAGCCCAATGAAGAAAGCGGCGTGGCGCAACCAGTGCGCGCGCTCTGAAAGAGGACGGTCACCCGTCTCATCGCGGGTACCGTGGGGGATGTAGTTCCAGTGGTTTCTATGGCCGGAAACGGCATTCTTGTCGATGCAGACGACCTCGTAGCCAAGAGACTTGAGATGGGAGATGACACTCAACCAGCCATGCGGGTTATTCCAGTATTTGCATTGGCTCGACGCTTGAGTCGCTATGACTACGTAGGGCGCTTCAATAGGGCGGCCAGCCTCCGGCCATGGTACCAGGCGTGGCGGCACTTCAGCCGGATCTACTTCAAGAATATATGCCGCGGTACGGTGCAGACCGACAAGGCGAAAATCAGAGGGCTGCCAGTCATGCGCCTCATCATTGAAATAGAGGCCAATGTGATACGTGGCGTAAGACAAATGTTTGAGGTTTTCGTATTCGGCAAAGGTGCAGCATCGGATGCCAGGATACTGACCTGCGAAAAGCTTGCAGGCTTCTGCATTCATGGCAATAATCAGCCGACATTTGTGTTTCTGCTGGAATTTCACGGCATATGAGAACCAGCCGATCGCATCGCCTAGTGTCCCTCCGGGCAGCAGAATGGCGACGTCGCGATCGCGACAGTCGTAATCATGGCTGAAGACGATTTCACCTGTTCCTACGGCGCGTACCTCGATGCGTGTGCGGATGAAGTATTTCTTTGAGCCTATAATCGTGCAGGCGCCCGCTTCTGAGCTGTAGAGGCAAATGCTTCGGTCGATATCGGTCAGGCTGACATGCCAGCGTCCTTCAGGCAAAGTGACGCGTGCTCCGTGATTGAAATCGAATGAGATTCCGGCTGGGGCGGTTTGCGTCGCGGCGTGAGGCGGCTCGGGAAAACTCTGCGGGTCACGGGTTGAGGAAGGAGGCGGAGCGGGTTCGGAAGAAGAAAGTTCAGGCTTGTCAGCGGACATGTCCGCTTCTGTTGTGGTTTCTACCCTCGAAGAGGCGCTGCCCGGACCCGAATAATTGAGAATCGAATCGATGATGGAATCGATATTGCTCATGTCAGGCGCAATCCTGCCGGTCGGCAATCAACTGGCGAATGACTTGCTCTACATGAGGTGCTGAGATCATCTTGGTACACTCGAAATCGCGATCGCTATCGGCGTGGCGTGGGCACCACATATAATTTGTCCGTTCGAATTCAAGAGTAATATCGTTGGAGCATCCATTACAGACATTACGATTGATCACCCGATAAGGCGTGGCGAACTCGTTATAAGGTTCGGTGAAGCCGCTGATCAGCACGACGGGACATCCTGCCGCCCAGGCCAGCCAGGAAAGTCCGCTTGAAAGCCCGATGAAAAAAGAGGCGTGGCGTAACCAGCGTGCACGTTCACTGAGGGGTATCTGGCCTGTCATGTCTTCTGCGCCATGCGGCAAGTGGTGCCAGATCGTGCCGCTGCCTGAAACACGATCCCGGTCTATACAAATGACCCGGTAACCCTGTTTTTTAAGAAAGGGGATGATGCTCGACCAGCCGGTCGGGTTGTTCCAGTATTTGTTGTGACCGGTAGCCTGTGTGGCGATGCACACGTAATTTTCCTCGATTGGCCTGTCACCCTCGGCAATTCTGATTGACGGTAGTCTGTCATGGGGAGGTAACCCAAGAATATAGGCGCCCGATACTCCCAGCCCGACCTGTCGATAATCGGTAGGTTGAAAGTCGCGATTGATGTCGTTGAAGAAAATGAGAACTTTGTAGCGCGCATAATAGGCGCGGTTCAGAACATCCTGATCTTCAGTAACGTTCAAATCGTCTCTATCATTCTGGAACAACTCTGCGAGGCCGGAACGAACCAGACAAGTCACGCGGCAACGGTGGCGGAGAATGAAGGCTTCGACATGTCCCATCCAGGCTATATGGTCGCCAATACCACCAAGATGCATGTCGATCAGTACTTCCTGATCGCGCAAATCCATGGTGTGCTCGAAGATGGCTTGGCCCGCGCGGCTCACCTTGACGAAAAAGGGAATAAAATATTTCTTCGTGCTCGCTATGAAGCCGCCCTTGCTCTCCGCAGAGAAAAGAACTGTCTGGGTAAGAAGATCCTTGATCTCAAGATGCCAGTCACCCTCGGGAAGACTGACGCGGCAGCCTTCCTGAAAATCGTATCTTATCTCTTCTGGTCCGACCTGGCTCGGCGTGCTGTCCATAAACTTTATGCTCTTTGTTCTCTGGTCGAGAGGGCTATAGGCCCGCTCGCGCAAAGATCTCGCCATAGACCCGGGCTACGGCTTGATAGGTTGCATTGACGGAATACTGCTTTGCTGTCTTTTCCGCTTCGTCGAGCATGCTGTCAACGCTCGGTGCCCCATGGCTGATCTCGAAGAGGAGCGAAGCGATGCAATCAACGATTTCCTCGCATTGTTCGGGCGAAAACCAGCGGCCATTATGAGGTGTTGCGTAGTCTTTTCCGCCCGTGCCGAGCAGCCCCACCAGTGCGCAGCGTGAAGCCATGGCCTCGAGAGGTGTCAGGGGAGACGCCTCCTGTCTCGACAGGGCGAGGAAAATCGTGGCTATTCCCATCGCTTCGGCGACTTCGCGTTGCGGCATGTTCTCCAGAGCGATCCAGGGGATAGTTTTGGTGTGGGGGTATTTCAGATGAAGCATCGCGAGGATGAGCTCGGCTAACGCTGAGTTGCCTCTCTCGGCAGGCCATTTGCCAGGATTTGTCACGACGCAAAGCTGCTTTGGGCGCGGATAGAATAGGCCCGTATCTACCGAGTTCGGGATGATGTGGACATTGGGTACGCGCAGAACGGCGGAAAGCGAACGCGCTGTCTCACGCCCTGGCACGATGAAGTGCTGGAAACCCATATCCCGCAGCTCCTGACCGCCAAGACCGTAGCTATAGAGATAGAACTGGTTCTGGCAGAACATGACCTTGGGGCCTGCATGAGGCGCCTTGGCGTAGTCAAGTAGAAAAGCACTCAGCGTTTCAGGGAAGACGACGACGCTATCCGGAGACGGGTCATATGTGTCGCAAATCGTGACCTGGCTGGAGATATCGAGCCAGTCGGGTCTGCCGGCTGGTTGGTAAACTGAAACTTCGTGCCCCAGTTTAGCGAGAATGCCGGCATGCTGATAGGTCACCTTGATGCCCCCGGAGATGGCCTTTGGATCATATGGGTTGAGGAAAATAATTTTGCTCATGTCGTAATGGTCCGCGAAGTGAAGTGCTCTAGAGCCTAATAGTGGCTCTCATTTTTGCGAGGATCAACGGAATATCAAGGTGAGGTTATTTAGTTAATATTTCGTATAACTATTACGCTTGATAATAAAAATCTCATTGTATTTATTTATATAGAGTCATAAATCTGCGTTAATTTGAAAATTTATGCAAGCTTATATTAATGCATATTTGATAGTGAGCGCAGATATATCGGTTGATCTTTGGAAACGTCAATCTCGTGAATCGAGATCTTCATACGCGAAAGGTGTGTACGCCTAAAAAGGGCTGGCCGAGCTTTTCGGGGCGTGAATAGGACGTCGACCTGTTGGAAATACATTGAAAAACGCACATTCCTGTTTCTGAAAATCAATCAAAACTAAAGGAATGATTATTTGTAACGATTTATACCGGAAACGTGATGGCTTTTCCCAAACAATTACCCGTTGCATCCTGCTGCACGATATGGCAGGAGTGTTGGTAAATAGATAACACCAGTTTCGGCGGGTTGGTTCTGGTAAGAATCACGCCTGAGCGTACGATAATGCAGTCATCATACCACTGGATGTCCCGCGAGGGCCGTATTTGTGCCGTGATGAACATTCTGAGAGGCAAAACATGGCGATTACATCTACCGGTTCCGCCAGCGGCGCGACCATCATCAGCAGCGGCGGCAAATACTCCGTACTGAGCGGCGCTACCCTCGTCGTGCAAAATGGCGGTTTTGTCGTGTCCGGTGCTGTAGTCTCAGGCTTCGGTAACGGTCCCAATAACTCTGGAGCGATACCGGGTCAGTCCGGTGGTACGAATTATCCTGCCCTGATCATCGCGTCCGCGGGCGGTATCGCCTCGGGCTCCACGGTCGGCTTTGGTGGCGTTGTGATGGGGGCGAATGGGGGAACGGCTGCCGGTGGAACAGCAATTGATAGTGGCTCGTTCGCCGCGGTCAATGGCGGGTTTGTCAGTGGGGCGACCGTTGGTTCGAATGGCGGTGTGCTTGCCTCGATGGTTTCGGGTTCTGGTGGTGGCGCAGGCGTCGTGATCGACACTCATGTGCAGGCGGGTGGCTACGCGCTTGCTGGGGGTGGTTTTACCATCAAAGGACAGGCTTTTGCAGGCTCAGGTGTTGTCTCAAAGGGCACGTTCGATATTGGTTCAACCGAAATTCTCGCTTCGGCAGGTACCGATATTGGCAGTATCGTGGGGGGTACACAGCTTGTAAGCTCGGCGGGTGTTGCGATAAGTTCAATTTTCAGCGCCGGAACGCAGATCGTCGGCGCCGGAGGATGGACGAGCGGAGCGACGGCTTATGCTGGCGGTCGGATCGAGGTTAGCGGAGGTTGGGCCACCAACATCGTGCTCAACTCTGGCGGAAGCTTTCGTGCAACTGCAGGTGCGCAGTTAACCGGTCTTCAGGTGGGGGCTGCCGCAGCTGCTTCTGCGGAGGCAGCCTCGATTTTGAGTAACGTGGTCATCTCCGGTGGTGGAACCCTGACACTCGGTTCGGGGGCAACCCTCATTAATGCAACGGTCTCGGGTGTAACGTCGAGTGGCGGAGCCGGCGGACTTCTGGTTCTTCAGTCCGGCGCTGTGTTGAGTGGCATAACGTCCATGGGCTTCAAGAGCCGGCTGGATATCGACAGCGTGCAGTATGTTTCGGGCGCCAAGACTACCTATAGCGGCAATACGCTGACGATTACCGATGCCAATGGCAATGTCTTGTGGACCGGTTCGGTGGCGAGCATTCCCGCGGGTGGGACGAGCAAGGATTTCCATATCGAGAGAGATGCCGCCGATGGTAGTCTGATTGTTGTCTATGACAAGTGCTTTCTCAAGGGAACGATGATCCGAACGGAGCAGGGAGAGCAACTGGTCGAAGACCTTACTGTTGGTGACCGCGTTGTTGCGTGTGTCGATGGCAAGGAAGTCCTGCGCGAGGTCATCTGGGTCGGTCGTCGTACGGCAACAGTGCGTCCTGGACCTCACGACGATGAAGCTGGTTATCCTGTGCGGATCGTCCGAGGCGCTTTGGGTGACAATGTTCCGTACAAGGATCTTCTTGTAACCCCGGAGCATGCGCTGTTTCTGAATGACGCATTTGTTCCGGCCCGCATGTTGGTCAACGGGCGTAGCATCTACTATGATCGCACTCTTGCCCATTTCGATTACTATCATATCGAAACGGACGAGCATTCCGTTCTCTGGTCGGACGGCGCGATGAGCGAGAGCTATCTCGATACAGGTGATCGTTCCGCTTTTTCACAAGATGGTCCTGTGGTCAGGCTGCTGAATGCACCTGCAAGAACTTGGGAGCACGACGCTGCGGCGCCGCTGCGTGTCGAACGCAGCTTTGTAGAACCAATTTTCGAGACGCTTTCTCAAAGAGCAGCGACGCTTTCCATCGGTGTGGAGCGGCCTGACGTTGAGATGACCGATGACGCGAACCTGCGTCTGGTGGATCATCAGGGGCGGGAAATAAGGCCGCTGCGAACGGTAAAGCAGGCGTACATCTTCATGATCCCGGCAGGGGCAAGGGGGCTGCATCTGCTTTCTCGTGTTGCACGTCCGCTCGACGTGGTTGGCCCGTTCCTTGACGATCGCCGACATCTCGGTGTGCTGGTGGGTGAAATACAGATCTGGGAGGCTGGTCAGACTCATCAGATCGATGATCACCTCGAATCTGCCAGCCTCTCCGGCTGGTCAAGCGTAGAAGACGGGCGTCGTCGTTGGACGACGGGATGTGCCGAGCTTCCTTTGAGCGACCTTGATTCCGATGCGATCGCAATGATTTCCATCGAGATCCTGGCAGGTGGTCCCTATCCAATTGCTTCCGATGCTGTCGAAGGCAATCAGGGTGCCATGCCGTCGCGTATGTGAAGGGATTGCTGGGCAAGGTAACCAGTCGGGACGTGATGCGTCCCGGCTCGGGTTGAGGGTTTCTATGTAAATTAACTTGTGATCCGATGCGGCAAAGCTGTTGCACTGATAGTTTTGCAGAATCATTACTTTAATTTCCTTGAACCCTGATCGCTCACAAAAAATTTGCGGCATGGGTCAGCTCCCATTTTGTTTTTATTAGGGTCGGAGTTGGGTAGAAAAAGGATGGAGTAGTAAAGGCTTAACGAGGTTTCGGAAAAATGTTTTTGTTTTAAAAACTAATTATCATGATCTCGTATAGTAATTATCTATATATATCGACGTTGCTTGATGAATTCTTATATGTCACCTGCTCACATGTTAATAAACTATGAGCGAGTATAGTAAGCATCCTGTTATTCGGGTGTCGAATTTTGCTGTGGCAAAGCGTTTGTCTGGTCATTTCGTGTTCGGTGCTCTGATGCGTGCTCGTATATCCTTGCGGGGGCTGGCATATGGCTATTACTTCTACTGGTATGGGTGGAGCAGCGTCGATTACAAAATTGGGCGCTCGCAGCTACCGTGTCTTGAGCGGTGCAACGCTCATCGCAACCGGCGCGGACGGCGCTACGATCAATTCGTACGTGGCCGGTTTAGGTGCGGGTGGGACTAATAATCCCGCGATGCTTATAGCCTCGGCCGCAGCAGTCGCCTCTGGCGCGACGGCTGTTTCTGGCGGCGTAGTGATGGCCGGCGGCGGTGGTACTGCGCTGGGCGGTACAGCATACGACAGTGGCGGTTTTGCAGCGATCAATAACGGTATCGTCAGCGGTGTAACCGTGGGGAACGCCGGTGGCGTACTGGCTAGTACAATGTCAGGTTATGGCGGCAGCGCTGGCGTTGTTGTCGATGCGCATGTATTGGCAGGCGGTCAGGCGATTGCGGGCGGCGGTTTCACGCTTAAAGGGCAAAAGTTTATAGGCTCCGGCGTTATCTCTGCGAGTAAATTTGATGTCGGTTCGACTGAGACACTGGCGAGCGGCGGTACAGACGTAGGCAGCGTGATTGGTGGTCTTCAGATCGTCTCTGCGGGGGGAGTCTCCCTTAAGAGTATTTTCAGTGCGGGAACGCAGCTGTTGGGGCCGGGTGCGCAGGCGTGGGATAGCGTCGTCTCTGCAGGGGGGCTAGTTCAAATTGCCCAGTCTGCGGTAACCAATAATCTTGTCGTTGGAGCCGGGGGCAGCGCGCATGCTTTGGCCGCTGGTAGGGTCAACGGCGCACTTATCGCAGCCAATGGCGAGGTCACACTCGACGCTCAGGCCTATGCGAGCGCGATCAATATCCAGCGCGGTGGTACGATGACGGTTAATTCCGGCGCGACGCTGACAAATGTCGTGATCTCGGGTATTGAACAAGAGGGGCAGGGCGCAGGCGGCTTGCTTGTCGTTCAGTCAGGAGCTGTGCTGCAGGGCGTTCGCATTGGCTGGAAGGGACGCATTGATGTTGATACGCTGGGGTGGTCAGAAGGTCAGCGTATTGTCTACAGTAGCACTCAGATCAGTATCGTTGACGGAACCGGTCGCGTGTTGTGGACGGCGCCGGTGAGCGGTTCCCAGGCAGTATCGGCTGGAGATTATCATCTTGAGAGAGACCCCAGCGATGGCAGCACCGTGATTGTCTATGACAAGTGCTTTCTGAAGGGGACCATGATCCGTACGGACCGTGGGGAAGTCGCAATCGAGGAACTCAAGGTTGGCGATTGTGTGGCCGCCTACGTCGACGGCGATGAAGTGTTCCGCGAGATTGTTTGGCTCGGTCACAGGTCGACGATTGTGCGTACCTGGCTGGAGGATGACGAAGCCGGTTATCCTGTGCGTGTTCTACGGGGTGCGTTGGGCGATAATATTCCGCACAAAGACCTGCTCGTGACCCCGGAACACGCACTGTACCTGAATAACGCCTTTATTCCAGCCCGGATGCTGGTTAATGGACGAAGCATATTCTACGATCGTACGCTCACTCATTTTGACTATTATCATATCGAAACGAACGAGCACTCGATCCTGTGGTCCGATGGTGCGTTGAGTGAGAGCTATCTGGATACTGGCGATCGCAAACGTTTCGCGCAGGCTAATTCGGTGGTGCATATTCTCAATGCACCCGAACAAAATTGGGAAAGTGATGGGGCCGCGCCTTTGCGTATAGAGCGTCGCTTTGTTGAGCCACTTCATGCATCCCTCGCTCTTCGTGCAGCAGCACTTGGTCTTGGGAAACTGACCTGCGAGCCGGAAATCACCGAAGATCCGGACTTGCACCTGGTGGATGACAGAGGCCGGATCATGCGCAAAATGCGCGTTGTTAATCGCTCGAGCGTTTTCATGTTGCCGCCTGACGCGACGAAGGTAAGGATCGTCTCGCGTGTTTCCCGCCCTGCTGATGTCATCGGGCCGTTTCACGACGACCGTCGTCATCTTGGCGTTCTGGTCGGGGATATCCAGATATGGGAGTCGGACAAGACGCGCCACCTAGGTTCACATCTGACTGATGAAACGCTTGAGGGTTGGGGCGATATTGAGGACGGACGCCAGCGCTGGACGACTGGTTCAGCTGTGCTGGATCTGAGTGACCGCCAGTCTGACGCCGTCTGCATCCTCGCTATTGAGGTTCTTGCAGGGGGACCATATCTGGCGAAATCGTCAGAGTCTCTTTTAGGGGCTCAGGCGGGGTAAAACCGGGTTATCCGGACGACCCTCGTTTTTTGGGTAAAGTGGGCGGTCGTTATGGCCGCCCCATTTTTGTTTGGGGATTGACAGAGATGTTTCATACTATGGTCTTGCGGCACGCGAAGCAGACTCCGCAATCCCTGGCGTTCGACAGTCTGTCGCAGGACTGGACCTTCGCCCAGCTCGACATCGATGTGAGAGCTGTTGCAGCTGCACTGAGCAAGCTTCGGGAGGTAGAGCCCCGGCTCGTCGGTATCCATTGCGGAAATCTTTACTGGCATTGGGTTTTCGTTCTGGCGCTCGCGTCTCTTGGGGTCGCAAGCGCATCGCTTTCTGAGAGTTCGAACCCGTCCTTCCTGCGCGATATCCGCCTCCTCGAGCCGGACCTGATCCTCTCCCTGGGTGGGCTGTCGCTTCAGGATGTGCAGGTTCTCGAGGTTAACGAGGGATGGCTCGCCCGTGTTCGCGAAGCCGAGCCTCAATCGGTCGATATCAGCATCGATTGCGATACGATATGCCGGTACGCGATCGCTGCGGGTACGGACGCCGAGCGCCACGTCTTGTCGATGAGTTTTCGCCAGGCCGAAATGGCGATCATGCACATGATCTTTCAGGATCAGATCCTGGCGCGCGCGAGTATTGACCGGCCGCATGTCTTGTCAACGATCGGTGTCATTTCCCTGACCGGTTTTATCGTTGGGTGCAGTGCGCTCTGCGGCGGCTCACCGCTGAATTTTGTCAGTCACACGGATATAGGCATTCTCATCGCCCGTAAGATTGCGACGGTCGCTGTCGTAACGCCCGGCCATCTTGCTCATATCATCGAAGTCCTACCGCCTGGCATGAGGCCACTCGACACGCTGAAACTCGTGGTGACCGGTGGCAGGTTAAGCCGTGCATTGAGAGACAAGACGCTCGAGAAGCTGACGCGCAGCCTTGTTGTTGCTTACGGTACCGATGAGGCCGGGGCGATTGCTGTGGGTGATGCCGCGTCATTCGAAACCGAGCATATGGTTGGGACGCCACTTCCCTGGGTCTCGCTTCAGGTGGTCGATCCTCAGGGGGGGCGAGTGCCCGACGGCGAAGAAGGCATTTTACGCATCAGGAGTTCTGGCCTGTTGAACGGCTATGTCGATGGTCATAAAACGCAATCCCGTCATTTTTCGGAGGGATGGTTCTATCCGGGCGATCGCGGCATTCTCGACGCCGGGCAAAAGCTGCGTATCACAGGGCGCGTCGACGATCTCGTCTCTCTCGGGGGAGAGAAATTCGACCTCGGAGTCATTGATGACATTGCGCGCGACATACTTGGGCAGCGCGAGCTGGGTAGCTTCCTCTCACTGGATGAGGCTGGCAGAGATCGGTTGAATATTGCTTTCGCCTCCTCGGAGCGTTTCAACACCGATCATCTGGCTCAGGCGCTTCGCGCGTTCTATCCTACCCTGCCACCGGTTTGCGTCATGACGGTAGACCATATTCCTTGGTCGCTCGATGGTCATGTTGATCGCGATCGATTGTCGCAGGCTTTCCGACGGTCGGAAAATACGCTTCGATAAAGTTCGAAGGGATCAGACAATGAAATGTCACGCGTGTTCGGCGTGCATTGTCTGTAGTCTTTTACATTACTGCTGATAATAAGGTTCGGTTCTCGTTATGTCGCGCAAGAAAACTGCTGATATCGCCATCGTCGGGATCGGTTGCCGCCTGGCACCCAATATCAGGAATGTCGACGAACTCTGGTCGTTTCTCTGTGCGGAGGGTGAGGCAGTCACCGATATTCCCGAAGAGCGCTGGAGCGTCAAACGCTTCTACGCTGAGGAAATCGAAGCCCCGTCGAAAACCTATATGCGAAGGGGCAGTTTTCTTAAAAGAAACATCCACGAATTCGAGCCGCTCTTTTTTGGGATTTCCCCGAGAGAGGCGCAGATTCTGGATCCGCAGCAGAAATTGCTGCTCGAAGTAACGTGGGAGGCGATGGAGAACGCCCGCGTTGTGCCTGCCAGACTGGCAGGGCACAAAACCGGCGTCTTCATCGGTATTTTTGCCGTCGATGCCCATGCCCATACATCGAGCCCCTATAATCTGCCGACAGTGCGCGATCACTTTGCAGCAACGGCCACGCCATCGACCATGCTTTCGGCCCGACTGGCGCATGTCTACGATTTGCAGGGGCCTTGCATGTCGATCGACACGGCCTGTTCTTCCTCGCTCGTGGCGCTGCATCAGGCTTGTCGCAGCCTGAATGAGGGCGAGACCGATGTGGCCATTACCGGCGGCGTCAGCCTCATGATCTGTCCGCAGACCTCGATCTTCATGTCCAAGGGGCATTTCATCGCCCGTGATGGGCGCTCGAAGAGCTTCGATGCGGCTGCGGACGGCTATGGCCGAGGCGAAGGAAGCGTCGTCTTCATTCTAAAGCGCCTTGAGGATGCCGAGCGCGATGGCGATACCGTCCATGCTATCGTCAGTTCGACCGGGGTGAACTCGGACGGACGCACCCAGTTTCTGACTTCGCCCGATGCCGGGGCGCAGTCGCGTCTGATGACCGAGGTACTGGAGGCAGCCCAGGTCGAGCCGAGCGAGGTGGCCTATGTCGAGACCCACGGCACAGGCACGCCGGCAGGCGACCCGATCGAGACCTATGCGCTGTCGCAATCCATTGCCCGCTTCAAGGACGAAAAGCTGGTCATCGGGGCGATCAAGGCCAATCTCGGTCATACCGAGGCCGCAGCAGGCGCGCTGGGTACGCTCAAGGCCGCCTTGTGCCTGCGGCATCAGGCGGCGCCACCGCAGCCGCGTTTGCAGAACATCAATCCTTCCATCCACCTCGATGAATGGAATCTCGACGTGGCACGTGGCGGGATGCGCTCGCTCGCGACCGCAAAGCCCGCTTGTTACGCCGGGGTCAATTCGTTCGGCTATGGCGGCACGAATGCCATAGCGTTGCTTCGTCGTCCCGAGACGAAAAAGAAAACTGCGCGCGGTAACGTCGCGGCGCAGCGGATCAATGGAAAAATCCCTTTCCTGCTGACGGCTTTTTCCAAAACCTCATTGCCGCTCATGGCGGCGGCTTATCGCGAGCGCCTAGAGGCCGATCCGGCACCTGCTCTGGGCGATCTGGCTTTCAGCCTTGCGACGTCACGCACGCTGTTCCGCAACCGCCTTCTCATTCTGGCGCGCGATGAGAAGGATCTGGGTGCCAAGCTCGATGGCTATCTGCAGGATCAGCGGCAGGACGACGTGCTCCAGGCAAGTGTCGAAGCGCAATCGGGGCGTGGCATCGTGTTCGTCTATTCCGGGGTGGGGCCGCAATGGTGGGGGATGGGGCGCTATCTGTTGCAGCATGCGCCAGAGGCGGTTCTGGCCAAGGCACGGCGGTGCGACACGATTTTCAAGGCGCTCTCAGGCTTTTCGATTGTCGATGAAATCCTGAAGGAAGAAGCCGCTTCGCGTATCGACAACACGGCCATTCTCCAGCCTGCGATTTTCGTTATTCAGGTTCTGGTGACGGAATATCTCGCGCAGCAGGGCATCTTGCCTGACGCGGTTCTGGGCCACAGCATGGGGGAGGTTGCCGCAGCCTATGTTGCTGGCGCGCTGAGTCTCGATGATGCCGTGACCGTCATCTATTATCGCAGCACGTTGCAGGGCAGTCTCGACGGAACGGGGCGCATGCTTGCTGTCGGTCTCTCCGCCGAAGCCGCGCAGGAAATTATTGACGGACAGGCGCCAGCACTCTGCGTGGCAGCGATCAATGCCCCCAACACCTGCACGATTGCGGGGCCGGAAGACGCCATCGGAACGCTTTCCGCTCATCTGTCGCAGAAGGGGATATTTAACCGCATTCTGAATGTCGATGTGCCGTTCCACAGCCCTGTTATGGATCGTATCGAAGCCGATCTGAAAACGGCACTGACCGCTCTTTCTCCTAAGGCGGCGACCACGCCTTTTTACTCTACCGTTCATGGTGCAGTAACGGCAGAAGAGCATCGCGTCGATTCCGATTACTGGTTCAGGAATGCCAGACAGCCGGTTCTTTTTGCCTCGGCTGTGGAGGCGTGTCTGGCTGACGGCTTCACGCAGTTTGTCGAGATCGGCCCGCATCCGGTAATCGGGCGCTCGTTGAAATCGGTGGCAGATAAGCAGCAGGCCAAGCTGAGCGTCATCAGCACGCTCAATCGTCAGGAAGACGAGGCGAAATGCCTCGAAAACGCCGTCGCCAACATAATTCTTCAAACCTCCCGTCTCGACTGGCAGGCTATCACGGGAGGCGTGTTGATCGATCTGCCTTCTTATCGCTGGTCACGAGAGGAATGCTGGGTCGAGAACGAGCGCGAAAAACGCTTTCGCCAGGGCGGTGGCGGTCATCCGCTGATTGGCTTCGGAACCATGATTCCGGGCAAATCCTGGGTGGTGGATCTGACCGAACTCGGCGTGCCGTGGCTCAAGGATCACTGCATCGACAATGTCGTTCTGCTGCCTGCGGCCGGCTTCATCGAGTCTGCTCTGGCGGTCGGTCATGAAGTCGAGGGTCAAACCGGCATCGTGCTAGAGAATTTCGAGATTCTTGCACCGCTGGTGGTGCAGACCGGCGATAACCCTGTCATGCATCTGGCCTATGACGAGGTAAAGAAGACCCTGCGCTTTTTCAGCGCGAAAGAGGAATACAGCGAGATGTGGCTCGACCATGGTCGGGTCGATATCCTCTCCGCAGCGCCCTGGTCCATGCCGGTTATCGACAGGGACGAAGCGCGCGATTGTCTGGCGCAGGGCCATGAGGGAACAGGTCTGTATGAGAAGATCCGTGCTCATGGCTTCCATTACGGGCCGAGCTTCCAGACCCTGCAACGCTTTGCCGTGCAAGGGCGCGTTGCCTATGCGAAGATAGGGTTGAACGAGGCAGAGCAGGCGGAGGCTGCGGCCTATCATCTGCACCCGGCGCTGCTCGACGGTGCGATGCATGCCTTGATCGGTCTGGTGCCTGAGAGCTTCTCCGACCACATGTATGTGCCGGTCGGCTTCGAGCGTCTGAGCTGTTTTGCCAGGGGGCTGACCGAGATCGTGGCCCGGGTCGAGATCACCTCGATCAGCCAGAGCCTGATCGAGGCAACGCTGCGGCTCTACACGACCGAGGGAATGCCTGCCGCCGAAATCAGGGGGCTGCGCCTTGCCGAGGTGCCGCGCGCGCGCAGAGAAGTCACCAAAGCGGTGGAAACCCAGCAATATTTCATCAAATGGACCGAAACCGAAGCATCGATCCTTTTCGCCGAACCCAAGACTATCCTCATTGCCGGTCATAAAGCGGCTGCTGTCAAAAAACTCTCGGTGCTTTTGGAGGAACACGGCGTCACGGTCCTTTCAGCGCCACGCGCGGGTGCGATAACGGCAGAGACGATCGGCTTGGAACCCGGTCTGACGCTCGATGCCGTGCTGTATAGCGCGGGCCTGCAGCAAGACGGTGCATTCGATACAATCGTTGATCAGGTCAATACGCTGGTCAAATTCGGTAAACGCCTGTCATTCGAGAATGGAGAGAAGCAGCCAAGGCTCATCTTCGTTTCTGAAAACTCCCTGTTCTTCGACCCGGAAGACGTGCTTGCCAAACAGGTATGCGTCAATCCGGATGGGGCGGCGCTCGTGGGTTTCTTCAAGGGGCTGGTCGATGAGCGTCCCGAGTTCCGGGGCAAGGTGATCGACGTCGATACGCTCTCGACACCCGAGGCGTTGACCGCGCTCGCTGCAGAAGTCCTGAATGAGGATTCCGAGGCCGAAGTGGCGCTACGCGAAGGGAGGCGTTTCGTGCCACGCTTCATGCCGATTGAGGGGCAGCCGGACAGAAGCTTGGCGCAACTGCCGGGTGCACCGGGCATCAAGCTGCAAAAGAGCCGCACAGGCACGCTGGACGGTCTTTATTACAAAGCCTTCGACGTACGCCCTCCGGGGCGTGGCGAGATCACGATCCGTATTCTGGCGACCTCACTCAATTTCAAGGACATGCTCAAGGGGATTTCGGTCCTGCCCGAAAAATTCCTGCTCGACACCTATCATACGGTCGAGATGGGTATGGAGTGCTGTTTCGAGGTTGTGGCGGTTGGCAAGGGAGTCAAGCGTTTCGAGGTCGGCAAGCGCTATCTGACCTGCCATCCCGGCTGCTTTGCTTCGCATATGACCCTGCCGGTCAAGGGCTTTCGCGTCATGCCGCTCGACCTCTTCGAGACGGCGGGGCGTCCTTTGACGGTTGCCGAAGCCACGGGTCTGCCCATCGCTATCGCAACCGCGCTTTATTGCCTGCACGATCTCGCCCACCTCAAGAAAGGCGAGATCCTGCTTGTGCATTCCGCGGCCGGTGGCGTCGGGCTTGCGGCGATAGAAATCGCCAAGATTATCGGCGCCCGAATTTTTGCGACGGCCAGTAATGACGAGAAGCGGCAGATCCTGCTCGATCGGGGCTGCGAGGCTGTTTGGGACTCACGCAGTCTCGCTTTCTACGAGGGTATTCTCGATGTGACCGGGGGCAAGGGCGTCGATGTCGTGCTCAACAGCCTTCCCGGCGAGATGCAAGCTCATAGCCTTGCGCTCTTGTGCAATACCGGGCGTTTTGTCGAAATCGGCAAGAAGGACATCTGGGAGAAGCGCGATCTGTCGCAGTTCAGCTTCAACGGCAATGTCTCGTTCCACAGTTTCGATCTCGATCTGATGATGGCTAATGACCATCGCAAGGCTGTGTCGATTTTCGATCGCATTCCTTATCTGTCGCGTAAATTCGACACGGTCATTCTGCCTCACAAGGTTTATCCGGCATCGGAGGTGCGCGAAGCCTTCAAGTTCATGTCGTCAGCTAAGCATATCGGGAAGATTCTCGTTTCCTACGAGGATCTGGCCGATGTCCGTGCCCAGCGTCAGCCTGTAAGGCCGATCGACCCACAAGGGGCCTATCTGGTGACAGGCGGTCAGGGCGGACTTGGTCTTGCAACCGCAGCCTGGCTTGCCGCCAATGGGGCGCGTCACCTTCACCTGATGGGGCGTAGCAAGCGCGATGACGCCGAGACACTGGGCCGGATCAAAGCCCTGAAGAAGGCAGGTGCTCGCGTGACGCTGCATTATGGCGATGTTGCCATTATGGAAGATCTGACGCGCGTAAAGGCGGCTATCCTGGAGGCAGGTCAGCCACTCAAGGGCGTTTTTCACGCGGCAGGCGTGCTCGATGACAGGCTGGTCTCGAAATATACCGAAGAGAGCCTCCGTCGGGTGCTGGCGCCCAAGATCCTCGGTGGGCGACATCTTGATGAACTGACGCGCGACTGTCCGCTCGATTATTTCGTGCTGTATTCGTCCATCGTCACCGTTACGGGCAATATCGGTCAGAGCAGCTATCTCGCCGCCAATACCTGGCTCGACGCGCTGGCCAGCGCGCGGCGGAAGGCTGGGTACCCTGCGCTTTCCGTGCAATGGGGGCCGATTGCGGAAGTGGGCATGCTGGCGCAGGAGGGTAGCGTCGTGCAGTTTTTCGAAAATGCGGGCTTCCGCCTCCTGCAAGGTGAGGAAGCGCTCTCGCTTCTGCCGGACCTGCTCAATCGTGACCGGGATACGGTGGCGGCGATGGCGATTGACTGGGAGACCTGCTTCACCCATCACGGGGCCATCGAGCGCAATCCCAAATTCGCACTTATCCGTCGTGAGAAAAACGACCGCAACTCCTCGGCGCAGAAGCTTGCGCATCTTCAGGCGCTGTCGCCGGAGGAGCGGTATGAGTTTGTGCTGGAGAATGTGAAGACCATTCTGGGCAGTGTGCTCAAGATGGCACCTGACAGTATCGACCCTGGCGCGCGTCCCAACGAACTCGGGGTGGACTCCCTCGCCGGTGTCGAAATTCAGACGGCGATCAAGACCGAATTCAATGTCGAAATCTCCTTGCTGGTGCTGTCACGCAATGAACCCATTCGCGAAATCGCGAAGAATGTCCTGCGTCAGATCAGTCTGAACGCTCTGGCTTCGGCCTGAGGTCATTGGGCAGTTCATGAAAAAAGCCGGGAGGGGAAACCCTTCCGGCTTTTTGCTTTGCAGTGGTGAGGCTTGTCGTCAGTGGTGCTCGATCTCCATTGTCTCGCCCGGCAATTCCTTTGGCTTGATCAGGGCAATCGCCCCCACGACGACGCTCGACCCGATCACAAAGATCTGGGCCGAAAGGGGCAGGCCGAGTGACCGCCCGCAAACAGGTACGAGCTTGCCTGCCAGACCCTGACCGAGCGAGCCGATGGCGTAGCTCAGTCCCATGCCGAAACTGCGGGTATCTGAAGGGAAGCGCTTGGCCAGATAATGCGGCACAAGGGCGAAAACCCCTGAAGCTGCAAGCCCCATGATCACGGCAGAGATCAACAGCACAGGATAGGCGCTGGCACTCAGGAACGGATAGATGGTGAGCACCACCACGATCAGAGTGCCGATAATGACGCGCAGATCGCCAAAACGGCTGGCCAGGGCGCCGCAGCCAAGCTTGCCGATCAGCGAGCCTATGCAGAAACAGCCTATCGGCCAGAAGACCATCGCCGGGCTCAGATGATGCACACCGCGCAGGATGGTCGGATACAGGCTGTAGATGGCCGCCTTCTGGAACTCGAGAAACGACATGAGCGCGATGGCCTGCACGGCCGCCATGGTCAGCACGAATTTTACTTTCGGTGCAGGCGCCGCTTCGGTGGCATTGCGACGCTCTTCCTGTTTCAGTTTCCAGACCGGGCTCTCCTGCACCCCGATACGGATGAAGAGCGCGAGCAGGGCAGGGGCGAGCCCTATGAAGAAAAGAAGACGCCACGAGTAATGCGGCAGGATGATCGCTTGTGCTGCCGTTGCAGCGAGAAAGCCCAGCTCATAGCCAGACATCATGATGGCCGAAGCCATGGCGCGGCTGCGCCCCGGCACGCTTTCCATCAGCAGCGCAGCGGAAGCCGTCCATTCGCCGCCGAAGCCGATACCGAACAGAAACTGGATGACGATCATGCTGATCAGACCGTTGGAAAAGCCTGTCGCCGCCGAGAATACACCAAACCACAGCACTCCCAGAAGAAAGGCGAGTCGTCGCCCGTAACGGTCTGCCAACCAGCCCCAACCCGTATTACCGATTGCCCGGCCGATGCTCTGGGCGAGCAGGACGGAGCCCATGGCACTGATCGTCACCCCGAAATCATGAGAGATGTCAGGTAGTGTCAGAAGCAGGGCTGTCTGGTCGAAAGCGTCGAGAAACCAGCCTAGAAACGCGGCGATTGTCACGCGCCAGTAGGGCTTGAGGGCGACGAGCGGTGGGTAGGAGAGGAGTTGTGACAGGGGCGAAGGGCGGGCGGAGGCCGACATGGTCTCGTCCTTGAACAGAAAGGAAAACGAAGGGAGAGCGACATAAGCGCGTCAGATAGCGGACCGTTTCACTCCCCATTCTGCAACGCCTCTGTTGAAAAATCGAGTCCTGTCTCACGCTGGCGTGTGCTCGGTCATCCAGGCAGGGCATCTCGGTAAGGCGGCTGGCATCGTTGACCGTTAACAGCTTGTTAGACGTCAGGTGTTAGCGTCCTGATTGGTTTCACTGTGGGAATGATGTGATGGATGACCAGGGGAGCTCCCGATCTGTCGCGAACGCAAGCGGGCCCAAGTCCATCGTGACCTTCGAAGGGAATGACGCGACCGCTCCTCGTGTGCCCGGCCAGCGTCGCAAACGGAGCGCTGGCAAAGTCAGGGCACGTCAGCGTGATTTTGAGCCAAGCTGGACGAATCGTTTCGGTCTGCAACGAGGTGACGTACGCCTGATTGGATGGGAGGTAGAGTCTGGTATCTCCGAGATTGTCAGACATCGGCGTCGTGAGGAACGACGCAGTAAGCTGGCGATTACCGGCTCTTCAGAGATAGATCTGATGCGGTTGCAGCAGATCTGTCGATTGACGGCACCGTTACTGGCCCAATCTACAGACGCTTCAGGCGCTGCTCATTCCGTCACCATCACGCTAACCGATGCAATGGCGCCAGATAATGATTTTGTCTGGGCGCTCAAGAAAATTCTCGCCGAGACGGCCTTTCCCCCCGAAGCCCTGCGCATCACGCTGCATGAACGGCGTCTTGCAGCCGATAGCCGTGACCTGGCGCTCGCTCTGGCAATTCTCATCGATTGGGGCGTCGAGATATGGATGACGCGTTTTGGGCAGGACCCAACGAGCATGAGTTTACTGAAAGAGCGAGCGGCTTCGGGTCTCCTTTCGGGTGTGAGCATGGATGCCGCACTCGTTATGACCCCCAGCGGGTCATGGCGTCCTCTGGATATCGAGAAGCCTGCCCACAAACTCGACCCGGTAGGGTCCCGGTTTTTTGCGGCAACGTGCGAAGCCATGCATGCTTTGGGGCTCAAGACGCATTTTGCCCGTATCACTTCTTCGGCGCAGTTCGCTTTTGCGGTTTCTGCCGGGTTCGACGAGATGGGTGGCCATTGTCCCGAGCTTGACCGCATTGCGCTGCGGGAGGCACAGCCCTGTCCCTGACGCAGGGCTTGGTGGCCTGGGGGCAGCGCGTGCCTGACGCGGCCTGCGGTCCTGCCTGGCAAGCGTCGCCCATAACGTGAGTTTAACTTGCCCTGCAACGTCTTAAGCTGTTCAGCGCTAAGTGCTGAAGAGAAGGAGAAGAGATGGCGCAGGCAGATGCGGTCTATGACCGGTATTTCCAGACGGCCCTTGATGGGCTCAAGGCAGATGGCAGCTATAGGCATTTCGCCGAGCTTGAGCGTCATGCGGGCCAGTTTCCGCACGCCTATCATCATGGCCTGAAACGCGACATCACAGTCTGGTGCTCCAACGACTATCTCGGCATGGGGCAACACCCCGACGTGCTCAAGGCCATGCATGAGAGCCTTGAGCGCAGCGGCGCCGGGGCAGGCGGCACGCGCAATATCTCCGGCACAAATCACGAGCACGTTGCGCTCGAGGCTGAACTGGCCTCGCTGCATGGCAAGGAAGCGGCTCTGCTGTTCAATTCCGGCTATCTGTCGAACTGGGCGACACTCGGCACGATCGCTGCGCGTCTCAAGGGATGCGTTGTGCTTTCCGACGCCGCCAATCATGCTTCGATGATCGAGGGTATCCGCCACTCCCGCGCCGAGAAGATGATTTTCCGCCATAACGACGTGGCCGATCTCGAGGAAAAGCTGAAGGCGCTTCCTCTGGAGACGCCCAAGATTGTGGCGTTCGAGTCCGTCTACTCTATGGATGGCGACATCGCGCCAATCGAAGAGATCTGCGATCTGGCAGACCGCTATAATGCCCTGACCTATCTCGACGAGGTTCATGCCGTAGGGCTGTACGGCCATCAGGGCGGCGGCGTGGCCGAAGAGCGCGGCATCGCGCACAGGCTTTCGGTCATCGAAGGAACGCTCGGAAAGGGCTTCGGCGTTGTCGGCGGCTATATCACCGGTACGGCGGCCCTTTGCGATTTCGTACGTTCTTTCGCGTCAGGGTTCATTTTCTCCACGGCGCTGCCGCCTATGGTGGCAGCAGGCGCGCTCGCCAGCATCCGCCATCTGCGCCAGAGCCAGGAAGAGCGTTCGGCGCATCGTCAGGCCGTCGCCTGGCTGCGTGAAAGCCTCGATCGTGCCAATATCCCCCATCTGGCCAACCCCTCGCATATCGTCCCGGTCATGGTGGGAGACGCGACGCGCTGTCGTGCCCTTTCCGACGCGCTTTTGCAGCGCTTCGGGCATTACATCCAGCCGATCAATTATCCGACCGTTCCCCGTGGAACGGAACGCCTGCGCATCACGCCGGGGCCGCTGCATCGTCGCGAGGATATCGATTCGCTCGTATCGGCGCTGAAGGTTCTGTGGCGCGAACATCGTCTGGCAGAAGCAGCCTGAGCGCTCGGGGGCATAAAATGCCCCCGCCCCCGCCTTCGTTCGCGTTCCCGATAGCGGGGGCCACATGCCGCTATCAACGCTGCCTTTGTTTTCTCTGGCGGCGTGTCGGCGTGCTCGCCGGGACCGCTACGCATTGCCCCGCCTCACTGACCTGTTATAGGCAAGGGCCTCCATCCCGATCTGTCTCCCGCAAGGAAGCCTCCGATGCTGCCCATTTCACGAGCATCATCGTGCCGCGCCGTTTTCATGGCGCTCATGATTCTGATGTCCGGTCTCTTTCTCGGCGTGGCGCTGCCTGTTCGGGCGCAAACGGCGCCCGTCAGCACTGCGGCACCGCATATTACTGCCGAACAGGCGAGGCAACTCGCCTCGGTTCTCAACGACGAAACCAGACGCAAGGAATTTCTGACCACTCTCCAGAACCTGACACAGGCTCAGCAGGGTGGGGCTCAGGCGGCGGGTAACCCGTCGAAACTGAAGCCGGACGGACTCGGAGCCGAGATACTGGGCAGCGCGACGGATTGGAGCCGTGTTGCCAGCGCCCAGGCGCATTCGCTGCTGCGCACGGTGGTCGATGTGCGCGCAATCGGTCCCTGGTGGCGGCATATGCGCAACAGCGAAGCCGACCGCAAGGAATCTCTCAAGCTGCTCTTGAGGGCACTGGGGCTCGCTATTGTCAGCACTGGCCTGTTCTATGCGCTGCGTTTTCTGTTGCGTGGTCCTCGCGGTCGGATCGAGGCCATGGCCCGTATCAAGGGGCGCGCGGCCCTGATCAAGGGAGAGGATGATCGTCAGGCCGCGGAAGAAGCGGTCGAGCGTGAGGCCGCCTCGACCCCTCCTGAAACGACCCGCGAGGAAGAAGAGGGCCAGGACAAGGAGCGTCTGTCGCGCCTGCGTCATCAGGGGGCTCTGGCCCGGCTGATGCTCGTGCTCAAGCGCTTGCCTTACAGCCTGCTCTGTCTGTTGCTGGACAGCCTTCCCGTGCTCGTCGTGCCGTTCATCGCGCTGCTGATTATCGTGATCGACCCCGATGCCGATGACTCAACGACTGCCCTGCTACGGGCGCTCAGCATAACGGCACTGATTGCCGGAGGGCTGATCGTGGCGGTCAGGACCATTCTGGCGCCAAAGCGTCCATGGCTGCGTCTTGCGTTACTCTCGGACTCTGCGTCGATCTTCTTGTTCGACTGGACGCGTCTGCTTGTGATCACCACGGGCATTTCGGCGGCGGCGCTCGAGACGCTCGATGATTGCGGTCTGCCGGATCGGGTCGTTGAGGCCCTGCTCAAAATCGTGACGCTTGTGCTGCATTTGATGGTCGCAGTCATGATCATGCGCAGCCGCCCCCGCGTGATGCGTTTTTGCGATCGGGGTGACAAGCGTGGCGTCGGTGCCAGCGCGCTTCACCTTTTCGGCCGCATCTGGTGGGTCGTGGCGCTGTTTTTCGATATGGGGCTCTGGCTCGTCTGGGCGGCCGAGATCCATCATGGTTACGCCGCGATCTGGAAGCTCTTCCTGCGTAGTGCCGCAGCGCTGGTACTCATGCGCTTTGTCAGCATCGTGCTATACGGCGTGCTGGAGCGCGTGTTTCGCACCGCTCCGGGCTGGGTAGCGCTCAGCGAAGACACCCAGACACGCTTCAGCCGATATTATGCACCTGCCCAACGTGTGACGTCGGTTGTCATCGTCGTGCTTACGGTTCTCGCGCTCGCCGGTGCGTGGGGAGCCCCTGTAAAAGCGCTGTTCGGTGTTGGCGGGCTTGGCTACAGGCTGATCTCGTCTTCCATGACCGTCCTGATCGCGCTGTTTCTCGGGGTTCTGGTCTGGGAGGCGACCAACCTCACGCTTGAGCGCTATGCCCGTAAGGTCGGTGCGCTCGAAGAGGGTGCGGCGCGTCTGGCTCGTGTGCGCACGCTTCAGCCTATGATCCGTATCGTGCTGCTGGTTGTTCTGGTGGCCGTTATCGGCTTGACTGTCCTGAGCGAGATCGGCGTGAATGTGGCCCCTCTTCTGGCTGGCGCCTCGATTTTCGGTGTGGCGCTGGGTTTCGGTTCGCAGAAGCTGGTTCAGGATTTCATCAACGGGATTTTTCTGCTGATGGAAAACGCCCTGACCGTTGGTGACGCCGTAACCCTCAATGGCACTTATGGCGTGGTCGAGCATCTGTCGCTGCGTACCGTGCATGTGCGTGCCAATGACGGGTCGATGAACATCTTTCCGTTCAGTTCTCTGGGGCAGATCATCAACTATAATCGTGACTTCGCCAGAGCGATCATCGTGGCTGAAACGGGGTATGAGACCGATACGGATGACGTTGTCGCCGCCATCAAGGAGATTACTGCCGAGATGCGCGCGGATGAGCGCTTCGGTGCGCTGATTATCGACGATTTTCAGATGTGGGGCGTGGACGCTCTCAATCAGACTTCTGTGACCGTGCGCGGCACCCTGCCCACCACGACGGCGGGGCGCTGGCCGGTTCAGCGCGAATTCTACCGCCGTATGAAAAAAACCTTCGAAGCGCACGGTATTCATCTGCCCTACCCGACCCGTTTTGTTGAGGTCACCGGGCTCGGTGCATTGCAGCAAAAGAGCGAGACGCCCGAGCCGCCGAAAAATCAGACTCTGGCGGAGACGGGCGCCTGATCGCGCCAACGGCACGATGGGGGCAAGAAAAGGCTGCATAGACAGGCTTTCCGGCTACGCGTTCAAGCCCTTGAAGAGAAGCTCAGGAGCTGCGCAGAGCGGTCCTGAGCTTCTCTTCGAGCAGTTCCGAGGTGAAGGGCTTTGGCAGGATGTGGATCTTCTCGTCTTCTGAGTGACGGTTGAAGATCGCCTGTTCGGCGTAGCCAGTGATGAAGAGAACCGCGAGCCCCGGGCGCAGAATGCGCGCTGCATCGGCGACCTGTCGGCCATTCAGCCCTCCGGGGAGGCCGACATCGGTAATCAGAACATCGAACAGACGCTCGTGATCGTTGAGCAGGGCAAGAGCCGCCGTGCCGTCCGCGGCTTCCTGTACCACGGCGCCCCACTCTTCAAGTGTTTCACGCATGGTGAAGCGCAGCGTCTCTTCATCATCGACCAGTAGCACCCTCAAATGGCGCAGGGTCTCTCCACCCCTTGCAAGCTCTGGCTGCCTGGCTCTTGAGGGTAGAGTAGCCGCGTGACTGGGCAACCAGATATGCACGGAGGTGCCGGAATCCGGTGTCGAGGCGATGCTGACGCGTCCGCCGGACTGCCGGGCAAATCCGTAGATCATGCTCAACCCGAGCCCCGTTCCCTTGCCAATCGGCTTGGTCGTAAAGAACGGATCAAAGGCACGGGCCATGACATCGGCACTCATGCCGACACCGGTATCGGTAACCGAAAGCACGAGATAGCGGCCAGGGCGCAGACCCCATTCCTCCGCCTGTAGAACGCCAAGCTTGGCGTGAGAGGTGGCGATACGCAGTGCTCCGCCGTCGGGCATGGCGTCTCTGGCATTGATCGACAGATTGAGCAGGGCGTTTTCAAGCTGGTTGGTATCGACCAGAGCCGGTCCGATGGACTGATCCAGCTTCAGATCGAGAATGGCGCCGGGTCCTATGGTGCCGCTGATCAGATCCTGCATGCTCATGATGAGGGCATTGATGTCTGCGGGCTGCGGGTCGAGGGTCTGACGGCGCGAGAAGGCGAGCAGGCGGTGGGTCAGGGCGGCGGCGCGATCGGTCGCGCCTCTGGCTGCGAAGATGTAGCGCTCGAGACCGTCCGTGCGGCCCTGTTCCAGCCTGCGGCTCAGCAGATCGAGCGCTCCGCCGATCCCCGCAAGGATATTGTTGAAATCATGGGCAAGGCCACCGGTCAGCTGACCTACGGCCTCCATTTTCTGCGACTGGCGCAGCTGGTCTTCAAGCGCAATGCGATCATTGACGTCTCGCCCTATCAGATAGATGTCGTCGCCCTCGATGGAACCGGACCAGTTAAAGGTGTGCCACTCGCCATCCTGATGCAGAAAACGCAGGTCAATCCCGTGATCGAGCTGCCCTTCACGCAACATGGCCAAGGCTTCGGCGGCGCGTGCCATATCGGCAGGATGAACGAGTTGCTCGACCTTGCTGCCCAGCCAGCTTCGCGCCGCGTCGCCGAAGCAGCGCTGCCAGCTTGGATTAAGATAGCGCAGCTTGCCGTCGCGATCAGTCAGGGCCAGCAGATCCGCGCTGATAGCCCAGAGCCGGTCGCGCTCGCGCGTGCGCCGCAGGACTTGTTCTTCGAGCGTTTCGTTCATGCGTCGCAGGGCTTCCTGCGCACGGACCTGCTTTATCGCCGCCCAGCTCCGGTCCGCGACGGTTCTCACAAAAGAAAGCGTGATTTCGTCCCAGCAATGAGGGTGAGAGAAATGCACGATGACCACGGCCTGCAACGCCCCGTTTTCCATGATCGGGACATTGAGCAGCGCGCATATTCTGAGCGGAGCGAAAAACGCGGCCTGCTCGGCGGTCAGGGGGTCGAAGCGCACATCGTCGATAGCGACGCATTCGCCTCGTTTCAGCAATTCGATATAGGAGCCATAAGCCCGGAAGGCATAGAGCCCCGAGACATCCGGAAACGTCGAATCCCGTCGCCAGCTATCGGTCACCTGTGCCAGTTCGCGCTCTCGATCGACATCGGCAAATCCTGCGCGATCGGCCTCTATGGTCAGTCCGAGCGTGCGCGAAGTCAGCGCGACGATATCGTCCTCACTGGTGAGAGTGCGCAATTCATCGCCGAAGATGACCAGGGCTTCGCGCTTGTGGGTCTGACGTTTCGGTCCATCGATATCGAGCAGGATACCGGGAAAATGACTGATTTTGCCGTGCTGGTCATAGGTGCATGACCCGTTGGCCTCAAGCCAGCGGGCAGAGCGCGTTCCGTCATCGCGCAATCTCAACTCGCAGCGGAACGGCCTGTTTTCGCGCAGCGCTGCTTCGAGCTCAGACTCGATGCCGCCTCGGTCATCCGGGGTCACAAAGGTAAGAAGACGCTCGAAAGCGATACCCTCGGCAAGCTCGGCCGGGGGGAGTCCCAGCGTCTCGGCCATGCGTAGATCGCCGGTAACCAGCCTTCGCTTCGCGTCCCAGAGCCACATTCCGACAATCGTTCCCGCAGCGAGCGCGAGTTCGAGCCGCTCATGCTCCTGATTGGCGACGGTCATGTCGCGCGATACGCCCAGAATGCGCTCGGGCCGGCCATCCGGCCCCAATATGGGCGCTACGACGACATCCCATAGGCGCTTTCGCCCATCGGCGGTTTCGACATACTCCTGAAAATGGCTTGTCTGACCCACGCGTGCGGCCTCGATGGCGTCGAGCGCCAAAGCACGACCGCGCTCCTGCCAGACATCCGGCCAGTAAACGCCCACCATGTCTGAGGGCGTACAAAGATTGAGTACCAGCACGGCGCCGTGATTGACGAAGGTTATGACGCCGTCAAGATCGAGAATTTTTACGCAGTCATTGGCGCTTACCAGCATCGAATTGATGAAAGCCTGGCTCGTTCTCAGGGCGCGCCTGTCGTCATGGCCGATATCGATCAGCGTGCCCGTGCAATCCTGACCATGGGGCTGGGCGCTGATATGGACGCGAATCGTTTCGCCCTGGGGGCGGCACAGGCGCACGCCAGCCTGTGGCGCGCCCGATAGCCATTCGACAGGGGGCAGGCGCGATGGTGGACGGTCGTTTTCATGGATACACGCGACGAAATCAGCCCAGTCCAGACCCTGTCGCAGCGCCTCACGGGACAAGCCGCAAAGAGAGGCCATGCGCGGGTCGCCGGTAAGCTTGCCGGTCTCGCTGCTCCACAAGAAGAAGCCGAGTTGCGCGCGGGCAGGGCTTTCCTCTCTCAGAGCGGGTGGTGCCTGCGTTGTGGCAGATGTCTCGGCGGGACTCTCGCGCTCACCCGCGCACAGGGCGCCCAGCAGCAGGGCATGGGCGTGGATCGTGCGATCGTCGCGCCGTTCGAGCTGCGAGCGTCGGACATCGATCGCAATTGCCCCCGAAACCGGGACGCCGAAAGGATAAAAAGACCACCCAGAGAAGGAACGCACGCCTTCGGAGGGCGTGCTGCGCGCCCAGTCATGTTCCCGCCAGCCTGCAAGATCGGGATAGTCGCACCGGTTCGGATCGACATGAGAGGGCTGTCCTCCACCGATTTGAAGCAGTGAAAAGCGGATATCGGGAAAAGCCTCGCGCAGAGGTTGGAGGGCATGATGGTGAAAATTGCCCTCGCCACCCGGCGGGTCCGTTCCTGCGTGCTTCATAAGCATCATGATGATCGCCCCCCGCTTTCAGGCACCCCGGCATTCAGGGGGAGGGAGGGCGTTTCGGGAAGGAATGCCGACGGGCCCGCTCAACCAGCACAAATCATAGCGTCAGAAGCGTGAATGCGTAAACACAGAATTAAGAGAGGCTCAGACCGATGCCGTCAAACCGCCGTCAACCGTCAGAATGTGGCCGTTAACGAAGCTCGACGCGTCCGATGACAGGAAAACGGCGGCCCCGATCAGTTCCTCTGCCTTGCCCCAGCGCGCGGCAGGTGTGCGCTGGCAGAGCCATGACGAGAATTTCTCGTCGGCGACCAGTGCGGCATTCATCTCGGTTTCGAAATACCCTGGCGCGAGGCCGTTGATCTGCAATCCGTGGCGCGCCCAGTCTGTCGCCATGCCCTTGGTCAGCATCTTGACCGCGCCTTTCGTGGCTGTGTAGGGCGCGATGCCAGGTCGCGCGAGCTCGCTCTGGACCGAGCAGATATTGATGATCTTGCCGCGATTGCGCGCAATCATATGGCGAGAGACGGCCTGAGCGACGAAAAACACCGAATTGAGATTGGTCGACATCAGCCGGTCCCATTCGTTGCGCGGAAACTGATCGAGCGGCGAGCGGAACTGGATGCCGGCATTATTGATCAGGATATCGATAGGCCCTTCTTTTTCGATGGCCTCGATCCCGGCCACGACCTGATCCTGATCGGTCACATCGAACACGCTGTCCCGTGTCGCGATGCCCTCCTGTTCAAGCTTGGCACGCGCTGTATCGAGCGCGCCCGCCTGACGTCCGTTGAGAATGATCTCGGCGCCGAAACTGCCCAGACCCTGCGCCAGGGTAAAGCCGATACCGCGTGAGGCGCCGGTAATGAGGGCGCGTCGACCCTTGAGAGAAAACAGAACAGGGTCGGACATCGCGGGATCCTTTACGTCGCGGCTCATCTTGTGGGTAGGTTAACAGGCCTGCCGACCCTGCCCAGCCGACATTTTCGTGTGGTTTCTTACAAGCCCCTGTACCGCGCCCCTTTGCGGCATCGCCGCATCTTGGCGATTGTCCGGGCGCACGCCATACAGGGACGATGACAAAGGAAGCGACCTATCTCCCCATTGCCCTGCGTCTCGATGACGCGCGCACACTCGTCATCGGGGGCGGGCAGGTGGCGGCCAACAAGCTGCGCCTGCTGCTTGGCCGCTGTGCCGATATCGCAGTTCTGGGGAGGATCGACGATGCCGAGATCGCCCAGGCCGTCGCTTCGGGGCGGGTGGCCCATCTGGGCGATACCATCACCGTTGAAACCCTTCCCGAGTTGCTGCCGAAAATGCGGCTGGTTTTTGCAGCAACCGATGATTTCGCGCTCAATCGCGCTATTGCCGCGACGGCGAGAGAATTGCGCGTGGCCATTTGCGTGGTCGATGATCCCGAACCCTCGACATTCATCACGCCCGCCATCATCGACCGGACGCCGGTTCAGATCGCGATCTCGACCAATGGCGCCGCGCCGGTGCTGGCGCGTCGTCTGCGCACGCAGATCGAGGCCCTTCTGCCCGATGGGCTGTCGCGCCTCTCACGCTTCATGCAGGCGCAGCGTGGCTGGATCAAGCAGGCGCAGCCCGACACGCTCATCCGTCGTCGCGCCTGGGAAAACTTTGTCGATGGACCGGGTGCCGAGCAGGCCTTGCGCGGTGAGAACGAAGCCGCACGCCAGAGCCTGGAAGAGGCGCTGAGCGGCGTGCCCCGTCAGGGTGAGGTATGGCTCGTCGGCGCAGGGCCCGGCGACCCGGATCTGCTGACGCTGGCAGCCCTGCGTCTGATGTCGAATGCCGATTCCGTCCTGTACGATCAGCTGATTCCCCCGGCGATCATGGATCGCGTGCGCCGTGATGCCGAGCGTGTCTTCGTTGGCAAGAAGCGCAGCAATCACAGCCTGCCTCAGGATGGAATCAATGAAGAACTCATTCGTCGCGCCAGAGCGGGCGAGCGGGTATTGCGTCTCAAGGGCGGCGATCCGTTCATCTTCGGGCGTGGCGGCGAAGAGATGGAGGCGCTGGTCGATGCTGGCGTCATGGTGCGCGTCATTCCCGGCGTCACGGCGGCAAGTGGCTGCGGGGCAGCGGCAGGTATCCCGCTGACCCATCGCGATTGTGCGCAAAGCTGCATTTTCGTAACCGGACATGCCCGTGCCGATGGTACACTCAATCTCGACTGGGCCAGTCTCGCGAAGAAGGGCCAGACACTCGCCATCTATATGGGGCTCGCGCCCCTGGCCGATCTCTGCGCGCAATTAATGGCTCACGGCCTGCCCCCCGACTGGCCTGCTGCGGTAATCGAGCACGGTACGAGGCATGACCAGCGCGTGCATGTTGCAACATTGGCCAGTCTGCCTGCGTTGGTGAGTGAGCGCCGCGTGGCAAGCCCGGCGCTCACGCTGGTGGGCGAGGTGGTCAATCACCGTCGCTTAATTCACCATCAGGAAGCGTGAAGTTCGTAGATTACCCATTGCACGGCGCGGTCTGAGGTATTATGTCGAGCATGTCGTCGCAATAAGCGATTTATTAGTGTGGATTTATTCAGTCATGGCCCTGACCCAGACAGAACGGCAGATCCTCGAAAAGACCCCTGAAGACAGGATTCTGGCGCGCGCCATGGATCTGCTGCATGGGCGCCTGGCGCTTGTCTCGTCCTTCGGCGCCGAATCTGCCCTGCTTCTGGCAATGATCGCCGAAATCGACGCCGATTTCCCTATATTTTTTCTCGAAACGCGCCGTCATTTCCCCGAAACGCTGGCTTATCGCGATGAGCTGGCCAGTTTTCTCGGGCTGACCAATCTGCGTTCCGTCGGCCCCAGCGACAAGGCGCTGCATGATCGCGACCCGCAGGACATGCTGGCGGATTTCGATCCCGATGCCTGCTGCGCCCTGCGCAAGGTGGAGCCGATGGACGCCGCTTTGAACGATTTCGATGCGTGGATTACGGGGCGCAAGCGCGGTCAGGCCGCGACCCGCGCCGCCATGCCCGTTTTCGAGCCTCTTGATGACCGACGGGCCAAGATCAACCCTCTTGCTGCCTGGACGGGTGCGCAGATCGAGACGGAAATGACGCGCCGTAATTTGCCGCGCCATCCTTTGACCGCCCTCGGCTTTCGTTCCATCGGCTGTGCGCCCTGCACGCGCGCGGTGGCCGAGGGCGAAGACCCCAGAGCCGGTCGCTGGGCCGGTCAGACCAAAACAGAATGCGGCATTCATCTGCCTGCGCGATAACGGAGCATAACATGAGTTTGGCGGCCCCCAACCTGGTGACCCCGCGCGCCATGGACGATCTCGATCAGCTCGAGGCGCAGAGCATTTTCGTGCTTCGCGAAGCCTATCGCAAGCTGCGCCCGCTGTCGCTGCTCTGGTCTCTGGGCAAGGACAGCAATGTCATGGTCTGGCTCGCCCGAAAGGCGTTCATGGGCCGCGTGCCCTTTCCGGTCATGCATGTCGATACCGGCAAGAAATTTCCCGAGATGTACGCCTTTCGTGAGGAATACACGAAGAAGTGGAATCTCGACCTGATGCTGGGCGATTGCCC
Source organism: Asaia sp. BMEF1 (assembly GCF_051628905.1). Lineage (GTDB taxonomy): Bacteria > Pseudomonadota > Alphaproteobacteria > Acetobacterales > Acetobacteraceae > Asaia. The sequence continues at coordinate 1,165,745 of NZ_CP157575.1, read as the reverse complement.
GCCGGTGGAAGAGATCGACCCCTCTTTGCCGCCTGCGGCCCGCTCGGCGGCCCGCAAGACGGCGGGCCTCGCCAGCCTTATCGAGAAGCACAAGCTGCGCGGCGTCATTGCCGGTATCCGTCGTGACGAGCAGGCAACGCGCGCGAAAGAGCGCGTGTTCAGCCCGCGCGGTGCCGGTCATCGCTGGGATGTACGCAATCAGCCGCCCGAATTCTGGGACCAGTACGCGACGCCTTATGAAGACGGCATGCATATCCGTGTGCATCCGCTGCTTTCCTGGCGCGAAATCGATATCTGGCGCTATATCGAGCGTGAGAACATTCCTCTGGTCGATCTGTATTTCGCCAAGAATGGCAAGCGCTACCGCTCGCTCGGCGATCAGGACATTACAAGCCCTATCGAGAGCAATGCCTCGACTTTGGCTGAAGTCATTGCCGAACTGGAAAACAGCAAGACCTCCGAGCGCGCCGGGCGCGCCATGGACCATGAATCTGAAGACGCTTTCGAGCGTCTGCGCGTTGCGGGCTATCTCTGAGCTATGGGCGACACCATGACAACCAACGACCTTCCCGCTTCGCTGCGGGCCGCCGCTACGCCGATCGTCATCGTCGGCCATGTCGATCACGGCAAATCCACTCTGATCGGGCGTCTGCTTTACGACACCGATAGCTTGCAGGATGGCAAGCTGGCCCAGATTGTCGAGAGCAGTCGCAAGCGCGGCCTGGCCGTCGAATGGAGCTTCTTGCTCGACTCCCTTCAGATCGAGCGCGATCAGGGCGTGACCGTCGACTCCACGCGTATCCCGTTCCATCTGGGCGGGCGTGAATTCGTGATTGTCGACGCGCCGGGCCATCGTCAGTTTCTGCGTAACATGATCACTGGCGCCGCCGATGCCGAGGCTGCCGTGCTGGTGGTCGATGCGCTGGAAGGTGCGCAGGAGCAGACGCGTCGCCACGCCATGTTGCTGCGCCTGATCGGCATTCGTCATGTCATCGTGCTGCTGAACAAATCCGATCTGCTCGATTTCGATCAGACCAAGATCGCTCAGGCCGAGATCGATGTACGCGATCTGCTCGGTCGACTGGAAATTACGGTCGAGGCTTTCGTACCCGCATCGGCGCGCGATGGCGACAACATCGCCAGCCGCTCCGAGCGCGCGCCCTGGTATACCGGCCCGACACTCGTTGAGGCGCTTGCAGCCGTGCCTGCACCCGCCTCGCGTCTGGCACTCGATTTTCGTATGCCGGTGCAGGATGTCTATCGCTTCGATGATGTGCGCTATGTCGCAGGGCGCATCGAGCGTGGCGTCATCCGTGCGGGCGACCGCATCATGATCGGGTCGCAGGGTCAGACGGCGACAGTGGCGGAAATCTGCCGCTGGCATGCACCGGTCAACCCGATGGCCGGGGCCGGTGAGTCGATCGCCTTGCGTCTGGAGCCAGATCTGGTGCCGGATCGTGGTGACCTGCTTTTTCATGCCCATGAAGCGGGTAAGGCGCCGATTCGTGCTGCCCGTATCCGCACGCGCCTGTTCTGGCTGCGTGGCGAGCCTCTGCGTGTGGGCGAAAGCTTTACCCTGCGACTGGCGACCGCCGAGCATGACGTGACTGTGGCGTCGATCGACGCCGTGGTCAATCTGGACGATCTGACGCTCTCGCCGGGAGACGAAGTGCCGCCGGATGGTTTTGCCGAGATCACGCTCGCCACGTCTCATGCCATTTTGTTTGACGCGTTCGCGCCGGGCTACAACGATGGTCGTGGCGTACTCGTCGATCGTTTCCAGCGTATCGTAGGCGGTGCGCCGCTTCTCGGTGCGGCGGAACTGCCGGATGGTGCGCATGCCATCCACCCGACGGCGAGCAAGGTCACGGCAGGCGAGCGTCGCGCTCTGCATGGTCATGAAGGGGCTGTTTTCTGGCTGACCGGCCTGCCCGGTTCGGGCAAAAGCACCGTCGCGCGGGCTGCCGAGGCCGAACTCGTGGCGCAGGGGCTGCGCACGACCGTGCTCGATGGTGACACGTTGCGTGCCGGTTTGTGCAGCGATCTCGGTTTTTCTGCTGCCGATCGTCGAGAGAACATACGCAGAGCGGCCCATGTTGCGCGTATTCTGGCCGAAAGCGGACAGGTGGTAATCGTCGCGCTGGTATCGCCCCTTGCCGAAGATCGGGCGCAGGCGGCACAGATTGTCGGAGAGGGCTTCCACGAAGTGCATGTCGATGCGACGCTCGAATTATGCGAAAGCCGCGATCCCAAGGGGCTTTACGCTGCGGCTAGAGCGGGGAAGATTGTCGAATTTACGGGCATCTCGGCCCCTTATGAGGCACCCGAAACCCCCGCATTGCGACTGACGACAGAAGCAGGGCTCGATGACACGCTGATCGTCTTGCGTGAGTATATCAAGTCAAAGGTCGCAGGCTGACCTCTTCCTGGGAGGGTAGAGCTTTTTCTACCCCCCAGGCGGCCTCTCTCAGTTTCAGGGCTGGTTGAAAGGAGAATGCGCGGCGGCGTCTGCCTCAAGCGCGCAGAGCGCCGGATCTGGCGGGCTGCTCTCTGCGGCCATTTTCCTCAGTTCCTGGCGTGCCTGTGGCATGAGCGCCCGGAGTGACGGGTCTTCCAGCAGGGCCACCGCGAAGGCGCCTGCTGCCTGATAGCCCGCCGCGACGTCTGACGCCCAATGCACGCCGCAGATGATGCGGCTTTCGCCGATCACCCGGCCGCGTTGCAGGATCGGTGCGGCCCGTTCGGGCATGAGTGCTGACAGAACGAGCGCTGTCGAATAGCCCGCGATGGTATGGCCGGAGGGATAGGAGGGGCTCTTGCTCAGCTCGGGTGAGCGCGCCACGCAGATCGGCGCATCATTGCCGATAAAGGGGCGCGCGCGTTTCCAGTAATGTTTTTCTTCCGATGTGCGCGGTGTCTCTGCCTTGGCGATGATGGTCATGATCCGGGCGAGATGAGGCGCCTTCGCGAGATCGAGGGTGAAACCGACCGCGCAGGAATAATGGCTGAGAAAGGCCGCAGGATGAAGGTCGGCATCGCTTGTGGCCAGAGTCCAGCGCGGGGTGCCGACAAGTCTGCGCGTTTCACGAAAGATACGATCGTCCTCGGCCTGGGCGGCGCTATGGGCAGCAGGCGGGGCGGCGAGCGCAAGCCGTTCGTCCGGTAGGGCGGGAGCGAGGCCATCGCCGCTCACGGAGCACGAGGTGAGGGCCAGCAAGAGGGGCATTTGCCAGGCCAGTCGAACGATCGACGGTAAAGACAACAGGCTGTTCCTTGTATGTTGAAAGGCCTCAAATCAGGCCCGGCCAGGGTTCAGTCGCTTATGATCGAGGCGAACTGTGCCCCCACATGGCCGGGAGACATCGCAACCTGTCCAAGCGAGTCGCTTCCGCCTTTTAACAGCGAGAGGATGATCTCAGCCCTGAATTTCTCACCCGGAGAGGCAAAATCATACACCACCTCGCGCGCCTCGCGTCTGGCCGAGATCAGCCCGGCGCGTCTCAGTTCCCCGAGCTGTTGCGACAGGGCAGGCTGGCCGATTCCGGTCTCGCGTTCGATTTCAGAGACGGATCTTGGCTGCGCACACAGGGCGGCGAGGATCACCAGGCGCTGTGCCTGGTTGTAGAGACGCAGGCGCTCGAGAAGGGGCGCCAGATTTTCTTTCAACGCAGGCTTCATGGCTGGTCCCCTCTGAAGCGATAGAACCAGAGCGGGGAATCCTGCATCGAAACATCATCGGAAATGAGTGCGGAAGGTTCGAAGACCTGTTCTCCCGGCTGCCAGTTTTCCGGGGCGAGGGAGTGGGTGCGGGTCGAATGCTGCAGGGCTCTCACTGTCCGCAGGATCTCGCTGACCGATCGCCCCACCGAAAGCGGATAGGTCAGGACGGTCTGAATGATACCTTCGGGATCGATAATGAAGCTCGACCGGACCGTGCTGCTGTTTTCAGCGCTCTGATCGAGCATGCCATAGGCGCGCGCCACCGCCATTGACGGATCCTCGATCACCGGGAAGCGTATGCTCACGCCAAGCTCCCTTCGGATGGCGTCCAACCAGGCAAGATGAGAGGGAAGACTGTCGACGGACAGCCCCATCAACTGGCAATTCAGCGACTCGAACTCATCCTGGGCGTTCGCGAAAGCCATGAACTCGCTTGTGCATACTGGCGTGAAATCGGCAGGGTGAGAGAAGAGCACCACCCAGCGCCCGCGGTAATCTCCAAGCGTTACCATGCCTTGCGTCGTACGCGCGCGGAAGTTTGGGGCTTTCGATCCTAGCGTCGGCGGCATAACGGTCAATGCGTCCTCCACTGTGTGTCCTCATCTTTAAGAAAGCGTTTCTTGACGTCAGGACTTATCATTTTTACATAAATGGCGAAATATCATATTCGCGATATATGTAAATGCGGGGAGCGATATCATGGATGACGCCCAGAGAGACAAGGCAGAGAAGCTTATAAGCGAGACGCGCGAGGGCATGCGGCGCGGCCCTGTGGTCAAGAGCTTTTTTGACGAACCGACCTTTACAGCGTCCCATATCGTCTTCGATCCGGTGCTGCGAGAAGCCGCCGTGATCGACAGCGTGCTCGATTACGATCCGGCTTCCGGGCGCACTTCGTCGCAAAGCGCTCAGGCTGTTCTGGATTTCATAAAAAATGAAAACCTCACTGTGGTCTGGCAACTGGAGACCCATGCTCATGCCGACCACCTGTCAGCAGCGCCCTGGCTACAGGAGCAGCTCGGCGGCAAGCTGGCTATCGGTGCCGAGATCACACGCGTTCAGGAAGTCTTCGGAAAGATTTTCAACGCAGGTACCCGGTTTGCGCGCGACGGTTCGCAGTTCGACCATCTTTTCAGAGATGGCGATGGTTTCAGAATCGGTGAAATCGAGGCAATTGCCCTGCATGTGCCGGGTCATACGCCTGCCGATATGGCGTTTGTCATCGGAGATGCAGCCTTTATAGGCGATACGCTGTTCATGCCCGATTTCGGCACGGCACGCGCCGATTTTCCCGGTGGTGACGCAAGGCAGCTCTATCGTTCGATCAGGCGGCTGCTATCGCTCCCCCGCGAAACGCGGCTTTTCCTCTGTCATGACTACAAGGCGCCAAGGCGTGACTTCTACGCCTGGGAAACCACGATCGGCGCCCAGCGCGAGAACAATCTGCATGTGCATGACGGAGTGAGCGAAGACGAGTTCGTAGAGATGCGCACGAAACGTGATGCGACATTGTCCTTGCCGAATCTCATCATGCCGTCCGTCCAGATCAATATGCGCGGCGGGCGCCTGCCGGAACCCGAAGAGAACGGCACGCGCTACATCAAGATACCGCTCGACACGCTCTAAGCTCTCAAGACCCTGGCAAACAAGACAGTCTGACAAGAGAAAGGCACGCTCATGTCCCTTCGTTTTCTCACAGCGCATTTCGCCGTATCGCCCCAGATCCGGGTCGAAGATCTTCCCGCCCTCAAGGAGCAGGGCTTCACCGCCATCATCTCGACCCGCCCTGACGGCGAGGAGAAGGACCAGCCCAACGTTGCCGATCTGGGCGTTGCCGCAGAGAAATGCGGCCTCGCTTTCGCTTATATTCCGGTGCGGATGGGCGCCACGCCCGACGCGCACAGCGTCACTGTAATGCGTCATACTCTGGCCGAGATGATCGGGCCGGACAACACAGGCAAGGTTCTGGCCTATTGCCGCTCGGGCCGCCGCGCCTCCGACCTGTTCGAGCTGGCATCTGCCCAGACGGAAGAGCCTGCCCCCAAGAGCCAGCGTTTCGATGTTGTGGTGGTCGGTGGCGGCGCAGGCGGTCTGGCCTGTGCGGCAAGTCTGCTGCGCCGTCGGCCCGAGCTGCTGGTGGCCGTCATCGAGCCCTCGACCGAGCATTATTATCAGCCCGGATGGACGTTGGTCGGTGGCGGCGTGTTCGAGGCCAAGGACACGCGGCGCTCAGAGGTAGGGCTTATCCCCGCACGGGCGAGCTGGATCCGTCAGGCGGTGACAGGGTTCAAGCCCGAGCAGAACAGCGTCGAACTCGGCGATGGCAGCGAGATACTCTACGACGCGCTGGTCGTCGCCACCGGTCTCAAGCTCGACTGGGCGGCTATTCCCGGTCTGACCGAGACGCTGGGCAAGAATGGCGTGACCTCGAACTACCGTTTCGACCTGGCGCCTTACACCTGGGAGTTGGTGAGCAAGCTCGAAGAGGGAACGGCCCTGTTCACCCAGCCGCCCATGCCCATCAAATGCGCAGGCGCGCCGCAAAAGGCGATGTATCTGGCCTGCGATGCCTGGCGTCGTAAAGGCGTGCTGGGCCGTGTGCAGGTCACTTTTGACACAGCAACGCCCAGCCTGTTCGGTGTGGCCGATTTCGTGCCTGCCCTGATGGATTATATCAAAGGCTACAGCATCGATCTGACGCTGAAATCGCGTCTTGTCGCAGTCGATGGCGAGAACAAAATCGCGACGTTCGAACGCACGACCGAAAACGGCGTCGAGCGTATCGAGCGGAAATTCGACATGCTGCATGTCGTGCCGCCCCAGACGGCGCCCGATGTGATCAAATCCTCGCCTCTGGCGGGTCAGGACGGTTTCGTATCCGTTCATCCCGACACAATGCAGCACACGGCCTTTCCGAACGTCTTTGCCGTGGGTGACGTCGCAGGCACCAGCAACGCGAAGACCGCAGCCGCCGCCCGCAAGCAGGCGCCCGTCGTTGTCGAGAACCTTATCGCCCAGCTTTCGGGTCGCAAGCTCGATTACGCCTATGATGGCTATGGCGGCTGCCCGCTGACCGTCGAACGCGGCAAGATCGTGCTTGCCGAGTTCGGCTATGGCGGCAAGCTGATGCCGACCCTGCCGGGCTGGATACTGAACGGCAAGAAGCCCACGCGTCTGGCCTGGTTTCTGAAAGAGAAGATCATGCCGCGCCTCTACTGGGATTTCATGCTGCGCGGGCGCGAACTGTTCGTGCGTCCCGCCAGGAAGAATGAGGGCTGATCACGGTTTATGCTTGCAACGCCTTTTCTGCCTGCCCTTGCGTCGGGCAGCCTTGTTGGGCTGGTTCTGGGTCTGATCGGCGGCGGGGGGTCTATCCTTGCCGTGCCGTTGCTGATCTATGCGGTCGGGGTGCGTAATCCCCATATCGCTATCGGCACCAGTGCTTTTGCCGTTGCCGTGAATGCACTGGCCGGTCTGGTGAGTCACGCCAGAGAGCACACCGTCAAATGGCGCTGCGCGGGTTTTTTCGCCCCAGCCGGTATGCTGGGTGCGGCACTGGGTGCGCAGTTCGGCAAGGCCGTGGATGGTCAGCGTCTCCTGCTGCTTTTCGCCTTCCTGATGGTGTTGGTCGGGGTGGCCATGATCAGGGGGCGTCATGACGAGGGCATACCGGGTGCTGCCTGTAACCGCGATAATGTCTGGAAGGTCGGGCTCTTCGGTCTGTGCACCGGCGGGCTTTCAGGGTTTTTCGGGATCGGCGGCGGTTTTCTGATCGTGCCCGCCCTGATGGCCGCAACGCATATGCCGGTGCTCAATGCGGTCGGTACCTCACTGGTGGCGGTAGCCGCTTTCGGCGTGACGACCGCGGCCAGTTATGCCTTGTCGGGTCTGGTCGACTGGCCGCTTGCAGGATGGTTCATCGCAGGCGGCGTTATCGGCTCGCTGGTCGGCACGCATCTGGCACGCAGGCTGGGGAAAGGCTCCGGCGCCACGCTGAAACTGGTTTTTGCGGGTCTCATTTTTGTCGTGGCAGGGTATATCGTCTTTCGGAACCTCTGAAAGTGAAGCCCAATGAGCGCCTCTGACCTGAAACTGACCCAGGACGATATTCTCTCCGCCGTTGAAGGCCTCGTCGCTGCCGAAAGCGACCTGATCGCGAATATGGCGAATATCGCCGCGGTATTGTTCGAGGCGTTGCCGCGTATCAACTGGGCAGGGTTCTATCTCTTCAAAAATGGCGAGCTGGTTCTCGGACCGTTTCAGGGGCGCGTGGCCTGCACGCGTATCGCCATGGGGCGCGGCGTGTGCGGCACGGCAGCTGCTGAGCGCCGTATCCAGCGCATCGACGACGTGCACAGCTTTCCCGGTCATATCGCCTGCGATGCCGCTTCGGCATCCGAGATCGTCCTCCCTTTGATCCGTGACGGTGAGCTTCTCGGTGTGCTCGATATCGATAGCCCCGAAATGTCCCGTTTCGGGCTTGAGGAAGAAGCAATGCTGGCTCGCCTGGTGAGTCTTCTTCTGAACGCCTGAAACAGCCCCTGTCTCACCTTCCGCTTTCTCTTCCGATACAAACGCGTTCCCACAGGGCGACTGCCCTTTGGCGGGGTATGGGGCAGCGCCCTATGCCTCCCCGAAGGCGATGTCTCCGTTCAGGCCGGGTCTTTGCGCCAGACGATAATCGAGATCGGAAAAAAGAAGCGTATGCCGTCTGCTGCGTGAAAGGCGCCCATACCGAGGCGATTTGTGCCATTGGCGATGTCTTCGGCAAAAAGCGCCTGCAGGGCGGGGCGATCTTCCTGGGCGACCTGATCTTCCAGCCTTGATTCGAGGCGATAGGATTGGGTGAAGATCGGGGTCAGGCCGGCCTGTTCGCCCAAAGAGAGAAGCTGTGTTCGTGTGAGCGCGGATGTATGAGAAGGGTCGCGCAGTTTTTCGGCTCGATTGTATCCTTGCTGGGATGCGGGTTCTGGCGTGGCGTCGATGACGACGACCCGTCCGCCCGGACGGCAAACGCGCACCATCTCGCCCAGACAGTCCTGCGGGTTCTGCATGTGATGAAAGCTGTATCGTGTGATGACCCGGTCGAACTGGTTGTCCTGAAAAGGCAGATCAGTGGCATTGCCGCACTCGAAGGCGGCGGAAAGCCCGCGTCGGCTGGCCAGTTGGCGCGCCTGGTCGATCATGGCGGGGGTCAGATCGAGGCCGGTCACGTTTGCGCCTTGGGCGGCCAGGGCGCAGGAGACGATGCCGGGGCCGCAGGCGACATCGAGGACGCGCGTCCCCTGCGCGACATCGCAAGCCGCGATGGTCTGTGCCATGCTTTCGGCTTCGGCATGGATGGGCTGGGCGGCAAAGTTGGCGGCCCAGCGCGTGAATTGCTCGATGATTCTGGTGTCATGCGAAATCGACATCGTCATTCCTCTCTTGATCCTGGCAGGATAGGAAGGAATCAGGTGGCCGTCTGACGCGCGACGGTCAGAAAAAAGCGGATATCGGCCAAATGAAGACCCTGACTGTCGAGGAAACGCAAGCTGTCCTCGAAAAGAGCCATCTCGACCGGTTGCAAGGGGCCGGAACGGCGCGAAGAGAGTCGCGCGAAGCCCTCTTCTATGCGTGGCATGCACATCCGCATCATCAGGTTCTATTTGCCCGAAGAGGGACGACGCAGGTCGAGGGAGACAAAAGCCGCCATCTTCTTCCGGCAGGTCACGCCCTATGGATACCCGCCTATAGCCGCCATCGCACGTTGATCCGAAATCTGGACGGGCTCTCGCTGTTTCTGGATCCGGGGTATGTGGACGAGGCCTATCGGTCTATACAAGCCTTTCCCATATCCCCGATGATTCAGGAGATGCTCTTTCACGCCCTTCGCTGGCCGGATGGGGCGTGCGATCCTGACCCGGTTGCAAAGAGCTTTTTCCAGACGCTCGTTCTGTTGTTGCAGGAGGCCATTCGGCACGCGGGAGAGCAGGGATTCACGCTGCCCAAAGCAACGCACCCTTCGCTTCAGCGCGCCATGGATAGTGCTTTGCTCGATCCCGGCGGGGCGTGTCTGGGCATGGCGCTTCGTGAAGCGGGGATGTCGGAGCGCAGTTTTCGGCGCTATTTCGATAGAGAGACCGGAATGAACTGGCAGCAATGGATCACGCAGGCCCGTCTTTTCCATGCAGCTACCCTTCTGGCTCAGGGAGAACGCGTGACTCAGGCGGCGGCCCAAAGCGGCTATGCGTCACAAAGTGCCTTTACCAAAGCTTTTACCCGACTGCTTGGCCTGTCTCCGGGCAAATTCTGCGGCCATTCGGGTTAGCGCGCTTCCAATGAAAATGTTTCCACGGGCGATTGCCGCGCTGGCGGGAGAGAGGCTATGCCCTGTCGGTCTGAGCGGAGCGCTGCCCCGCCCCCGGAAAGGGGCTTGCCCCTTTCATCCCGCTTTTTCTCCTGGCTCGCGATGGTCGAGACAGGCAGGATCCAGAGCGCGCTGCTTGGCGCCCAGTAAATCAGAATAAACGGGTTTTCAAAGGGCGAAGGCCCTTTGATGGTGTGTGGTGCAAAGCCCCATAAGCCTCACTTGCCAGCAGCAGGAATTGCGCTCTCATACCGGTCCCAATGCGAGGCAAGCTCGCGTACCACCACGCTACCGACCTGATAGGCGGCGTTGACCGAGGGGATGAAGGCCGAATAGCCTTTTTCATTCGCTTCATCGGCGAGAAGCTGGGCTGCGGTCTGGCCCGGTGGGGGCATATCGAAATTGCTCGATGTGCGCAGCACGAGGGCGCGTTCAGGATCGACGCGACCCGCCTTGGCCTGAAGGGCAAGGGCCTGACAGAAGGCCACGTCTTCCTCGGCAGTGGTCGCCATAACGCCCTGGTTATCGGTCCAGTAGCGCACCCAGCGTTCAGCCCAGCGATTCATCAGCTTGCCGACCCAGAAGGTTTCGCCCGAAATCGTGTCGCCCATCATGACCGAGGGGGGCTTCTGGGCGGGAGCATAACCGTGATAACGGGCGCGGCTCTGCTTCATGCCCTCGCTATCGGGCAGGGAGATTGCTTTCGTGAGGTCGAATGCCCAGCGGGTCAGGCCGGGATTGAGGGTGTACATCATGTCACCCGAGAGCGAATGCAACGGCGGGCGCGGCGTTTCGTCGGGGCGGCTGCCCTGAACGGGGGTGAAGCCGTCGGGCCAGTCTTTGGGGATTTCACGCGGGTCGACCAGATGGGCGAGCCCGCCATTGATGACGCGCGGGGCCCAGACAGCCGCGCCGATCGTGCCGAAATTGGGGTCGATCCCCGCAATGCCTGCGAGCACAAAGTAGCTGTGACGCAGGTCGAAGCGCGGGTCGAGAACGAGAGCGGTCATGGCCGAGGCCATGTGTTCCGGCCCTTCACCGCTGGCGATGGCCAGAACCTGAAGGTCGGGGTTGTAGTGCATCACGCCGTGATCGGTACCAGGGGCGGCCAGGGTCTGGACGAGGGGGAATTTTTCGATCCAGTTCTGATACTCGCCCGGCGTGTCGCCTGTGTCCTTGCCGATCTCGAAGGTCGTCACCACCACGACGCGCACCGGGATCTTCGCGGCGGCAGGGGCTGCTTCGGCGGCGTGAACCAGCGTCGGAGTGGTGACAGCAGCGCCACTCAACGAGAGCGCGGTAAGAGCGAGAAGGCGTTTCATCATGGGGAACTTCACTGGAAGAGGGGTTCGTGGCTGATCGTGTTTTCGAAGGTCGCAAAATTCTGCTCGAGCTGAAGCTGCAAGCGGGCCTTCTCGCTTTTCTTCAGGAAATCGGCACAGGCGAAGCTCTGGGGTGCCTTGCAGAGCGTCGTAATATGATCGCCATCCCAAAGGCTGGTGCCGGGAATGAAGGCATAGGTCAGGCTGTTGCGCGACAAGGTCTTGAGATCGGCATAGCTCAGGCTGGTGGTCGACAGAGCCTTGAGATAATCGAGCGTCAGATTGCTGCGTGATACGCCTTCATCATCGGTCGAGAGCACGACCGGCACATGGGCGCGTCTATAGAGAGACAGGGGATGCGCGCTGCCGCTTACCCCGAGTATCTCCGCGTTGCTCGTCAGGTTGATTTCCACAGCGATGCGGCGCTGGGCCATTTCATTGAGCAGGCGGATGGGGTCTTTCTCCCACATGATATCCACACCGTGGCCAATGCGCTCTGCCCCTGCGATTTCGACGGCGTCGCGTATATGGCTTTGCAGCCCGCTCGATGGAACGAGGGAGGGGGTGAGTTCGCCAGCGTGCAGGCTCAGCCGCACGTCTGGATAAAGGGCGCCCAGCTTGGCGAACATCTGCATATGCAGGCTGTAATCGGCCATGGCGACAGCGTTGTCTTCAGGGGCAACGAAGTTCAGCCCCACGAAGCGCTTGTCGTCATGGGCGAGCTGATAGCCCGCATCGAGCTGGGTGAAGACCTGCGCAGGCGTCATGGTGCGTATGGCCTGAAACAGATACCGCACCGTCACGGCACAGCCCGGATGGGCGGCGGGCGTGTCGCATTGCATGATGTCGCGCGCGTCATGCTCCATCTCATCCGTCTCATGGCGTGCTTCGGCAACGAGGCGGGGGCGTTCTTCGGCGAGTGCTTCGTGGGCGGCGGCGAGGTCGAGATCGTGCAGCGGGTGCTGGTCGCCAGCCTTCACCATGGCGCCCAGCCCGGGCGAGATCATGAGTTCGAGATAGACGACATGATCGGCGGCGGCCTGATCGCGCGCCTGAGCCAGCATGGCGCCCTGATGGGCAGCAAGAACCGGTGCAAAGCGTCCAAAAGTCGAGAAAAAGTGATCGTGCCCGGAGCGGTCTGTGGCCGAAGGCACGAAATCATGCATCGATAGAGAATCGATCATGACGGAGCGCGCGTCGTCATGGGCCTTGAGCTGCGAGACGGGAATATCGCCCGGTGTGGCAAGGCGGCATTTGGTGGGGAGAATGCGCCCCTGCGAGAGTGACGCGCAGAGTCCGTCTTCGCTGGCCCAGTCGAGAAAGCTCTCTGCCGGGATAGCACCTGCAAGGTGATTATGCAGATCGCCCCCTTTCGGGAAGCTGCGCATGAACAGGGTCAGACGGGTTGGATCGCTGCGTATATGATCGAAGATACGCGCCGTTGCCTGAGCCTCGGGCGTTTCGGCCTGGGCAGACAGGATGGGGAAAGCGACGAGAAGAGCGGGTAGAAAGCGGGGCACCATAGCGCGGAACGTGACGAAACCCGTCCGCTTTTGCAAGCATCGCTGCGGGGATGAGAGCGCTTTTTAATGGTATTTCTTGTTTGCGCCGCAGGTGGTTAGCAAATCCGACCTGGGCGAATGGAGAGGCCGGGCCCCCTTCTCGAGAGAAGCTGGAACCCGGCCTGATCCTGGGCGTCCGGGTGGGGCGGCAACCACCCTCGACCGACAGACGCCTCGATCGGCTTACTTGCCGGTCAGCGCGTCCTTGACGTTCTTGGCCGGGGAGTAGCTGAGCTTCTTGGAAGCAGCGATCTCGATCGTCTCGCCCGTCTTCGGGTTGCGGCCCTGGCGAGCTGCCGTCGAGCGAACCTGGAACTTGCCGAAGCCCGGGATGGAGACTTCGTCGCCCTTGGTGGCGGCGTCGATGATGCTGGCCCAGACGGTGTCGAGGGCGGTCTTGGCGTCGGCCTTGGTGCCACCGGTAGCGGCGGCGATGCGGTCGATCAGATCAGTGGATTTCATTGTGATCCTCTTGCGTTTGGAATGGCCGTGGAGCCTTAGGCGCAGTTCGAAGCGAGAACAAGGCAGGAAATGCAATATTCCTGATTGTTCTCTGACGTCGAATCTCCCAATCATACAAGAGTTTCAGGAAATGGCGAAGGGGTCGAGCCCTTTCATTCCTCTGCTTTCCGCTTTTTGAAGGGGTCCTCATGCGTCAGTCGATACGGTTCTATATGGGGGAGCGCCTCGTCAGTCTGGCCGACGTCGCCCCCGACCAGACCCTGCTCGACTGGCTGCGTCATGAGGGCCGCACAGGCACGAAAGAGGGATGCAACGAGGGCGATTGCGGCGCCTGCACGGTGATTATCGCGCGTTTGCGCCAGAATCGCCTGGTTCTCAAAGCCACCAACGCCTGTATCCAGCTTCTGCCGATGCTCGACGGCGCCGCCTTGTTTACCATCGAGGATGTCGGTCAAGCGGCTGCGCTGCATCCTGTTCAGGAGGCGATGGTCAACCTCAATGGCGCGCAGTGCGGCTTCTGCACGCCGGGTTTTGTGATGTCGATGGTCGCCTATCGCAACGCAGACGGGCGATCGGATGATGATGCCGCGATTGATTCGGCCCTTTCCGGCAACCTGTGCCGCTGCACCGGCTATACGCCGATCGTGCGCGCCATGAAGCAGGCGCTCGCTGCACCGGACAGCCCTTTCGAAACCGCGCTTGCGGGACTTGGAGCAAAACTCGCAGCGCTGCAGGACGGCGAGGATGTGTCGGTCGAGACGACCCATGGAGCGATATTTCTTCCTGCCAGCGCAGACTCGCTGGCAGTTTATCTAGAGACTCATCCCCAGACGCTGATCGTGGCAGGGGCTACCGATGTCGGCCTTTGGGTAACCAAGGCCATGCGCTCCCTGCCGCAGGTGGCCTTTATTGGACAATGCCCCGATCTGATGCGGCTCGAGCGTGATAAGGACGGGCTCCATATCGGGGCGGCAGTTACCTATGATGCTGCACGTGAAGCATTGGCCACGCTGCTGCCCGATTTCGGTGCGCTTATCGGGCGCATCGGCTCGACCCCTATCCGCAATAGCGCGACGCTTTGCGGCAATATCGCCAATGGTTCGCCTATCGGTGACGGCCCACCGGCGCTTATTGCCGCCGGGGCCATGCTGCATCTGCGTTGCGGGGGAGAGAGGCGCGTGATCCCGCTCGAGCGGTATTTTCTGGCCTATGGCAGGCAGGATCGGCGGGAGGGTGAGTTCATCGAGGCCGTCAGCATTCCTCCACTCGCCGAAGACATTTTCTATCGCAGCTACAAGATTTCGAAGCGTTTCGATCAGGATATCTCCGCTGTGCTTGCCGCTTTCGCGCTGCGTCTGGACGAAGGTGGAAACGTGATGGAGGCGCGTCTGGCTTTCGGCGGCATGGCAGCAACCCCTTGTCGGGCTGCGCGCGCAGAGGCAGCTCTGATCGGCGCGCCTTGGAACGAGGCCACGCTCGAAACGGCGCGTCTGGCATTGGCAGAGGACTTCACCCCGTTGAGCGATATGCGCGCCAGCGCCTGGTATCGTCAAACCGTCGCGGCCAATCTGCTAACCCGTTTCTTCGAGGAGAGCCGTGGAGAGATGACGCGCCTCGCCAAGGCAGGAGGGCTCGTTCATGTCTGAGCAGATCACGCCCGATGCGCTGTCTCCCGTTACCGCTACGACTGAGTCGCCCCGCGACATGAAGCATGAAAGTGCCGTGCTGCACGTCACGGGAGGGGCGCTCTATATCGACGATCTGCCCGAGCCCAAGGGGCTTTTGCATGTTGTGCCGGGGTTGAGCGAGAAGGCTCATGCGCGGCTCGTCTCGGTCGATCTTTCCGCCGTGCGTGCGCTGCCGGGCGTGGTGCGCGTGCTGACTGCTAGCGATATTCCCGGCGAGAACCAGACCAGCCCAGTTCATGCCAATGACGAGTCGCTTCTGGCGCAGGATCTGGTGCAGCATGTCGGCCAGCCGATTTTTGCCGTGGTGGCGACTGAGCGCGCCATTGCCAGACGCGCGGTCAAGCTGGCGCGTATCGTTTATGAAGAACTGCCTGCCATTCTCGATATCGATAGTGCGAAAGCCAATGGCAGTGCCGTCGTCTGGCGCCCGCTCACCATGGCGCGTGGCGATGTGGCGGCTGCGCTCGAAACTGCGCCAAGGCGGCTTCAGGGCAGTCTGACTATTGGCGGCCAAGAGCATTTCTATCTCGAAGGGCAGGTGGCGCTGGCCCAGCCCGGCGAGGCAGGCGAGATGCGTCTGTGGTCCTCCACGCAGCATCCCTCCGAAACGCAGCATCTCGTGGCCAGCGTGCTGGGGCGGCCGCATCATCTCGTTACAACCGAGATCAGGCGTATGGGCGGCGGGTTCGGCGGCAAGGAATCGCAGGCCAATGGCTGCGCCTGTCTCGCGGCACTGGCGGCCGAGTTGACCGGGCAGGCTGCCAAGATGCGCCTCGATCGTGATGATGACATGGTCATCACCGGCAAGCGCCATGATTTCAAGGTGGGCTACGATATCGGCTTCACCGATCAGGGTGATATTCTGGCTGTGGATATGGAGCTTGCTGCCCGATGCGGCTGGTCAGCCGATCTCTCAGGCCCGGTGACGGATCGTGCCCTGTTTCATGCCGATAACGCCTATTTCTACCCCGATGTGCGGTTTCGCTCGCTCGCTCTGAAGACCAACACGCAGTCCAACACGGCATTTCGTGGTTTCGGCGGGCCTCAGGGCATCATCGCCGCCGAGCGCGTGATCGAGGAAATCGCGTTTGCCACGGGCATGGACCCGCTCGATGTGCGTCTGCGCAATGTCTACGGCACGGGCGAGCGTAATGTGACGCCCTATCATATGGTGGTCGAGGACTCGATTACCGATCTGGTCATGACCCAACTGGCCGAACGCTGCGATTATCGTGCGCGCCGACAGGCCTTGCGCGATTTCAACAGCACGAGCCGGACTCTGCGCAAGGGTATTGCCCTCGTTCCGGTCAAATTCGGCATTTCCTTCACGGCGACCCATTACAATCAGGCTGGGGCGCTGGTGCATGTCTATACCGATGGTTCGGTGCAGGTGAATCATGGCGGTACGGAGATGGGACAGGGGCTGCATACCAAGATGGTGCAGATCGTCCGACACGAATTCGCCCTGCCGGCCGAAAGTGTCCGCATTACCGCCACCACTACGGGCAAGGTGCCCAATACCTCGGCAACGGCGGCGTCTTCCGGGGCCGATCTGAATGGCATGGCGGTGCTTGATGCGGTTACCCAGATCAAAGGGCGCATGATCGCTTTTGCCGCAGAGAAATGGCAGGTGAAACCGGAGCGGATCGTTTTTACGCAGGAGGGGGTCAGGATCGGAGAGGAAATCGTCTCTTTTCGTGATCTCGTCTGGCAGGTCTATTTCGCCCGTATCTCGCTCTCGGCCAGCGGTTTCTACAAGACGCCCAAAATCTCATGGGATGCGGCGACAGGCAGGGGGCGGCCCTTCTATTATTTCGCCTATGGTGCCGCCTGTGCCGAGGTAACGCTCGATCTGCTGACCGGCGAAAACACCATCGATCGTGTCGATATCCTTCACGATGCGGGGGAGTCGCTCAATCCGTCCATCGATATCGGCCAGATCGAGGGGGCTTTCGTCCAGGGGGCGGGCTGGCTGACGACCGAAGAACTGGTCTGGGATGCACAGGGAAGGCTGCGGACCCATGCCCCGAGCACCTATAAAATCCCTGCCTGTTCGGATCGGCCGCGTATTTTCAACGTGGCGCTGCTCGAGGGCGCGCCCAATCGTGAGGCAACCATCTATCGCTCGAAAGCCGTGGGTGAGCCGCCTTTGTGCCATGGCGTGGCGGTGCTTCATGCGCTCTCGGATGCCATTGCGAGCCTGAGCGCCTATCGCACCTGTCCTTCTCTCGATGCTCCGGCAACGCCGGAGACACTGCTGCGAACCGTCATGCGCGTGCAGGCACAGCATGCCGATGGAGCCTCGGCCTGATCGATTTCGATCTCATCCACGCCTGGCAGCGCCAGGCTGTGGCCGTGCTGCGCGTGGTGGTGGCAGAGGCCAGAGGGTCGACCCCACGAGAGGCGGGGGCCTTCATGCTTGTGACCGAGACGGCCCAGACTGGCACCATTGGCGGTGGCCAGCTCGAATGGGAGTCTCTGGCACGTGCGCGGCAGATTCTGCGAGGGGAGGCCGGGCGAGAGGAAAGCCGCTTCGTTCTGGGGCCGCAGGCCAATCAATGCTGCGGCGGGGTGGTGGTGATCCGCTACGAGCCGGTTTTCGATCTCGATGCCGAATTACGGTCCATCAGGGCGCAGCGTCTGTCCTGGCCGGTTCTCGCGGTGTTCGGCGCTGGTCACGTTGGGCGCGCGCTTATGCAGGCGGCGTCTCTGTTGCCGCTATCCCTGCGCTGGATCGATCCACGGGCGGAGGAATTCGGTGCTGTGCCCGAAGGCGTGCGGACCTGCGTGACCGATGAATGGGAGCGCGAGATCGCCAGTCTGAAACCCGGCGATGGGGCTCTGGTCATGACGCCCAGCCATACGCTCGATGCGCTGATCGTGGCCGCAGCCCTCGAGCGGGGCGATCTGGCCTATGTCGGGTTGATCGGATCACGCAGCAAGAGGCGGCGCTTCGAAGCCGGATTTCGCGATATCGGGCTTAGTCAGGCACAGATCGATACGCTCGTCTGTCCCATCGGGGCGCAGGGGCCTCGTGACAAGCGCCCTCAGATCATTGCCGCCTTTGTTGTCGCAGAGCTGGCCGCACGGTTGGTCTGTCGGCCTGAATAGGGCAAGGTGGAGGGCGGTCAGGGTCCGTTTGCGTTTCTGTGGCGGCATCCTGATGGCACAAGGAGGAATTTCATGACCGGACCCGGCCCGATACGCGCTATCCTGTTCGATATGGATGGCGTTCTGCTCGATAGCGAGACGCTTTCTCTCGATGCGTTCGTCATGGCGGCGCGGGATCTGGGTCATGACATGCCGATCGGTTTCGCCCGTCAGATGATCGGTCTCCCAGGCGATGCCTGCGCACGCCTTGTGGTCGAAACCTACGGGCCGGAAGTCGACCTTGGAGCGCTGTTCCGCGCGCAGGACAAACGTATGCACGAGCTGGTTGAGGCGGGTGGGTTGATCATGAAACAGGGCGTCGTGCCGCTTCTCGATTATCTCGACGCCCGAAAACTGCCGCGCGCCATTGCGACCTCGTCGAGCCGGGCCCGCACCGATGCCCATCTGCGTCATGTCGGTCTATATGAGCGTTTCGACGCCATCGTGACGCGGGACGACGTGACATGCGGCAAGCCCGACCCTGAGCCTTATCTGAGGGCAGCTGCGGCAATCGGGATCGACCCGGCCGATTGTCTGGCGGTAGAGGATTCCCATAACGGCGCCCGCGCCGCTCACGCGGCTGGTATCCGGGTGATCGTGGTTCCCGATCTCATGGCACCGAACGAGGAAATCATCGGCAAGGCTCATGCGATTATGAAAGATCTGCACGAGGTGCGCGACTTCATAGAGCGTGCCGATAGCGCGGAGTGACTGGCTGAAGCGGGCTAGCTTCGCGAGGCTGCCCGTTCATGTCGCCGCGCGCGAAATCGCCTCTCGCGGATGAACCGGGCAAGGCTACCCTCTCACAAGCTCCGTGTCGCGCGATTTGTGCCTGGAGCGCCTAGCAGAGTCCGGGCATTGCGAGGGGCCTAATGGCAACCGCCACCCTTGCAGCCGTCACAGCCATTGCAACCTTTCTTTGGCGCTCCGCCGGGCGCGGTCTGCCGGGCAATGCCGAGCTGCGCCTTGAGGCGTGTTGCGTGAACGGGGAAAAGTCTGTTCAGCCAGAAGAGCAGGGCAACCACGACGAGGGCGATGACGATCAGACTCTGGATCATGAGGAGGCTCCTGTTAGGGCGCGTGTCACATGATAGGTAAGCAGCGCGGCCACATAGGCAAGGCCGAACAGATAGGCAGCGGCGCCCAGAACGACCTTGAGTGAACGCGTCTCTCGACGCATCACGGCAAGGGTCGAGATGCATTGCGGCGCGTACACATACCAGGCGAGCAGGGAGAAAGCCGTTGCCATGCTCCAATGCGCGCTGAGCAGCGGCATGAGCTGGCTGGCCGCCGTGTCGTCATTGGCGCCCAGCGCATAGACGGTGGCGAGCGCGCTGACAGCGACCTCTCGTGCGGCAAGGCCTGGAATCAGCGAGACGCAGATCTGCCAGTTGAAGCCGATGGGGGCGAAGATTGGCAGCATCCAGTGGCCGATCATGCCCGCCAGGCTGTAATCGATGGCGGCTCCCGGCGCGTTGGCGGGCGGCGAAGGAAAGCTCGACAGCGCCCAGAGCAGAACGTTTAGCGAGACGATGATGGTGCCGACCCGCGACAGGAACATGACAGCGCGCTGCCACAGACCCAGTGCCACGCTTTTGAGATTTGGCGTGCGATAGGGAGGCAACTCCAGCATCAGAGGATGCTCGTCAGACTCCACGCCACGTGTCATGAGGCGTGCCGCGATGATACCGCTGACGATGGCCACGAGATAGAGACCGAACAGAACCAGCCCCTGTAACCCCAGAAAACCCAGCACGGTGCGATGCGGCACGAAAGCGGCGATCAGCAGCGTATAGACGGGCAGCCGCGCCGAGCAGGTCATGAGCGGCGCGATCAGGATCGTTACCAGTCGGTCGCGCGGGTTCTGGATGGTGCGCGCCGCCATGATGCCGGGAATGGCGCAGGCAAAGCTCGATAGAAGGGGAATGAACGAGCGACCGCTCAACCCGGCGAGCGCCATGATACGGTCCAGCAGGAAGGCCGCGCGCGGGAGATAGCCGGTTTCCTCGAGCGTCAGGATCCAGAGGAACAGGATCAGGATCTGAGGCAGGAAGACGATGACCGTGCCCGCTCCTGCGATCACCCCGTCTGCCAGAAGACTGCGAAGCAGCCCCTGAGGCAGGGGCGAGACGATCATCTCGCCAAGCGACGTGATCCCCGCCTCGAGCGCGTCCATGATCGGCTGCGCCCAGGCGAAGACTGTCTGGAACATGAAGAAGAGCACGACCAGCAGGATGATCGGGCCCCAGAGAGGATGCAGAAACCAGCGATCGAGCCTGTCGGCCATTCTGTCGCTCTTGAGCGACGATTCATTGGTGAAGCCTGCGATCAGTGTGCCGACCTGCGCGTGCAGATCCACGCCCTCGGGCAGGGCAGGGGGCAGCTGGAATTCGGGCTTTTCAAGCGCGTCGAGCAAATGGGTCACACCGCTCTTGCGTAGGCTGATGGTCGGTATGATCGGCACGCCAATGGCCGCAGCGAGGCCGAGGACGTCGATCTTGAGACCGATACGGGCGGCTTCGTCCATCATGTTGAGCACGACCAGCATGGGCCGACCGAGCTGGACCAGTTCGAGCAGAAAACGCAGATGCAGGCGCAGATTGCTGGCGGAAACGACGCAGATGATCAGATCGGGCTGCTTCTCGACCGCGTGACGCCCTGTGCAGACGTCGCGCGTGACATCTTCATCGGGGCTGGTGGCGCTCAGGCTATAGGCGCCGGGGAGGTCGAGCAGTCTGACAGCGCGGCCCCGGGGGGTGGTAAACCGCCCTTCCTTGCGTTCAACCGTCACGCCGGCATAGTTGGCGACTTTCTGCCGGCTGCCGGTTAACTGGTTGAAAAGCGAGGTCTTGCCGCAATTGGGATTGCCGACGAGGGCAGCCCTTAACGGTTTTGTGGCCGTTTCCGGCGGGGTAACAGCATTCATACGGCTTCAGAGATCGTGTTTGAGCGTAATGCGCGAGGCTTCGCCACGGCGAAGGGCGAAACAGGTGGAACCCAGACGCACGGCGATTGGATCATGGCCGACAGGGCCGGTCGCCACGATCTCGACCGGCGCACCCGGTATGAAGCCGAGCTCACCAAGACGCATAGCTATCGGGTCGTTATCCATACGAGGGACCACCTGACTGATCACTGCGTAGGATCCCTTCGGGAGGGTGTCGAGAGTCATGGGATAGTACGCCTACATTAACTGGCCCGAAGGTCACCTGAGAACACTTCTCATTTGTCTAGATAGTCCTTCACCTTTTCTTAGGGAAGGGGAACATGCAGAAAACCCGTTGGTCGATATGTGTGATCCAGATATGGATGCGTGCTTGCCGACATTTGTCGTCATGGAATTCTGTAACGACGCACATACCGTTTCCTATATGCTCGTGCGAACGATCCAGTCCAGCGAGGACGCCCATCATGGTGCGTGCCTGTCGCGGTGATCGGTGCTGATGTCGGTTGCTTGAGAGACAGTGTCTTTGCTGTACCTGTCGAGCAAAAGCGCCGGGAAAAGCAAGGTTGAGATTCTCAGGCGAGAGGGTGTGCCTACCGGCACCGTGGGCGGATGTAAGTCACTGGCAGCTCTAGGTCTCGCATTTGAAATGTGAGTCTCTTTTGGCGGGCTTGTTCATGTGGCCTTCGTCATTGACAGGCTCGTCTCCGTTATCTTGTTAATTGAGGTTTCGTTGGAGACAGACAGCGATGGCCGTGCTGGGAGGCGTGTCCTAATATCTGTAGTAATGAAATAAACCGCATCATGAATCTGAAGTTTTTTCTTGATTTTTGCGGATGTTTGATTAGGTAAACACTGTGAACCCGCCCTCAGGCAGGGTGCAACATAATGTATTCAAAAAAATCGAGTAAATATCTTGTCTGAAAACTTCCCAAAAGCTGCTTGTGACGTTTTGATTATCGGCGCGGGACTCGCTGGCCTAACCCTGGCGAAGCAATTGCTAGATAAAGACCCGACACTTGATATTTGTATCGTTCATAATCGCAAATTCCCCTGTCCTGAGCATGTCCACAAGGTTGGCGAGTCTACTATAGAGATTGGTGCTTATTATCTTGCAGATACCATCGGATGCCGGGATTACTTGCAGGACGAACATCTGCGCAAGATGGCCATGCGCTTTATCCAGACAGATAGCCTGATCGATGAGGCTCCCTACCGCGAGATCGGTGTAGGTATTTTCCCCCAGCATGTGACCTTTCAGATTGATCGAGGCAAGCTGGAAAACCATTTGCGTAACAAGCTTGGTGGGGCTGTCAAATTGGTAGAAAGCAGCCGTGTTCTAGATTGTGAAAAACAAGATGAGTATCAAATTGTCTCCATAAGGGACCATAACGGAAACGTTAGCACGTGTCGGTCAAGATGGGTAATTGATGCATCTGGACGCGGCCGCGTTCTCATGAAAAAATTGGGATTGCAGAAACAATCAGGTCTAGACCATTCTGCGGTTTGGTTTCGTGTGGGAGGCAAGATCGATATCAACGATTTTATCCATTCTTCTGATGAGAGTAACCCGTTTCGCGACTCGCGTGATCGCAGATGTAGCACAACTCACTTGGCGGGTAATGGATACTGGGTCTGGATTATTCCGATAAACGAAGAAGTAACGAGCATAGGTATCGTATTCGATAATAGTGTTCATAGTATTTCTGATATGAGTTCTTATCCTCTTTCTCGAATTTGGCTCTCTAAAAATGAGCCGCGTCTTCAGAATTATCTTGATAAGCGTTCTGTCGATATTCTGGATTTTGGAATGATGCGAAATTATTCTTATATCGCGAGTAAATATATTTCGTCAGATGGCTGGGCATTGACTGGGGAAGCCGCAGGATTCATAGATCCCCTCTATTCGAGTGGTACTGATTTGATTGCCTTGGCGAATACGATGATTACTAATGTGATCACGCGTCCTGACGGATTGAAAAATATCCCTCTCGTGAATCGGGTTATGACCGAGGTTTATGCGAGTTATGCTGATACCAATCGGGGTG